>NZ_CP076134.1:3430077-3733524 GCF_018736085.1 Bradyrhizobium sediminis | reverse complement strand
GTGTCGAGCGTGATCGAACGCTTGTTGTGGTTGAGCATGGTGAAATACAGGCTGTCGACATTCGGGATGTCCTGCAATTGACCGCGGGTGATGTCGCCGACGCCCGGGCGCTCGACCTTGATCACGTCGGCGCCGAACCAGGCCAGCAACTGCGTGCAGGTCGGCCCTGACTGGACGTGGGTGAAATCGAGAATGCGAACGCCCTTCAGCGCCTTTGTCATCGTCTTGCTCCGTATGGTGTCTGCTCCTGCGCGCGCGCAGGAATGAATGAGGGGCGGGGCCGGGTGCCGGTCCCGCCCGATATGGCGGGTTATTTCTTCTTCAGCTTGCTCTGCGGATTGAGGTTGCCGATGCGGCCGCTCTCGCTGCCGGCGGCGGGATCGAGCACGGCGTTGATCAGGGTCGGCTTGCCGGAATTCATCGCCGCGTCGACCGCCCGCTTCAGCTCGTCCGGCGAGGTCGCGTTGATGCCGACGCCGCCGAAGGCTTCCATCATCTTGTCGTAGCGCGAGCCCTTGACGAACACGGTGGGCGCCACGTCGGCACCGCCGGTCGGATTGACGTCGGTGCCGCGATAGATGCCGTTGTTGTTGAAGATGACGACGCAGACCGGCAGGTTGTAGCGGCAGATCGTCTCCACTTCCATGCCGGAGAAACCGAACGCGCTGTCGCCCTCGACGGCGAGCACCGGCTTGCCGGTCTCGATGGCGGCTGCGATCGCAAAGCCCATGCCGATGCCCATCACGCCCCAAGTGCCGACGTCGAGGCGCTTGCGCGGCTGATACATGTCGATGATGCCGCGCGCTAGATCGAGCGTGTTGGCGCCCTCGTTGACCAGGATGGCATCCGGCCGTTCCTTGATGACGCTGCGCAACGCGCCGAGCGCGCCGTGATAGTCCATCGGCGAGTTGTTGTTCATCAGCCGCGGCGCCATCTTGGCGACGTTGTCGTCGCGCTTTGCTCTTACCGCGCCGGTCCAGTCGGACGGCGGCGCCGGCCACTTGCCGTCAATGCCGGCGAGCAGGGCGGCAATGCAGGAGCCGATGTCGCCGACCACGGGGGCGACGATCTCGACGTTGGAGTCCATTTCCCTGGGCTCGATGTCGATCTGGATGAACTTCTTGGGTGCTTCGCCCCAGGTCTTGCCCTTGCCGTGCGACAGCAGCCAGTTGAGGCGGGCGCCGATCAGCATCACGACGTCGGCGTCCTTGAGCACGGTCGAGCGCGCCGCGCCTGCGCATTGCGGATGGGTGTCGGGCAAGAGACCCTTGGCCATGCTCATCGGCAGGAACGGAATGCCGCTCTTCTCGACCAGCGCGCGAATGTCGTCGTCGGCCTGTGCATAGGCCGCGCCCTTGCCGAGGATGATCAGCGGACGCTTGGCGCTCTTCAACACGTCGAGCGCGCGCTTGACCGCGGCGGGAGCCGGAATTTGCGCTGGCGCCGCGTCGATCACCTTGACCAGCGACTTGGCACCGGCTTCGGCGTCCATCACCTGGGAGAACAGCTTGCCCGGCAAATCGAGATAGACACCGCCCGGACGTCCCGACACCGCCGCGCGGATCGCGCGCGCCAGCCCGATGCCGATGTCGGCGGCATGCAGCACGCGGAACGCCGCCTTGCACAGCGGCTTGGCGATTGCGAGCTGGTCCATCTCCTCGTAGTCGCCCTGCTGCAGGTCGACGATCTCGCGCTCGGACGAGCCCGAGATCAGGATCATCGGGAAGCAGTTGGTGGTGGCGTTGGCCAGCGCCGTCAGGCCGTTGAGAAAGCCGGGCGCCGAAACCGTCAGGCAGACGCCGGGTTTCTTGGTCAGGAAGCCGGCGATGGCCGCGGCATTGCCGGCGTTCTGCTCGTGGCGGAACGAGATGACGCGAATGCCGGCGGCTTGCGCCATGCGGCCGAGATCGGTGATCGGAATCCCCGGAACGCCGTAGATGGTGTTGATGCCGTTGAGTTTCAGCGCATCGATGACGAGATGAAAGCCGTCCGTCAGTTCACGTTCGTCGGCTGCGTTGGCATCGATGGTCTGCACTACTGCGGACATTCCGCTTCTCCCTGTCGTTTCTTGGTTTGGACGAGTCTTTGCCTCATCCAGCTGGTCCAAAATAAAAAGCCGTCCTTCGCTAAAACAGCTCCTGGCCGTGCGCTTCAACATAGGCGGCAAGGCCGAGCGTGTGATCGCGCGCGCGCTTTTCCGCCAATTCGGTGTCACGCTCCTCGAGCGCTTCGATGATCGCCATGTGTTCGGGCAACGAGGTTGCGGTGCGGTCCGTTCGCCCGATCGTCAGTTGCCGGTAGCCGCGCACGTGCAGCAGGATATCGTTGGTCATATCGACCAGCGTCGGCGACTCCGAGAGCGAGATCAGCGCCTGGTGAAAGGCGATGTTGGCCTTGGAATATTCCTCGACGTGGTCCTGCGGCAGGCGGTCCTTGCCGAAATTCCTGAAGAAGTCGCGCAGCGCGGAGATGTCCTTCTTGCGCGCAGTCGTCGTGATCAGCCGCGCGGCCATGCTCTCGAGCGCGGCCCAGGCGCGAATCATGTCGACGATCTCGCTCTTGGTGCGGCGCACGACGATGATGCCGCGGCGTGGCACCGTCTTGACGAAGCCGTCCTGTTCCAGCATCGCGATCGCTTCGCGGATCGGGGTGCGGCTGACGCCGAGACGTTCGGACAGCGCGCGCTCGTCGAGCATCACCGGCTCGGGCGTCGCGTAGATGTCCATCTTGAGGATCGCCTCTTTCAACGCCTCATAGGCTTTGTTCTTGAAGCTGGTCTCCGGCGCAATGCGGACGATCGCGATTTCTGCCTCAGCCATGGGTGGCGGCGCCTTGGTTGGTTTCCGTGTGGGCACGACTGGTCTCCTCCGTTGCGGAGACGCCTTTTAACAGAAGATTACCAAGAGAGTTTTTGGCATACCAAATACCACACTGTCAAGTTGACCGTGTTTTCAGCACTTCCACTCCTTGCATCGGCTTGACAATCTTGTCTCTGGCATACCAAATGCCATAGGTGGTCGACCACTACCACCCAGGAATACCGCAGCCAACGCGGACCCGCGTAAGCGATCATCGGGAACCTCGATTGAATGTGCGCCGGGAATTTGCAGTCCTGACGCCCGCACGCGCTGCCAGCGAACCAAAAAACAGACGCCAAGGAGGGAAGCCAATGTCGAATTCCAAAGATGCGGTCCGCAAAATCCTCGATTCCGTCAAGGCGGACAAACGCACCAGCCTGACGGCGCCGGAAGGCAAACTGGTGTGCGATGCCTACGGCATCCCGGTCCCGAAGGAGGGCGTCGCCAAGTCGGCCGCCGACGCCGGCAAGATCGCCTCCGGCATGGGTTTTCCGGTGGTGATGAAGATCGTCTCGCCGGACATTCTGCACAAGACCGAAGCGGGCGGCGTGGTGGTCGGCGTCAAGACCGCCGCCGACGCCGAGAAGACCTATGACACCATTCTGGCGAATGCGAAGAAGTACAAGGCCGACGCCAAGATCGAAGGCGTCCAGGTCCAGCAGATGCTGGCCGGCGGCACCGAGGTCATCATCGGCTCCATCACCGACGGCTCGTTCGGCAAGCTGGTGGCCTTCGGCCTCGGCGGCGTGCTGGTCGAGATTTTGAAGGACATCACCTTCCGGCTCGCGCCTGCGACCAAGGACGACGCCTTGTCGATGCTCGACGGCATCCAGGCCCATGACATGCTGAAGGGCGTGCGCGGCGGCGATCCGGTTAGCCGCGA
This sequence comes from Bradyrhizobium sediminis, assembly GCF_018736085.1. Taxonomy (NCBI): domain Bacteria; kingdom Pseudomonadati; phylum Pseudomonadota; class Alphaproteobacteria; order Hyphomicrobiales; family Nitrobacteraceae; genus Bradyrhizobium; species Bradyrhizobium sediminis. Next base: position 3,729,783 of record NZ_CP076134.1, on the reverse strand, counting down.
CGCGCTGGCAGACGTCATCGTCAAGGTGTCGCAGCTCGTCAGCGATTTCCCTGAAATCGTCGAACTCGACCTCAACCCGGTATTCGCCACCAAGAACGACGCGATCGCCGCCGACGTGCGCATCGTCGTCGATTTCGACTACAAGCCGCGTCCGGCGCCGCGCTCGAACGAGGAAATCGTCACCGCGATGAACCGCATCATGATGCCGAAGGCGGTTGCCGTGATCGGCGCCTCCGCCGAAGACGGCAAGATCGGCAACTCGGTGATGAAGAACCTGATCAACGGCGGCTACAAGGGCGAGATCTATCCGATCCATCCGAAGGCCGCCGAGATTCTCGGCTACAAGGCCTACAAGAGCGTCAAGGATGTGCCTGGCGTGATCGACACCGCGGTGTTCGCGATCCCGGCGAAGTTCGTCGCCGGCGCGCTGGTCGAGTGCGGCGAGAAGAAAATTCCCGGCGCCGTTCTGATTCCGTCGGGCTTCGCCGAGGCGGGCGCGCCTGAATTGCAGGCCGAAATCGTCGAAGTCGGCAACAAGTACAACGTCCGCCTGATGGGGCCGAACATCTACGGGTTCTACTATACCCCCGCCAATCTCTGCGCCACGTTCTGCACCGCCTACGACGTCAAGGGCCACGCGGCGCTGTCGTCGCAGTCCGGCGGCATCGGCATGGCGATCATCGGCTTCTCGCGCTCGGCCAAGATGGGCGTCTCCGCGATCGTCGGCCTCGGCAACAAGTCCGACATCGACGAGGACGATCTCTTGGCCTTCTTCGAGCAGGACCCGAACACCAACCTCATCGCCCAGCACTGCGAGGACCTGAAGGATGGCCGCGCCTTCGCGGTCGCCGCCAAGCGGGTTTCGAAGAAGAAGCCGGTGATCGTGCTCAAGGCCGGCCGCACCTCGGCGGGCGCCAAGGCCGCGTCCTCGCACACCGGCGCGCTCGCCGGCAACGATAAGATCTACGAGGACGTGTTCAAGCAGTCCGGCGTGATCCGCGCCCGCAGCCTGCGGCAATTGCTCGAATTCGCCCGCGGCGTGCCGGTGTTGCCGACGCCGAAGGGCGAGAACGTGCTGATCATCACCGGCGCGGGCGGCTCCGGCGTGCTGTTGTCCGATTCGGTTGTAGACAACGGTCTCTCGCTGATGGCGATGCCGCCGGATCTGGATGCGGCATTCCGCAAGTTCATCCCGCCGTTCGGCGCCGCCGGCAACCCGGTCGACATCACCGGCGGCGAGCCGCCGATCACCTACGTCAACACCGTCAAGCTCGGGCTGTCGGACGAGCGCATCCATTCGCTGATCCTCGGCTACTGGCACACCATCGTCACCCCGCCGATGGTGTTCGCCCGCAACATGGTCGAGGTGAAGAAGGAGATGGAGGCCAAGGGCTTCGTGAAACCGATCGTCGCTTCGCTCGCCGGCGACGTCGAGGTCGAGGAGGCCGCCGAATATCTCTACCAGAACGGCATTCCGGCCTATGCCTACTCGACCGAATTGCCGGTCGAGGTGCTCGGCGCCAAATACAAATGGGCGCGCGGCGCGGGCCTGCTGTAAGGACTGAGCGACGAGCGCCGCTCCGGAGATCCGGAGCGGCGTTCTTCATGGCGACGTGCGCGGCAAGGCGGAATTCACCAATCCGCCAGCGAATACGCATTCACCCACGGATGAATGCAGGTCGCGATGTGCTGACCAGGATGTAGAGCCGCGAGATCATGCGTTCGCTGACAAAAGTCGGCGGCCGCGTCGCGATGGTGGCGTCCGGCGCCGGCAAGGCGGTGCTGGCCACCACTCTGACGCTTTCCACACCGTAATCGCGTTTTTGCAGCGAAACACGGCGCCGGCGAACAGTCCTTTCTGGACAGCGGCGGATTTTCCAGTTGATATGCGACGAAATGACACGGCGGCCAATCGTCAACAATAGCCGCCCCGCATAGGCCTGGAGGAACTCCGATGATCCCGTTTCATGCGCGCCTGCTCGGCGCCGTCGTCGCGCTGACGCTTGCGGCCGGCTGTCCGGCCCTCTCGCAGCAGCTCGAACTCAAGGTGATGGCGCCCGCAGCCCCCGGCGGCGGCTGGGATCAGACCGCGCGCGCGATGCAGCAAGCCCTTGTCGCCGCCGGTATCGCGCGCAGCGTCCAGGTCACCAACGTTGCAGGCGCCGGTGGCAGCGTCGGCATCGCGCAGTTCGTCAACGGCGCCAAGGGCGATGGCAACCAGATGATGGTGAACGGCTTCGTCATGGTCGGGGCGCTGGCCATGAACAAATCGCCGGTCACGCTCGATCAGGTGACGCCGATTGCGCGCCTCACCGAGGAGGTCCAGGTGATCGTGGTGCCGGCGAATTCACCGATCAAGACGGCGCAGGATCTTGCCGCCGCCCTCAAGGCGGATATCGCCAAGGTAACGTTTGCCGGCGGCTCGGCCGGGGGCGTCGACCACGTGATGGCGGCACTGTTCGCGCGGACGGTCGGCGCCGACCCGAAGAAGATCAACTACATTCCATTTTCCGGAGGTGGCGAGTCGCTGGCGGCCATTCTGGGCGCGAAAGTCACCGCGGGCATTTCAGGACTGAGCGAATACGCAGGTCAGATCAAGTCCGGCAAACTGCGCGCGCTCGGCGTGACGTCGGAAAAGCGCCTGGCCGGCGTCGATATTCCGACCTTCAAGGAACAGGGGATCGACCTGGTGCTGGCCAACTGGCGCTCGGTGGTCGCACCTCCCGGCATCACGGCGGAACAGCGCAAGACCCTGAGCGATGCGGTGGAGAAGATGGCCAAGTCCGACGCCTGGAGGGACATCCTCAAGCAGAAGGGTTGGGATGACGCCTATCTTGGCGGCGATGCGTTCGCGGATTTCCTGAAGAAGGAAACTGTGCGCGTCACCGACGTGTTGAAGTCGGTCGGCCTCGTCAAATCATGACGCCGGACGGCGCGCCCGGTGATCTTCCACATGGCCCGGCGTCGCATCGCGTCGATTCCGCGGGTCTCGTCATTGCCCTGGCGCTCGCGGCCCTTGCCGGGGTGCTGGTTTGGGACGCGAGCCGACTGCAATCCAACACGGTCTACGGAATGGGGCCCGAGGCGATGCCGGTCGTCATCGCCGTCGGGCTCGGCATTCTTTCGATCGGCAATCTGATCGACGCGCTGCGCGGCAATCTGCCGCCGCGCGAAAGCGCCGATCCCAAGGCGGTGTGGCTGATTCTCGCCGGGCTTGCGCTTCTGATTGCCATCATCGGTCTTGGCGGCGGCTTTATCCTGGCGACGTCGGCGCAGTTCGTCACCACATCGGCGGCCTTTGGACGGCGCGCCATTCTCGCCGACTCTGCCATCGCCCTCGTGATGACCACCGTGATCTATCTCGCTTTCGATCGGCTGCTGACGTTGAGCCTTCCCGCCGGCCCTCTGGAAAGACTGCTGTAATGGACACCTTCGCCGCGCTCGCGCATGGCATGGCCGTCGCCGCCCAGCCCATGAACCTGCTTTATGCGCTGATCGGCGTGCTGCTCGGCACCGCGGTGGGCGTGCTGCCCGGCATCGGTCCCGCGCTCACGGTCGCGTTGCTGCTGCCGGTGACCTACAAGCTCGATCCCGGCGGTTCGCTGATCATGTTCGCCGGCATCTATTACGGCGGCATGTACGGCGGATCGACCACCGCCATCCTCATCAACACGCCCGGCGAGAGCGCATCGATGGCGACCGCGCTCGAGGGCAACAAGATGGCCAAGGCCGGCCGCGGCGGTCCCGCGCTTGCGACCGCTGCGATCGGCTCGTTCGTCGCGGGCACCATCGCCACCATTGGCCTGGCGTTTCTGGCGCCGTGGCTGGTCGATTTTGCGGTGCGCTTCGGGCCTGAGGATTATTTTGCGTTGATGTGCGTGGCCTTCGTTACGGTGTCGGCAACCTTCGGAGATTCGCCGATCCGCGGACTGACCAGCCTGTTCATCGGGCTGACGCTCGGGCTTGTTGGCATCGACAAGCTCACCGGCCAGGCCCGGCTCGCTTTCGGCATCCCCGAACTGCTCGATGGCGTCGAAGTGACGACGCTTGCGGTCGGCCTGTTCGCCCTGGGGGAGGCGCTCTACGTCGCATCGCGCCGTCATCACACCGAGGAGAAGCTCGAGCCGGTGCGCGGCTCGCTATGGATGACGAAGGAGGACTGGAAGCGGTCATGGAAACCGTGGCTGCGCGGGACGATGTTCGGCTTTCCGATCGGCGCGCTTCCCGCCGGCGGCGCGGAGATTCCGACATTTCTGTCCTACTCCACCGAGAAGCGGCTGGCGAAGCATCCGGAGGAATTCGGCAAGGGCGCGATCGAAGGCGTCGCGGGGCCCGAAGCCGCCAACAACGCCTCCGCTGCCGGCACCCTCGTGCCGTTGCTGACGCTTGGGCTTCCGACATCGGCAACCGCCGCGATGATGCTGGCGGGCTTTCAGCAATACGGCCTGAACCCGGGACCGCTGTTGTTCGCCGAGCGGCCCGACCTGGTGTGGGGCCTGATCGCAAGCCTGTTCATCGCCAACTGCATGCTGCTGGTTCTCAATCTGCCGCTGGTCGGCTTGTGGGTGAAACTGCTCGCGATCCCGCAGCCGTGGCTTTACGCCGGGATTCTCGTGTTCGCGACGATGGGCACCATCGCGGCGAAGCCGTCGGTCGTCGAACTGTCGATGCTGGCGGGCTTCGGAGTGATGGGCTTTTTGATGCGCAGGTTCGATTTTTCGATCGCGCCTGTCGTCATCGGTCTCATCCTAGGACCGATCGCCGAAAGCCAGTTGCGCCGCGCGCTGGCGATCAGCCTCGGCGATCCCCTGGCGCTGCTGCAGAGCCCGATGTCGGCGACGCTGCTCGGCATCGCGCTGATCGCGCTGGTGGCGCCGTTCGTGCTGAAGGGACTGGGACGGTTCAAGGCGAACGAGGACTAGATCCTGGTGCCTCTGGCAACGATGTTTCACACGCCTTCCGACTCGGTACGTGGTCAGTGACCATTCAACGCTTATCCGCGCGCCAGCCCATTTCCCAGAAGTCGGCTTCGAGCCGGGTGGCTTCCTTGAAGATCGCGATCATCTGCGCCGCGAAACGGCGACTGTGCGACGCATCTGGAGTGGCTCTACTGAGCCCTATTCCCTATCATCAGCAATGATCGAATCATCACGCTCAATATCAAACGGGTGACGCCGATGCTCGATAAGCCGAAGAAGACTCGCGAACTCATGGCCATTCTAGATGCGGCGGTGCCGTTCGAGGTCGCCTTGATGCCCGACCTGATCGAGCATCTCGCTCGACAGCAGAATCCGGCAGCCGTCAGGTCCATCGAGACCGTCTCGAAAATCTCCTACCTTGGTGATGCCGGCGGAATCATGTGCCACATCCAGCCCGAGGACGTCGAGAGCGCGGTCGTGATCTCGCTTACCCACGTGCGCGTGCGCCGCACGCTCCCCTTCGCGGCGGCCGTGCTCGACTATCAGAAGCATCGCGTGAAGAAACTAAAGAAGCGGACCGGATGGTAGGGCTCTATCGCGAAGCGATTTGATGCAAAATATGTTTTGCAATCCCAGTTTAGCGACATGACAACGAGCGTTCATCAAAGAGACGCGATTTCCGAGTTGGGTCAATAGCCGAAATCCGGGTGTCTCACGGCGATGTCAGCTTGGGCTCGAGCTGCGGGCATTGTTCGACCTGATCGGCAGCAAGGAAGGTGCCTCTGCTGCTACGCCTTCCATTTTCGGGACTGCAAGGCACGGTGTAATCCTCTACTGATTTGCCCGTCGGTTCCGAGCCACACCGAATATCGTTATGCGGTCGTGAACGACCGGCGGGTGATCGTCGAGCCGCGGACGCGCAGGATTATCAGGATCATCGACTGACCCGCTCGACGGAATCTTCTGAGATTGATCCTCGCGGGACTCGGTCCCGCGGGGACGTTTATTGCGAAGTCTGGGTGCGGGATCGCTGGATGGCCCAGTCCAGCGCCGCCGCTGCGGCGAGGCCGACGCAGGCGGCGAGCGCGTCGACGACGAAATCCGACCATCGTGCATGCCGTCCCGGCGCCCAGAATTGCAGGACCTCGATCAGGCCGATCATCACAACGGCGGCCGCCGCCGTCAGCAGGCGGCGCTGCGTATAGGCGAGGCCGAAGGCGAGCCCGATCAGGACGAAGGCGAGGGCGTGTTCGCCGTTCTGACCGAGGTCGGAATGCGGCCGCAATCCCGGCGGCCCCAGCGTCGCAAAGGCCACCGCCGCGGCGAGCAGCCAGGCGAATATTCGAAGGGGCATCGTCATGGGAATGGGATAACACGATTGGCGGCAGGATATTCCGCAGATGCGAACTGACGATGCCCTTTGGTTAATGCCTCTTTTTATAGCGGTTCCCGCACGCCGATGCCGTGCATGAAGCGCTCCCGGATCTGCACGGGATCGCGGCGGGTGACGCCGACCCCCGGCTTGTCGTCGATGCGCACCCCGATCAGCACAGGCTCGGAGGCCGTCATCGATTGATCGACGAGACGCTCGAAATCCTCCTCGTCGGCCGCCCAGGCGCTGTTCGAAAGACCGCAGCCGATGGCGATGGCGATGATGTCCGCCACCGCCGCGGCCGGGGTCGGCTGCGCGCCGGTGATCTGGTAGATGCCGTTGTCCATCACGATCATGGTGAGGTTGTTCGGCTTCAGCGTCGCGATGGTGGACAGGCATCCCAGTTGCATCAGCAGCGAGCCGTCGCCTTCCAGCGCAAAGACGTGGCGCTTCGGCTGCGCCAGCGCGACGCCGAGTGCGATCGGGAAGGCCAGCCCCATGCTGCCCAGCATGTAGAAATTCTGCGGCCGGTGGCCGGCGGCCCACAGGTCGAAATTGGTGTTGCCGATGCCGCCGATCACGGCTTCCTCGTTCTTCAGCTTCGCGACCAGCCTCGAAGTGAGATCGAACCGGTTCATCACCTTGGTGTTGCGGGCGGGGCCGTTGGTTGCCGTGTTCATGGCTTCACTCACTTGTCGAAGACTTTGCCGCCGGTCAACAGCGGCGACAGGATCAGCGCCACCGGCGCCTGCGTGGTGATGGCTTGCTTGATCGACCGATCGACGATGAATTCGAATTCATCGAGCCTGGTGCAGGTGTGATGCTCCATTGCCAGCGAATCCAGCACTGGCCGCATGGTGCGGCACACCAGCGTCTGCCCGTAGTTGAATTCACCCAGCGTGCCGCGCTCTGATACGAACATGATCAGCGGGATCTGGCTGGGTACCACCAGCGACGCCAGCACGTTGGCCAGCGTGGCGAAGCCGGAAGTCTGCATCAGCACGGCGCCGCGCATGCCGCCCATCCAGGCGCCGGAGATGATGCCGACCGCTTCTTCCTCGCGCGCGGTTGGAAAGGTCGTGAAGAACGGATCGGCGTGAATGCTCTTGATCAGCGTCGTCAGCACGCGGTCGGGGACGTAGGGCACCAGCCGGATGTCGTTGCGCTTGAGCGTTTGCAGCACCACCTCGTGCCAGTTCTTCCCGGAAGCTTGAGGCGAGGTTTGTCCCTCGGCGGCCGCCATCGAATTCTCCCTTATTGCTTTTTTGCGACGGTTTCCGTTCGCGACGCGATCACGGCCGTTCTGTCGGCGCGGCGAAACTTGACGCGATCTCCGGGATTGTCAACATGCGCCGATCGTAGCGGCGACCTGTGCCTTTGGGGTATGCCTCTGTGCGATAAAAGAAATCGAAATAATGAATAGCGGGAGGGGTGCCATGGACAGCTTTCTGAGGTGGGCCGTCGTCGCGGCGGCGATGTTGAGCGCGGGTGTGACTGCATCCGCGCAGTCGTCGTTTCCGTCGAAGCCCGTGCATATCTTCGTGCCCTATGCGGCCGGTGGCGGCGTCGACATCCTCGCCCGCACGCTGGGCGATGTGGTTTCAAAGCAATGGGGTCAATCCGTCGTCGTTGAAAACCGGCCGGGGGCGGGCGGCCTGGTCGCGTCGCAGGCGCTCGTCGCATCGCCGCCGGACGGCTACACCCTGATCGTCGTCGCCAGCGGCCACGCCACCAATCCGTTGCTGCACCCGAAAATTCCCTACGATACGTTCAAGGACTTCACGCCGATATCGCTGCTGGGGTCGTCGCCCAACATCCTGCTGGTGCGTGCCGATTCCCCGTTCAAGTCGCTCGGCGACATGATCGCGCAGGCGCGCGCCAAACCGGGAAGCCTGTCCTTTGCCTATGCGGGCACCGGGACATCGACGCACCTGGCCGGCGAACTCCTGAAGAATCTCGCCAAGATTGATCTCAATGCCGTTCCCTACAGGGGCGGCGCACCCGCCATCAACGATCTCCTGGGCGGACAGGTTGCGATGTCGTTCAACAACGGGCCGGAATCAATCCCGCAGCTCGAGGCCGGCACGGTCCGTGCGCTCGCGGTCACCACTGCTTCGCGGGCGTCGCTGCTACCCAACGTGCCGAGCATGTCCGAGACCGTGCCGGGCTACGACACAGAAGTCTGGTGGGGCCTGCTCGGGCCGGCCGGCATGCCCGCCGATCTCGTTGCCAAACTCTCGCAGGACTTCGTCGCGGCCTTGAACACGGACGCCGTGAAGGCGCGGCTGGCCAAGCTCGGCGCGTCGCCGATCGGCAGTTCGCCGAAAGCGTTCGATGCCAAGATTCGGGCCGACTACGAGAAGTGGGCGCCGATCGTCAAGGCCGCCGGCATGAAGGCCGAATGACATTGACGATACAAGCTTGCCTGCCGCCGCGCGATGTCAGCCGGCCGAAAGTACCGCCGCCGCCCGATGCCTGCGATACCCATGCGCATGTGTTCGGGCCGGCGGCGCGGTTTCCCTACACCCCTGATCGCAGCTACACGCCGCCGGATGCGCCGCTCGAGAAATATCTCGGCATGCTCGATGCAATCGGATTTGCGCGTGGCGTGCTGGTGCAGGGTAGCGCGCATGGCCGCGACAATTCCGCCATGCTCGATGCGCTGGCGCGCCGGCCCGACCGCCTGCGCGGCGTCGCGGTGGCCGACGCCGATATCGCGCCGGCGGAGCTTCGGGAGTGGAATCGTCTCGGCGTCCGCGGCCTGCGCTTCAATCATTTCTTCCGCGACGGGCAATTGCACTACCGCGGCGGCGTGCCGCTGTCGGCGGCGCAAACGCTCGCGCCCGTCATGGCCGAGCTCGGATGGCATCTTCAGCTCTGGATCGACGTCAAGGATCTGCCCGAGACCGTGCCGGTTCTGAAATCGCTCGGACTGCCGGTTGTGATCGATCACATGGGCCGCACCGATGCCCGCGCCGGCACTGGGACGGAAGGCTTTCAGAGCCTGCTGCGTGCGGTCGCTGACGGCTGGTGCTGGGCCAAACTGTCGGGCGCCCATCGGCTCAGTCGCAACGCGCCCGAATATCCCGACGCCCGGCCGTTTCATGAGGCGCTGGTCTCCGCCAATCCGGAACGGCTGGTGTGGGGCGGCGACTGGCCGCATCCGCGCGTCGAAGGCGAAATGCCCGATGCCGGACACCTGTTCGAGCTATTTCAGGCGTGGACGCCGGATCAGGCCACGCAGCATCGCATCCTCGTCGCCAATCCGGCCAAACTCTATGGCTTCCCGAACTGAAAGTCGCAGCAACCATGTCCGTGAACAACAAGCGCGTGTTCTACGTCAAATATCTGGCGCACCCCATATATGCCGAGATGCTGGCGGCGCGGCCCGACGTGCGGCTCGACCGGATCGAAAACGAAACGCCCGAGGAAGTCTTTGCGCCGATCCTGGCTTCGGCGCATGCCTATCAGATCGGCGCCGCGCGCGACGAACTGGCGCCGCATTTCCACGCCCATGCCGAGCTGTTGAAGCGGGCGCCGAACCTGTTGATCGTCTCCAGCAACGGCGCCGGCTTCGATCCCGTCGATGTCGAGGCCTGCACCGCGGCCGGCGTGCTGGTCGTCAACCAGTCCGGCGGCAACGCCCATTCCGTGGCCGAACATGCGCTCGGCATGATGCTGACGCTGTCGAAACGCATCATCGAGGCGGACCGCGCGCTGCGGCGCGATCCCAATGTCAACCGCAACGCCCTGATCGGCACCGAGGCGCAGGGCAAGACCATCGGCATCGTCGGGCTCGGCAATGTCGGCCGCCGCATCGCCGAACTGTGCAAGGGTTTGCTCGGCATGAAGGTGCTGGCCTACGACCCCTATCTCTCGGCAGCCGAGATGGCGACGCGCGGCGGCGAAAAGGTCGAGCTCGATGAGGTGCTGCGCCGCTCCGATTACGTCTCGATCAATTGTCCGCTCACGAAAGAGAGCCGCGGCATGATCGGCGCGCGGGAATTCGCGCTGATGCAGCCGCATGCTTATTTCATCACCACCGCCCGCGGCTTCATCCATGACGAAGCGGCGCTTTATGATGCGCTGCGCGACAAGCGCATCGCCGGCGCCGGCCTCGATGTCTGGGCCAAGGAGCCGCCGCCGCCGGACCATCCGCTGCTGCAGTTCGACAACGTGCTGGCGAGCCCTCATACGGCGGGAGTGACCAGGGAAGCGCGGATCAATATGGGCCGGATCGCCGCCGAGCAGATGCTCGGCGCGCTCGACGGCAAGCGGCCGCCGCGCATCATCAACCCCGAAGTATGGCCGGCCTACGCCAGGCGTTTCGAGCGGGCTTTTGGGTTTGCGCCGGGCTAGCGGTTTGCCCTTAGTCCGCAGCGGCTTTCGTTTGCCGCTGTTCGGCCGCTACGCGCAGGTTGGTAATGGTGGTGCGTGTCGAGATCTGCTCCGGATCGGTGCACAGTTCGATCAGCGCTGGACGTTTCGCCGCGATGGCGCGCTCGAGCGCCGGCGAAAAATCCCTGGTGCGGGTGATGCGCTCGGCATGCGCCCCCATCGCCTTCGCCATCGCCACGAAGTCGGGATTGACGAGGTCGGTTCCGACGACGCGCGAAGGGTGCTCGCGCTCCTGATGCATGCGGATGGTGCCGTACATGTTGTTGTTGAACAGCAGAATGATCGGCTTGCCGCCGTGCTGAACGGCGGTCGAGATTTCCTGTCCGCTCATCATGAAACCGCCATCGCCGACGCAGCCGATCACGATGCGATCCGGGTGGACCAGCGACGCGGCAACTGCCGCCGGCACCGAATAGCCCATCGCGCCGTTGGTGGGACCGATCTGGCGGCCCGGCCGCGCGTAGGTCAGATAGCGCTGCGGCCAGCCGGTGTGATTGCCGGCGTCGAGCGTGACGATCGCGTTGTCGCCGATCCGCTTGCCGAGTTCGACCATCGCGGCGGCGACGTCCAGCGCCTGGGTGCAGTCGGGCGCCGCGACCGCGTTGAGATAGTCGGTTCGGGCGGATTTGCGCCAGGTGCTCCAGCGATCCGCGGCAAACCAGCGGCACTCGGTCAGGCCAGCCATGAAATTGTCGGCAGACGACAGCACGGCGATGTCGGGCGTGAACACCTTTCCGAGTTCGTCGGCGTCGGCGTGGACATGGACCAGCCTCGGTCGGGCCGTTGGCGCCGAAAGAATGGTGTAGCCCTGGGTGGTCATTTCGCCGAGGCGCGCACCGATCACGAACAACAGGTCGGCTTCCTTGAAGCGCTGCACCAGAGCGGGCGGCCCGGATGTGCCGAGATCGCCGGCGAAGCATGACGACCGGTTGTCGAAAGTATCCTGCCGGCGGAACGAGGTCGCGACCGGAATGCCGTTGGCCTCGGCAAAATCCTGCAATTGGGCGCAGGCGCGGTCGCTCCAGCCAGGACCTCCGGCCAGGATCATGGGCTTCTTCGCGCCATCGAGCAGTTCGCGAATTGGCGCGAAGGCCTGCGGCGGGGCGGCCGGTTGCGTCGGCCGATAGCAAACCGCATCGCCCGCCTGTGTCACTTCGGTCAGCATGTCCTCGGGCAATGCCAGCACCACCGGGCCAGGGCGGCCGGAGGTCGCGATATGGAAGGCGCGCGCGATATATTCGGGAATCCGCGCCGTGACATCGATCTGCGCCGCCCATTTGGCGACAGGGCCGAACATCTGACGGTAGTCGATCTCCTGAAAGGCTTCGCGATCCATCATATCGCGGCCGACCTGACCGATCAGCAGGATCATCGGCGTCGAGTCCTGGAATGCGGTGTGGACACCGACCGACGCATGGCACGCGCCGGGACCCCGCGTTACCATGCAGATGCCGGGCTTGCCCGTAAGCTTGCCGTAGGCCTCGGCCATGTTGGCGGCGCCGGCCTCATGACGGGCGTTGACGAGCTTGAAGCGGTCGCGCACATCGAACAATGCATCCAGCACCTCCAGATAGCTCTCGCCCGGCACGCAGAACGCCATGTCGGCGCCGTGGATCAGGAGCTGATCGACCAGGATCTTTCCGCCGGTGCGCGCATTGGAAAAGGGCAGAGTCATCGCATTGTTCTCCAATAGAGCGATACTTGAACGCATCGCCGTTTGGGCGGCGAAAGCCGGCGTCATCAACATGACCAAGATGCTGGTGAACCACTATGGTTGTCGGGAGAACAATTCAACCGTTTCTGGTTGGATGGCGGCAATAAATCCACTGTGAATGAGCCGCCGGACGATGGCCATGTTGCTATTTTCGCCGCGGCCTCGACACGCCTCCCGGGCGCGGCCATTTTCGTTCAACGCGCTGTCTGCGGAACGGTGGTTCCGGCCGGCGCGGAAGGAATTGGCGAGATGCGACAGGTAAACTCATTTTTGCGCTCGGCAACGTCCCGGATCGGACGCCGCTTCAAGCTGATCGTCGCCATTGCGGCCGCAAGTCTGCCGTCAGCCGGCGCCTGAGGCCGCTTCGGGCAGTTCCGCCGTATTTTTGATCACGGTCAAAACCTTCTCCGTATGATAATTCTATATGGGCCTGTCTTGGCGTTGCGGACGCAAGAGGATGGTTCCATGTCGCGATTTGTCGTCAGGTTCATGAAGGACGTGCTCGGCGAGAACGGCCGGCAGTCCGAAATCTGCCAGAGCACCGTGGAAGTCGATGCTTCGAATGAGGGCCTCGCCACGGAGCTGGCCAAGAAGAAATTCTGCGAAACCCAGTCGCTTTGCGACTGGTCGCTGCATGCCGATCGAATTCAGGTCAGGCAGGCTGACTTCCCGTCCTGAACGCTCAGGCGCCGATCGCGCCTTCAATCGGGGAGCAGGCCAGGCCCAGACTTTCGGCAACCGCCTTATTGGTGAGGCGGCCGCGGTGAACGTTGAGGCCCGCACGCAGATGGGGATTTTGCGTCACCGCCGCGAAGCCGAGGTTCGCCAGCGCCAGCCCGAACGGCAGCGTCGCATTGTTCAAGGCATGGCTTGAGGTGAGGGGAACCGCACCGGGCATGTTCGCCACGCAGTAATGGATGATTCCGTCGACCTCATAGGTCGGCTCGTCATGCGTCGTCGGACGAGACGTCTCGAAGCAGCCTCCCTGGTCGATCGCGACATCGACGAGTACCGAACCCTGCCGCATGGATTTCAACATTTTCCGGTTGATCAGCTTCGGAGCGCTTGCACCGGGGACCAGCACCGCGCCGATCACAACGTCGGCGGCGAAAATCTCCTGTTCGATTGCCTCGGTGGTGGGGAAGCGGGTGCGGACTCGGCCCTGGAACAACTCGTCGAGTTCACGCAGCCTCAGGATCGAGCGGTCCAGGATCGTGACTTCCGCACCGAGCCCAACGGCCATTCGCGCAGCGTGGGAGCCGACGACCCCGCCGCCGATGACCACGACACGGGCAGGAACGACACCCGGCACGCCGCCGAGCAGAATGCCGCGGCCACCGGCGCTGCGCTTCAACGCCGAGCCGGCCGCTTCGATGGAGAGTCTTCCTGCGACCTCACTCATCGGAGCGAGCAGGGGCAGCCCACCCTTCGCATCCGTGACCGTCTCATAGGCGATCGCGGTGCAGCCGGAGGCCATCAGGCCTCTGGCTTGTTCCGGATCCGGCGCCAGATGCAGATAGGTGAAGAGGATCTGGCCTTCGCGCAGCTGGGTCCATTCGCGAGCCTGGGGTTCCTTGACCTTCACGACCATGTCGCTGGTTGCGAAGATTTCGGCCGGCGTGTCGGCGATGGCAGCTCCCGCCTTGCGGTAGGCCTCGTCGGTTGCGCCGATCCCGGCACCCGCATTGGCCTCGACGACGACGCTATGGCCGGCAGCTGCGTACTCACGAACGGTGTCCGGTGTGAGTCCGACGCGATATTCATGAATCTTGATCTCCTTCGGCACCCCGATCCGCATCGTTCGACACTCCTTCTTGGAATCCAAGGTTGATATTTTACGGTGGATTCGGGTTAAGAACCTTGCGATATCGGCGATTTATTTCGATTTTTTGCTGAAAAGCTGCATAAAATGGCGGTATGGCGCAGGAATCGAAATGACGGGAATCAAGACGATGCAGCTCGACAATATTGATACGACGATCCTGTCAGAACTCACGATCAATGCCCGGGCGAGCCAGGTTGAACTTGCCGAACGCGTGGCGCTTTCAAGCACCGCGATCGCCCGGCGGCAGAAGATGCTCGAGGAAGAAGGCTTCATCCGCGGCTATCAGGCCGTGCTGGATTTGGCGCGCTTTGGTCTCTCCACCACCGTTCTGGTCAGGGTCACCCTCGAAAGCCAAAACGAGAATGCGCTCAAATCGTTCGAAGCCGCCGTGATCAACTGTCCGTCAGTCGTTCGATGCTTCCTGATGTCCGGCAGCGACGACTACATCGTCATCGTCATGGCGCGGGACATCGAGGACTTCGAACGCATCCACAGGACCGAGCTTTCCCGGTTGCCGCGGGTGGCGCGGATTCAATCGAGCTTTGCGATGCGCGAAGTCGTGAACCGCGCCGTCCCGCCGGTGATCTTTGGCGCAACGCGCCGGCATCGATCCGGTCACGGCGCGCGATAGCCGAGTGGACCTACGGCCAAGCGGCATAGAACGGGCCGCGTTTCGCCTGCTCGGCCCTGGCGCGACGCCGATAGGCGCCGGGCGGAATGCCCTGGTGCTTCTGGAAGAAGCGGCTGAAATAGCCGGGATCGCGAAAGCCCAGACCGTATCCGATCTGCTCGACCGGCAGGTCGAGCTGGTGCAGGCGGGTGCGGGCCTCGTGGATCAGCCGCTCATGGATGATGGCGCGGGGACTGCGCGATTTCTCGCGCTTGCAATGCGCATGCAGCTTGTCGCAGGTGACGCCGAGCACGGCGGCGTAACGCGCAATCGGCCAGCCGTCGCGATAGTGCAATTCCACCATCTGCAGAAAATTTCCGACCAGCCGCGGACCGTCGCCGCGCAGCGCATCCTCACTGCCGGATTCTTCCGAGGCTGCCGAACGCCACAGATGCAGGCAGAGCTGCAGCACATGGGATGAGATCATGGTCATGCCGCCGCGTTGCGGCGCGTGCAGTTCCCGCACCAGCATGGCGCAGGAGTTCGTCACGGCGTCGAGCGCGCCGTCGATCTGCGCGCCGCTCAGCATCACGAGGCGGTCGGTGGTGCGCCGCAGGTGCAATGCCTCCGGGCTGCCGGCCACCGTTCGCGTCAACAGATCCTCCGAAACCGCGATGAGGTAGCCTCGCGCGCCGGCCTCCACCTGAAGGTCGCCCTCGACCTCGCAGGGCAGCCAGAGCAGGGCGGGGGCTTCGAACTTCACGACCGTGCCGCGCAGGACGGCCGAGCCGCGTCGGCTCTCGATCAAGAGCAGATGCGCGCGCCGCACGTTATCCTCCTGGATGACCCAGTGGCGCGGCGCGAGCCCGCCGAAAAATCCCTCGGCGTGCAGGGCCGAACCCGCCTGCGCGAGGAAGCCGGCGGGGCCGGAAGGGACAAGCGTCGTGTCGAGCACCTGGGACAATCCGTCGCTCCAATCGGGAGGAAGCTGACGGATTGATACAATCTTTGCCCGGATACGTCTAATCTCTTGTCGAAACCGCTCGAATAGTCTCCCCGGGTCGAACGCCATCAAGGCGACGGACGGAATGCTCTGGGAGGAGAACATGGTTTCATCAGTCACACGCCTGGCAGCGGGATTGGTCGCGATCGCCGGGGTCGCCAGTTTTTCGGTCGGGCCGGCCCTGGCGCAGACTTCGGTCAAGATCGGCTACGCCCTGTCGCGCACCGGGCCGAACGCCGGCGGCGCCGCGGTAACCACGCTGCCGAACTACGAAATGTGGGTGAAGGAAGTAAACGCTGCCGGCGGTCTGAAGATCGGCGACAAGCGGGTGCCGATCGAGATCGTGCAATACGACGATCGCTCCAGCGCGGAAGAGGCAGCAAAAGCGCTGGACCGGCTGATCACCCAGGACAAGGTCGATTTCATTCTGCCGCCCTGGGGGACCGGCCTCAATCTCGCGGTCGGACCGATCCTGAACAAGGCCGGCTATCCGCATCTGGCCGCCACCGCGGTCACCGACCGCGCGCCTGAACTGGCGAAGCGCTGGCCGAACAGTTTCTGGCTGCTCGGCACCAGCGCCGGCGCGGCCAATACGCTGGTCGAGCTCCTGGTCAAGCTGCGCGGCGAAGGCAAGATCGGCGACACCGTCGCCATGGTCAGCGTCGCCGACGGTTTCGGCATCGACCTTTCGGGCGCAGCGCGGCCTGCACTTGCCAAGGCCAATTTCAAGCTGGCCTACGACAAGACCTACCCGGTCGGCACCCAGGACCTCAGCCCGCTGGTCAACGAGGCCAAGGCGCTCAACCCCGATGTCTTCATCGCCTTCAGCTATCCGCCGGATACGCTTGGGCTGACCGAACAAGCCCGGATCGCCGGCTTCAATCCCAAGATATTCTACACCGGCGTCGGCACCGCATTTCCCTTGTTCAAGGGGAAGTTCGGCGCCAACGCCGAGGGCGTGATGGGAATCGGCGGATGGAACGGCGACAGCCCGGCGATCAAGGATTACCTGGCGCGCCACAAGGCGGCGTCCGCGAACGGCGCCGAGCCGGATCGCTGGGCGAGCTCCGTGACCTACGCCAGCCTGCAGATGCTGCAACAGGCGATCGAACGCGTCGGCAAGATCGACCGCGCCGCGGTTATCAAGGACCTGCAGACGGGGACCTTCGACACCGTGATCGGCAAGGTCAAATTCGAGAACAACTTGCCGACCAAGTACTGGTGGGTCGGGCAGTGGCAGGGCGGCGAGTTCTACGGTGTCGGTCCGGCCACCAACGAAGGCGCTCGGACTCCGATCATTCCCAAGCCGGCATGGAAGGCGCAGTGATCTCCAGATCGCTGCGGCAGATCCGGGGTCAATGACCAACGCCATCCTCACCGGCCTCATGCTCGGGGGCATGTATGCGCTGATCGCCATGGGCTTGACCCTGCAATATGGCGTGGCGCGGATCATGAACCTGTCCTACGGCGAGTTTCTCGTCGCGGCAGCCTTTGCTTCGTACTGGCTGTTCACGGGATGGGCCTTGAATCCGCTGGTGGGGCTGGCGATCGTCGTTCCCACAGGCTTCGGCGTGAGCATGATTCTGTATCGAGTCCTGCTCACGCCGCTGGTGCGCCGCGCGCCGACGCGCGACGCGCTGGAGGTGGACAGCATCCTGGCTACCTTTGGCATGATGTTCATCGTTCAGGGCATCATGCTGACGATGTTCGGCGGCGCCTATTTCAGCTATTCGTTTCTCTCGATTCCGGTTGCCGTGCTCGGTGAAACCCTGGCCTTGAACCGGCTGATCGCTTTCGGCCTCGCGGTGCTGTTCGGCGTCGCCCTCTATCTCGCGCTGACCCGAACCCGGTTCGGCACCGCGATACGCGCCGTGGCGGTCGATCCTTCCGCGGCGCGGCTGGTGGCGATCGACGTCCGCTGGATCTCGGCCTTCGCCTTTGCCATTGGCGGCGCGCTGGTGGCTGCGGCAGGCGTGTTGATCAGCATGTTCCTCACCTTCAGCGCGTCGTCGGGCGTCGTCTTCACCATGAAGGCGCTGATCGTGGTGGTGATGGGCGGCGTCGGCAATCTGCTCGGCTGCCTGGTCGCGGGCCTCGCGCTTGGCCTCAGCGAATCCCTGGTGGCAACCTTCGTCGATCCCGGGCTGACGCTCGCGGTGAATTTCGCGCTATTTCTGGGGGTCCTGCTGGTGAAGCCGGCAGGCCTGTTCGGCAGGGCACAGCGATGAGGCCGGCGCACATCGCGGCTGGCATCGCCGCCGTCGCGGGCCTGGTGGCGCTGGCGCTGCTGCCGCTCTACGCGGACGCGTATCATCTTTCGCTCTCGATCGGCCTGCTGCAGTTCACGGTGCTTGCCACCGCGTGGGGACTGTTCTCCGGGCCGACCCGTTACGTCTCGCTGGCGACGACGGCGTTTTTCGGCGTCGGCGCCTATACCGTGGCGGTGCTCGGCGAACTGCTGGCATGGCCGCTGGTGCTCCTGATCGCGGTTGCGATCGGGGCGCTGATGGCGGTGATCGTCGGCGTCTCCACGCTGCGGCTCAGCGGCCTGCATTTCGTGATCTTCACCTTCGGCCTCGCCGAACTCGTCCGTCAGCTGGTGATCTGGTACGAGGTCAACAAGACCCGGGTGCTCGGCCGTTACGTGTTCGTCGATATCACCCAGAGCGACATCTACTGGCAGCTGCTCGGTCTTGCGGTGGCGGTGTTCGCGATCGGCTGGCTCATCGCCCGCTCGCGGCTCGGCTTCGCGCTGCGCATCATCGGCGAGGACGAGACGGTCGCCAGACATTGCGGCATCAATGTCACCTTTGCCAAGGTGGCGCTGTTTGCGATCAGCGCGATTT
Source organism: Bradyrhizobium sediminis (assembly GCF_018736085.1). Taxonomy (NCBI): domain Bacteria; kingdom Pseudomonadati; phylum Pseudomonadota; class Alphaproteobacteria; order Hyphomicrobiales; family Nitrobacteraceae; genus Bradyrhizobium; species Bradyrhizobium sediminis. The sequence continues at coordinate 3,711,096 of NZ_CP076134.1, read as the reverse complement.
TCATGACCCTGGTCGGCGCGATCATGGCGCCGCGCTGGACCTATATCGAGCCTTCGATCGCGTTCAATCCGACGATTTCGTTTGAGGTCGTGATCATGGCGCTGCTCGGCGGCGCGCACCGGCTGTGGGGGCCGGCGGTCGGCGCGATCCCGCTGACGCTGTTGTTCGAGTTCCTGTCGGCGCGTTTTCCCTCTACCTCGACCCTGATCATCGGCATCGTCTTCCTGCTGATCGTCTATGCGCTGCCATCAGGCGTCGTCGGATTGTGGGAGCGCGCGCGCTGGCGGCGGCCGGCCGCGCAAGGGGAGCAGCCATGACGACGGCCGCATCCTCTGCGCCGGTTCTGGAGATAGCGGGGCTGACCCGCGCCTTCGGCGGGCTGGTCGCGGTCAATGCCGTCGATCTCGTCGTGCATTCAGGCGAAATCGTCGGGCTGCTCGGTCCCAACGGTTCCGGCAAGACCACCGCGCTCAATCTGGTTTCAGGCGTGCTGCGTCCGGATTCCGGGAGCATCCGCTTTGCCGGACAGGCCATCCAGGGCATGCCGGCCTATCGCATCGCCCGTCTCGGCCTCGCGCGCACGTTTCAGCTGGTTCGTGTGCTCAACGGCATGAGCTGCGCCGAGAACGTCAAGGCAGGCCTCGCCTTCCATCGACCGCATCTGGCGCGCGGCGAGATCGACGATACCGCGCACCGGCTGTTGCAGCGGGTCGGGCTGTCGGGCCGTGGCGGCTTTTCGGCATCCGAACTCACTTACATCGACTGCAAGCGGCTCGAGCTTGCCCGCGCGCTGGCGCTGAAGCCGCGGCTGTTGCTGCTCGATGAATGGCTCGCCGGCCTGAACCCGTCGGAACTCCTGATCGGAATCGAGTTGATCCGCTCCCTGAAAGACGAGGGCCTGTCGATCCTGCTGGTTGAACACGTCATGGACGCGATCCGCTCGCTTTGCGACCGCTGCGTGGTCATGAACAGCGGCCGCCGGATCGCCGAAGGCCGCCCTGACGAAGTGCTGGCCGATCCGGCCGTCGTCGAGGCCTATCTCGGAGTAACGACCGATGCTTGATGTCTCGGCCGTCAGCGTCGCCTATGGCCAGCATCGCGCGCTGAGCGATGCGGCGCTGACCGTCGGCCGCGGCGAGATCGTCGTCATCCTCGGCGCCAATGGCGCCGGCAAGACGTCGCTGTTGAAGGCCATCGCCGGCATCGTCCCGTGCCTGCCCGGCAAGAATGTCACTCTGTCCGGGCGCGACCTTTCCCGCCTCCCGGCGCATGAGATCGTCGAGGCGGGACTGGCGTCGGTGCCGGAAGGCCGCGGTATCTTCGGCGAACTGACGGTCGCTGAAAACCTGCTGCTCGGCGCCAATCCGAAACGGGCGCGCGGCAGCGAGGCGGCGCGGCGCCAGCAGGTGCTGTCGCTGTTTCCCCGTCTCAACGAACGGCTGCCGCAGATGGTGCGGACCATGAGCGGCGGCGAGCAGCAGATGGTGGCGATCGGCCGCGCGCTGATGTCGAACCCGGACATTCTGCTGCTGGACGAACCGTCGCTCGGATTGTCACCCCTGCTGGTGCGCGAGTTGTTTGCAGCACTCCGGCAGGTGCGCGAAACCGGCGTCGGCCTGTTGCTGGTCGAGCAGAACGCGCGGGAAAGCCTCGCACTCGCCGATCGCGGCTATCTCATCGAGAACGGCAGGATCGTCGGCAGCGGCACGGCACAGGCGCTGCAGTCCGATCCGGCGGTACGACGGGCCTATCTCGGCGGAATCGAGACCGGCGCGGCATGAGCCGGACCAACAAGGGCCGCGGAATCTTTAGGGAGAGGAGAGGGCGATGAATCAGATCAACCTGTTGCTCGAGAACAAGGACGTTCAGGCGATCGACGGCGTGACCTTCGAGCGCCTCAACCCGATGACGGGAGAGGTCGCCACGCGGGCGGCGGCGGCCAAGATCGCCGACGTCAAGCGCGCAGCCGATGCCGCCGCGGCGGCCTTTCCGGCGTGGTCGGCGACCGGGCCGAGCCAGCGCCGCGCGATCCTGCTCAAGGCAGCGGACGTGCTGGCGAGCAAGGCGCCGCAGTTCATCGAGCTGATGGCGGCGGAGACCGGCGCCACCGCCGGCTGGGCGGGATTCAATGTGCATCTTGCCGCCGGCATGCTGCGCGAGGCGGCGGCGATGACGACACAGATTTCCGGCGAGGTGATCCCCTCCGACAAGCCCGGTTGCATCGCGATGGCGATCCGCCAGCCCGCCGGCGTCGTGCTCAGTATCGCGCCCTGGAACGCGCCGGTCATCCTCGGCGTGCGCGCGATCGCATTGCCGCTGGCCTGCGGCAATACCGTTGTCCTCAAGGCTTCCGAAATTTGCCCGGGCACGCACCGGCTGATCGCGGAATGCCTGCGCGAGGCGGGCCTGCCGCCGGGCGTCCTCAACGTCATCACCAATGCGCTGGAAGATGCGCCGGGGCTGATCGATGCGCTGATCTCCCATCCTGCCGTGCGCCGCATCAACTTCACCGGCTCGACACGGGTCGGGCACATCATCGCCCTGACTGCCGCGAAATATCTGAAGCCCGTGCTGCTCGAACTCGGGGGCAAGGCGCCGCTACTGGTTCTCGACGATGCCGATATCGATGCCGCGGTCGCAGCCGCAGCCTTCGGCGCTTTCATGAACCAGGGGCAGATCTGCATGTCGACCGAACGGATCGTCGTCGACAAGAAAGTCGCCGATGCCTTTGTCGCCAAGCTCGCGACCAAGGCGGAAACGCTGGTGGCCGGCGATCCCCGCAAGGGCAATACCGCGCTCGGCTCCCTGATCGGGGTCGAAGCCGCCAACCGGATCCAGGGCCTGATCCAGGATGCGATCGGGAAGGGCGCGCGCGTCGTGGCCGGCGGCAAGGTCGACGGCACCCTGATGTCGGCGACCGTGGTCGATCACGTGACATCGACCATGCGGATTTATGGCGAGGAGTCGTTCGGCCCGGTCGTCTCCATCGTCCGCGTCAACGGCGTGGACGAAGCGGTGCGGGTCGCCAACGATACCGAGTACGGATTGTCGGCGGCGGTATTCGGCCGCGACATTGCGCGGGCGCTCGAAGTGGCGAAGCGGATCGAGTCCGGCATATGCCACGTCAACGGGCCGACCGTGCACGATGAGGCACAAATGCCGTTCGGCGGCGTCAAGGCTTCCGGCTACGGCCGCTTCGGCGGCAAGGCCGGCATCGCCGAGTTCACCGAGCTGCGATGGATCACGATCGAGACGGGTCCGCAGCACTATCCGATTTGAGGCGGCGCTAGAGCTGGCATCGAATTTTCTTCGATCGCGAGGTCGAACGGAATAGAGACGCCAACGTCGTTTCGATCAAACCCTGCCGCCCTCAGAATGTCGGTGGTGTGCAGGCGCTGATGACCTCGCACGGTTTGGCGCCGATGCAGCGGAACCGATGCGGCCGGCGGCTCTCGAAATAATAGGCGTCGCCGGGTCCGAGGATGCGGCGCTCGCTGTCCACGGTCACCTCCAGCCGGCCACTGAGAATGATGCCGCCTTCTTCGCCATCATGGACCAGCGGAACGCGCCCGGTGTCGCCACCCGGTTCGTAACGCTCCTTCAGGATCTGCAGCGCGCGGCCGAACAGGTTGTCGCCGACCTGGCGAAAGGAGATCGGCCCTTTGCCGATCTCGCTCAACTCGTCGGAACGGTAAAACGCCTTGCGCGGCCGGTCGGGCTCGAGCGCGAAGAATTCCGCCATTCCCATCGGGATGCCGTCGAGGATGCGCTTGAGCGCGCCGACCGAGGGATTCATCTGGTTGGATTCAATCAGCGAGATCGTCGAGTTGGTCACCCCGGAACGCTTGGCGAGTTCACGCTGGGACAATTTGTTACGGCTGCGGACGAAGCGCAGCCGGTCGCCGACATCGATGCTCATCGCCACTCCCGGACTTGAGATGCTGCTGTTGAGGGTGTTGCGGATCACACAAATATTATCAATCAAAAGGCGTGAAATCAATGACTTATGAGATCAAAGAAAAGGACTTGATGCATATTCTTCAACATGATGTCGATGCGGAAAGCCGCAAGCAGGAGCCCGCCGTGACCATTCACCAGATCCCGAACACGCTAAGCCTCGACGCATTCTGGATGCCGTTCACGGCAAACCGGCAGTTCAAAGCGGAGCCGCGCCTGATCGCCTCTGCCGAAGGTATCCACTACACGACGGTCGATGGCCGCAAGGTGATCGACGGATCGGCTGGGCTGTGGTGCGTCAACGCAGGCCATGGCCGGCGGGAGATCGCGGATGCGGTTTCCCGGCAGCTGATGGCGCTGGACTATGCGCCGTCATTTCAGATCGGGCATCCGATCGCGTTCGATTTCGCCGAGAAGCTGGCGGCGATCGCGCCCGCCGGCCTCGATCGCGTCTTCTTCACCAATTCCGGTTCCGAGTCCGTCGACACGGCACTCAAGATTGCGCTGGCCTATCATCGCGCCGCCGGGCAGCCGACGCGCACCCGCCTGATCGGCCGCGAGCGCGGCTATCATGGCGTCGGTTTCGGCGGCATGTCGGTCGGCGGCATGGTCAACAACCGCAGGGCGTTCGCCACGCATCTTCCGGGCGTCGATCATATCAGCCATACCCACGATCTCGCCCGCAACGCCTTCAGCAGGGGCCTGCCGGCTCATGGCGCCGAACTCGCTGACGACGTCGAGCGTCTGGTCGCGCTGCACGGCTCCGAGACGATCGCGGCGGTTATCGTCGAGCCCGTCGCCGGCTCGACCGGCGTATTGCTCCCGCCGCAGGGCTATCTGCAGCGCCTGCGCGCGCTGTGCGACAAGCACGGCATCCTCCTGATCTTCGACGAGGTGATTACCGGATTCGGCCGCCTTGGCGCACCCTTTGCCGCCAACTATTTCGGCGTCACGCCCGATCTCATCACTTCCGCCAAGGGAATCACCAACGGCACGATTCCGCTGGGCGCGGTATTCGCGAGCCGCAAGATCCACGATGCGCTGATGGTCGGACCGACCAGCCAGATCGAATTGTTCCACGGCTATACCTATTCCGCCCATCCGGTCGCCTGCGCGGCCGGGCTTGCGACGCTGGAAATCTACCGGAAGGAGAACTTGCTGACGCGTGGCGCCGAGCTTGCCGATTATTGGCAGGACGCGATGCATTCGCTGCGGGGCTCGCCGAACGTGATCGATATCCGTGCCATCGGTCTCGTCGCGGGCATCGAGCTGTCGTCACGGCCGGATGCGGCAGGTAGCCGCGCCTACGATGTCATGGTTGACTGCTTCAACCGCGGCCTCGTGGTCCGCGTCACCGGCGACATCATCGCAATGTCGCCGCCGCTGATCATCGAGCGCGGCCAGATCGACGAAATCGTGACCATACTCGGCGACGCGCTGAAGCGCGTGGCCTGATCCTTGCTAGTCAGCGGGCTGCGGAGAGTTTCGAAAGCGATGGCGCAGCGGCCGCAGCGGGAGCATGGACGATCGTGAAGGTACTGGTTCTCGGCGGCGGCGTCATCGGCGTTACCACCGCCTACTATCTCGCAAGGAGCGGGCACGAGGTCACGGTCGTCGACCGCCAGGCGGCGACTGCGCTCGAGACCAGCTTTGCCAACGCCGGGGAAGTATCGCCCGGCTACTCTTCGCCGTGGGCCGGGCCGGGCGTACCGGTCAAGGCGGTCAAGTGGCTGTTGATGAAGCACGGACCGCTGGTGATCCGCCCGAAGCTCGATCCAGCGATGTGGCTGTGGCTCGCCAAGATGCTGCGCAACTGCACCTCGGCGCGCTATGCGGTCAACAAGAGCCGCATGATTCCGCTGGCCGAATACAGCCGCGATTGCCTGCGCACGCTGCGCGCGGAGACCGCGATCCGTTATGACGAGCGCAGCCGCGGCACGCTGCAACTGTTCCGCAAGCAGTCCCAGGTCGATGGCATCGCCGACGACATCGCGGTGCTGAAGCAGTATGGCGTGCCATACGAGGTGCTCGACCGCGATGGCTGCGTCGGCGCGGAACCGGCGCTCGCCGCCGTGAAGCACAAGATCGCCGGCGGCCTGCGGTTGCCGCAGGATGAGACCGGCGATTGCCACATGTTCACGCAGGCACTCGCGGCGCATGCGGCGAAGCTCGGCGTTCAGTTCCGCCTCGAGACAACAATCGAGCGGTTGATGGCTGACGCCACGGGGATCGCCGGTGTCGCAACGAGCGCGGGCGTGTTGCGGGCCGACGCCTATGTGGTCGCGCTCGGCAGCTGGTCGTCGCGCCTGCTCAGGCCGCTCGGCATTTCGATCCCGGTCTATCCGGTCAAGGGCTACTCGATCACCGTGCCGATCGCCGATCCCGATGCGGCGCCGGTATCGACGGTGATGGACGAAAGCTACAAGGTGGCGATCACGCGGCTTGGTGACCGCATTCGTGTCGGCGGCACCGCCGAGGTGTCAGGTTATTCGAACAAGCTCCATCCGGCCCGACAGGCGACGCTCGACCATTCCCTGACCGACCTGTTCCCGCGCGGCGGCCGGCTGGCGGAGGCCACATTCTGGAGCGGGTTGCGGCCGATGACGCCGGACGGTCCGCCGGTGATCGGTGCGACCCGCTACGCCAACCTCCATCTCAACACCGGTCATGGCACGCTCGGCTGGACCATGGCGTGCGGCTCGGGGCGTGTGCTCGCCGATCTGCTTTCGGGCCGCAAGCCCGACATCGACACCGCCGAACTGGCGATCACCAGATACGACAATCGTTTCGGTTGATCTCAGGACGAAGCCGAAACGCAATTGACCCAAAGCACCACCGCCTTGGAGTCATCCGACGGATTGCTGAACCGGTGCGGGCGGCGGCTTGCGAAGCGGAAGCTGTCGCCCTGCTTGAGTGTCCAGCTTTCGGCATCGACAACGAGTTTCATTTCGCCGGAGAGCACGAGGCCGGCTTCCTCGCCGTCATGGGTGTAGAGTTCGTCGCCTGTGCTGCCGCCAGGCTCCATGTGGACGAGAAACAGGTTGAGGCGGCCATCCGATCCGGCCGGACTGAGCAACTGCTTTGAGATTCCGGTACGCCAGAGGTTCAACTTGGCGCGCTGGCGCTCGCGGGTGACGACGGCGTCGGGCGCGGTGCCGGCCGTCTCCTTGCCGCCGAATAATCCGGCGATGCCGACGCCCAGCACATCCGCCAGAGTAGCCAGCACCCGCAGCGAGGGCGAGGACAGGCCGCGCTCGATCTGGCTGAGAAAGCCGATCGACAGATCGGTGCGGGCGGCAACCGTCTCGAGCGACATGGCGCGGGTTCGTCGCAAATCGCGGATCCGTTGTCCGACCGCGACATCCACCGCCGGCTCCGCCTTGGCGGCCTTCTTGCTCATTCGCTTGCCACCGCTCACGTCAAATCATCCCTTCATGTACATGAAAACCACTTGCAGGATCACCGGTAATGTGACCATAATTTCATGGTTGTGAAAATGGGTTGGGACGGCGAAACGCACAATTAGCTGTTTGATGTAGACGAAATACGCCGGCCGGTGCCCAGAACTCGTGAGAGGGTACGATGCTTTTCAAACGTCTCGTTCTGGCCGCCACCGCGGCCCTCGTCCTTGCTTCCGCGGCGCCTGGGTCAGCGCAACAAGTGCTCAAGGTCGGCTCGACCCCGACCGGCGTGCCGTTCACCTTCCTCGACACCAAGACCAACAGCATCCAGGGCGTGATGGTCGATCTGATTACGGAGATTGGCAAGGATGCCGGCTTCCAGGTCCAGATCGAGCCGATGCAGTTCTCCACGCTGGTCCCTTCGCTGACGTCGAACAAGATCGACATCATCTCGGCGGCGATGTTCGCCACGGCGGCTCGCAAGGAGGTGATCGATTTCTCCGATCCCGTCTACAGCTATGGCGAGGGACTTCTGGTGCCGAAGGCCGACACCAAGAACTACGCCTCGCAGGAAGACCTGAAAGGCCAGGCGGTCGGGGCCCAGGTCGGCACCGCCTTTGTCGATGCGCTGAAAAAGACGGGATTGTTCAGTGAGGTCAAGGTCTACGACACCATTCCGGACATCCTGCGCGACGTGAATGCGGGCCGTCTCAAGGCGGGTTTCGCCGATTATCCGATCCTGGCCTACAACCTCAAGCAGGGCGGTTTCCCCGAGGTTCGTCTGGTCGATACCTACAAGCCGACCACCGTCGGTACGGTCGCTATCGGGATCCGCAAGGGGGACCAGGATCTGCTGAAGAAAATCAACGCCTCGCTCGCCAGGCTCAAGGCCAACGGTGCCGTCGACAAGATTCTCGACAAATGGGGGCTCAAGGCCAAGGCCGCCTGATGCGAGCGAGCGGGATGCAACGCGTGATCTGAATCGATGCAAAATTTCCTGCGCGACGCTGCCGATTTCCTGCCGATCCTGCTGCAGGGCGTATGGCTGACGATCATCGTCACCATAGGTTCGCTGCTGCTGTCGACCGTTCTCGGATTGCTTTGGGCCTTGATGCGGGTCTCCGGCGTTCGTCTCCTCACCGGGCTGAGCGCCGGGCTCATCAACGTCATCCGCGGCATCCCGATCATCGTCCTGCTGTTTTATCTTTATTTCGTGATGCCCGACTTCGGCATCGCGATGTCGGCGCTGCAGGCGTCGATCCTCGGGCTCGGCATCGCCTACTCAGCCTACCAGGCGGAGAACTTTCGCGCCGGCATCGAGGCCATCGACAAGGGACAGATCGAGGCCGCGCAGACGATCGGGATGGGCTGGTGGCTGACCATGCGCCGGGTGGTGTTGCCGCAGGCGGTCCGCATCGTGCTGCCGCCCTACGGCAACATCATGATCATGCTGCTGAAGGATTCCTCGCAAGCCTCCACCATTACGGTCGCCGAGCTCGCGTTGCAGGGCAAGCTGATCGCGTCCTCGACCTTCAAGAACACCAGCGTATTCACGCTCGTCGCGCTGATGTATCTCACCATGAGCGTTCCGCTGATCCTTCTGGTCCGGCATTTCGAGAAGAAGGCGAACCGCCGATGATCGAGCTGAAGGACGTTCACAAGCGCTTCGGCGCGGTCGAGGTGCTGAAGGGCATCACCGCGTCGGTCGAGAAGAGTGAGGTGGTCTGCATCGTCGGCCCGTCGGGTTCCGGCAAGTCGACGATCCTGCGTTGCATCAACGGCCTGGAGAGCTACGACGCCGGCGACATCGTGGTGGAAGGCGCGCGGGTCGAAAGCCATGCGCCGTCGATCGTCGCGATCCGGACCCAGGTATCGATGGTGTTCCAGCGCTTCAATCTGTTTCCACATCGCACCGCCCTGGAAAATGTCGTCGAGGGACCGATCTACGTGAAGAAGGAACCGCGTAGCGAGGCGCTGGAGCGCGGCCACGCGCTGCTGGCGCAGGTTGGCCTTACCGAAAAAGCCGATGCCCATCCGACGCAGCTTTCCGGCGGCCAGCAGCAGCGCGTCGCCATCGCGCGTGCGCTGGCGATGCAGCCCAAGGCGATCCTGTTCGACGAGCCGACATCCGCGCTCGATCCCGAGCTGGTCGGCGAAGTGCTCGGCGTGATGCGCAAACTCGCCGATGACGGCATGACCATGATCGTGGTCACGCACGAGATGGGATTTGCACGAGAAGTCGCCGATCGGGTGCTGTTCATCGACGGCGGGATCATCGTGGAGCAGGGTCCGGCGAAATCCGTGCTCAACCAGCCGCAGCACGCCCGGACACAGGATTTCCTGCGTCGCGTGCTGCATCCTTTGTGACGCGAAGTTACCGGATCGAACGATAGTGACCCACGAACAGCTTGCGTTGCCGCCAAGTCTTTACGCGGACACCGCAGTCCCGCCGGTCCCGACGCCTGCGCTCGACGTCGACAGGACCGTATCCGTTGCGATCATCGGCGGCGGGTTTGCCGGGCTCTCGACGGCGCTGCATCTGGCCGGGCAGGGAACGGAAGCGATCGTGCTCGAAGCCCAGCAGCCGGGCTGGGGCGCGTCCGGCAACAATGGCGGCCAGCTCAATCCGGGGCTGAAGTTCGACCCCGATTCGATCGAGGCGACGTTCGGCGCCGACCTCGGCCGGCGCATGATCGCGTTTGCCTATCAGACACCGACTTTCACGCTCGATCTGATCCACCGCCTCGGCATCGCCTGCGAAGCACGGCAGAACGGCACGCTGCGCGCCGCCTATCACGAAGCGAGCACGGCTGCGATCGAGACCACGGCGGAGCAGTGCATCCGCCGCGGCATGCTGGTGACCGTGCTCGACCGCGACGCCGTGCAGAAGATGACCGGCACCGATCGCTATGTCCGCGCCATGCTGGACCGGCGCGGCGGCGATCTGCAGCCGCTGAGCTATGCGCGCGGTCTGGCGCGCGCTGCGATCAGCGCCGGTGCTGCGGTTTACGGGCAGACGCCGGCGACGTCGCTACGGCGTGAAGGCGGACGATGGCGCATCGACACACCGCGCGCCGTGGTTCGCGCCGAAAAAATCCTGATTGCCACCAACGGCTTCACGGACGATCTGTGGCCCGGTCTGCGCCGCACCATCGTCCCGGTATTCAGCTCGATCGTCGCGACCGAGCCGCTGCCCGACGAGATCGTGCGCGGCATCATGCCGACGCGGTCGGTCCTGTATGAAAGCGGTCACATCACTGTCTATTATCGGGTCGATGCGTCGAACCGCCTGTTGATGGGTGGTCGCGGACCGATGCGATGGATCAGGGATCCGGCCGCTGTCGATTATCTCAGGCGCTACGCCGTTCGGCTGTGGCCGGCGCTCCGCGACGTCCGCTGGACCCATGGCTGGAACAGCCGCCTTGCCATGACCGCCGATCATTATCCGCATGTGCACGAGCCGGGGCCGGGTGCGCTGGCCTATCTCGGGTGCAACGGCCGTGGCGTCGCGCTCGCGACCGCCATGGGACAGCAGCTGGCGGAGCGATTGGTTGGCGGCGAGGCAGCGCAAATCGACATGCCGATCACCACCCTGAAGCCAATTCGCTTCCACGCATGGTGGCCGGTGGCCATAAAGAGTGTCGTCCTCTATGGCCGAATTCGCGACCGTCTCGGATTATGACGCCACTCAAGCCGGGACTTGATTGAGGGCCAGCAACGCCTGGTCCAGATTCTCGACGAGCAGGTCGGCGTGCTCGGTACCGAACACCAGCGGTGGCCGGATCTTGAGAACATTGCCATGTGACCCGGCGACGCTGATCAGTACGCGCCGCTCGCGCAGCATGTTGACGATCTGCGCGCCTTCACCCGCGGCAGGCGTCCCGGCGGCGCCGCCGCGCCTGAGTTCCACGCCAATGAACAGGCCGGCGCCGCGGACGTCGGCAATCAACTCGTGACGGGCCTGTAATTGCCGAAGCCGGTCGAGCAGATAGGCTCCAACGCTTCGCGCGTTCTCGATCAAGCCCTCGGTATCGATCACCTCCAGCACGGCGATGCCTGCTGCGGCGGATACCGGATTGCCGCCAAAGGTGTTGAAGTAACGCGACCGCGCGCCGAACTCGGCCAGGAGATCCGGTCGCGCCGCCATCCCGGCGATCGGATGGCCATTTCCCATCGGCTTGCCCATGGTGACCAGATCGGGAATGAGATTGTGGCGGGCAAATCCCCACATATGGCTGCCGGTGCGGCCAAAACCGGGCTGCACTTCGTCGGCGATGAACAGGCCGCCGGCAGCCCGGATGGTTTCGACCGCGGGCCGCAGGAAACCAGGCGGGTCGGCGAAGACGCCGTCACTCGAGAAGATGGTGTCGACCAGCAATCCCGCCGGGCGAATGCCGTTTTTCTCCATGTCGTCCAGCGCATCGCGGATGTGACGCGCAAAGATTTCGCCGGTGCCGTCACTGGCCGGGTGAGGCGCCGGCACCAACCGCGCGTGGCTGTCCTTTGACGCGGGCAGCCCGAGCGATGGCGAAAGTTCGGCCAGCGCGCTGGTCACGCCATGATATGCGTTGTCGGTGACGATGAAACCGGTGCCGCCGGTGCAGGTCCGGGCGACGCGCAAGGCGAGGTCGTTGGCTTCGCTGCCGGTACAAGTGAACATGACGTGGCCGATCTCGGCCGGGAAGGTGGCCAGAAGCTTTTCAGCATAGTCCAGTACGGTCTCGTGCAGATAGCGCGTATGGGTGTTGAGCACCGCGGCTTGCCGCGTGATGGCCTCGACGACGTGAGGGTGGCAGTGTCCGACCGACGCCACGTTGTTATAGGCGTCGAGATAGCGATGCCCGGCCGGATCGTAGAGCCAAACGCCTTCGCCCCGGACGAACTGCACCGGCTGCTCGTAGAACAGCCGATAGGCTGGCCCAAGCAGGCGTTGGCGTCGCGCGATCATCTCTCGCGTCGAGACGGTCTCGTCTTCTGCGGACATGTCCCCTTACTCCGAATGGCAGGCGCGTCTGATCTGCTGCGAGGCCTGGATCCGCGAGAGTTTCGATATCCGAACCAGCCGCGCCCAGGCGCCTTGATTGTTGCGCAGAATATAATCCCGATTCTCGGGGTAGCGGACAGCCCGCCAACTGCTGATCACGATGGTCATGACCATGCGCGTGGCGATGAGATCGAACAATATATCAAATTCGGCAGGCTCCAGCAGCGTGACCGCATGATAGGCCGCGATCAGTTCGCACGCGGGTGCGAGGGGATCGTCATTGTCTGCGACCTGGTATGCGGCCGCAATCGCGAGGTCGTTGACCCGGGCGGTAAAGGTCAGGTCGCCGAAGTCTATGATTCCCGAGATGCGTTCGTGGCTGTCGGGGTCAACCACGACGTTATGCGGATTGAGATCGTTGTGCACGGGCTGCGCGGGCAGACTCGGCAGCACCGGAAGCGCGCACGCCTCGAAGCCATCGAGAAAATGCTCCACCAGGCCGCACCGGTCGCCGGGGACGGCGTCGACAAGCGAGCGTAATTCGGCGGCGTGCTGAAGGTCCCAGAGCAGCTTGTGGCTGGCGCCGGTATGCCTGAAATCGCGAAGGCCCCGTGCAAGACTTGCCGCGCACTGGCCGAGATCGCGGCGGAGTGCTGTGGAGCCTTCAACCGAGTGCATCGGCGCGCCGGCCAGAAAGGACAGCAGGCGGACGATTCTCGTCGAGCCGTCGTCGAACGGAATATCGAGCTCGTGCGAACCGTTCAGCGCCGGGAAGACACGCGGAACAGGCAGACCGGGGTCCGTGGCCGCGACGTGGAGCAGGGCCATCGTCTGCAGATTGGTTACCGCGCGGTCTTCCGCGGGATTGGCGATCTTCAGGACATATTCGCGGCCATCCAGCGTTCGCAGCCGGAAATTCTGATCGCGCTCACTGTCGAGCCGATGCGCCGTGGCCGGCAGGCCGTAATATTCGGCCGTCAGTTTTTGAGCGAGCGCTTCCGGTATGGCGGATGCCGCGCGCAGACCGTCGATCGGATGTGCGGCGTCAATGAGCGGGGACGGGTTTGGCACCGGACAATCCTTGGATGTGCAAATCTTGAGCGTGCAGATCAATAGCCGCGTTCACGGTCGATTGCGTACGGTGGCCGTTGACCGGTTCTTATCGCGTCGGCGGTTGCGACGATAGTGGCCGCCACGGCTTCGACGCTGACTTCGCTGGCGTCGTGCGGCGTGACGACGATTTTCGGATGACGCCAGAATGGGTGCGCCGGTGCCAGCGGCTCCGCCGCAAAGACGTCGAGTGCGGCGCCTTCGAGCTGACCGCTGTCCAGCGCCGTCAGCAGGTCGTCGTCGACGAGATGTTCGCCGCGCCCGACCTGGATCAGAAAGCCGCCTCGGCGCATCCGCGCGAACAGTTCGCCGTTGAGAATGCCCCGGGTCTCGTGCGTCAGCGGCAGCAGATTCACCAGCACTTCGGTTTCGCCGAGCATGGCGGCGAGGCCCGAGGGTCCGTGGAACGCCTTGACCGAGGGCGAGGCCGGCTTCGACGTCCGGCTCCACGCCATGACCGGGAAGCCGAGCAGGGCCAGATCTGCGGCGACCTTCTGGCCGATTTCGCCATAGCCGAGAATCGCGACGGGCACCTCGCGCGGATTGCGCTGACTGAGACGCCGCCAGGTTGCGTCGCGCTGCTGCGCCAGATAGCCCGCAAAACGCCGCTGGTGCCAGATCACATGCCAGACGACGAATCCCGACATCATTTGCGCCTGCGCCGGGTCCACGACGCGGACCACTTCGATGCCGGGTCGCAGGCTGGGGCAGGCGATGATGTTGTCGACGCCGGCGCCGATCGAGCAGACCGCCTGCAGGTTCGGATAATGCTCGAAGGCGTCGTGCGGCGGATGCCACGCGACCGCCAGGCGGATATCCGCGTTCGGTCCGTCGCGGCGATGATCGACGATCTCGATGCGATCGGCGATACGCGCGAATTCCGTGCTGAGGTAGCCGCGCAGATCGAGGCTGCTGCTGACAAGTGCGCAACGCATCGTTCAGGCAGCCTTGGACGATGATATCTGGCCGGGAACCGCGGCGAGAAGTTCGCGCGTATAGGGGTGTTCAGGGGCCGAGAACAGCGCGGCGGCCGGCCTGAGTTCGACGATGGTGCCGTGCTGCATCACCGCGATCCGATCGCAAATCTGTGCGGCCACCCGCAGATCGTGGGTGATGAACAGCATCGAAAGACCAAGCCGCGCCTTGAGGTCTTCGAGCAGATTCAGGACCTGCGCCTGCACCGACACGTCGAGCGCGGAGACCGCTTCGTCGGCGACCAGGATTTCGGGGTCGAGCGCCAGCGCGCGGGCGATCCCGATACGTTGCCGCTGGCCGCCGGAGAATTCATGCGGAAAGCGCTCCATCGCGCTGGCGTTGAGGCCTACCAGGCCCAGCAGGTCGCATGCCCGCTGTCGAGCCGCCGCCGGATCGGCGCCGTGCGCGATCGGGCCATCGGTGATGATATTGCCGACCTTGCGGCGCGGATTGAGCGAAGCGAATGGATCCTGAAACACCATCTGGATGCGGCGGCGCTGCTCGCGCAATGCCTTTCCGTTGATCTGCGTCAGATCGGTATCGCCCAGGCGGACCGTGCCCCGGTCTGGTTCGATCAGGCGCATGATGAGGCGCGCGACGGAAGACTTGCCTGAACCGGACTCTCCGACAAGACCGAGAGTCTCGCCCTGAAAAATGTCGAAACTGACCCCGTTTGCGGCCTGGACGCGCCGCTCCGCCTGAAACCAGCCGCCGCCGCTGACATAGGTTTTCTCGAGGCCGATCACCTCGACCGCCTTGAGGCGCTCGGGCGGGGTCACTCGCTGCGGCGGCTGCATCGTCGGAACGGCAGCGAGCAGCGCGCGCGTATAGGGATGTTGCGGGCGCAGCAGGACATCGTCCGCGGCGCCTTGTTCGACCACCTTGCCGTGCTGCAGCACGACGACGCTGTCGGCGATATCGGCGACGACGCCGAAATCGTGGGTGATGAACATGACAGCCATGTTGCGGCGGCGCTGCAGGTCGCGGATCAGCTTGAGAATTTGCGCCTGCGTGGTGACGTCGAGTGCGGTGGTCGGCTCGTCGGCAACCAGCACGGCCGGCTCGAGCGCGAGCGCCATGGCGATCATGGCGCGCTGACGCTGGCCGCCGGACAATTGATGGGGATAGGCGCGGACCGCCTGTTCGGGATTTGGCAGGCCGACCTCGCGCAGCAGGTCGGCCGCCTTGCGCTTCCGCTCCCTCGGTGTCAGCAGGTCATGCGCCTCGAACATCTCGGCGATCTGGTCGCCAATTCGCATCAGGGGGTTGAGGGCCGTCATCGGCTCCTGAAACACCATGGCGATGCGGCGTCCACGCAGGGCGAGCCAGGCGCTTTCGTCGAGGGTCAGCAGGTTGTGTCCGTCGAATACGATCTCGCCGGCCTCGGAGACCACATTGTCCGGCAGCAGGCCCATCAGGGCATGGGCGCACATCGACTTGCCGGAGCCGGATTCTCCGACGATGCAAAGGATCTTGCCGGCGGTGAGATCGAATGAAACGCCGTCCACGGCGTAGGATCGATCGCCGCCGGCGGGCAGGGCGATCCTCAGGTCTCTGATGGTTACGGCTGTGGCAGCGGACATGCTCATCGCCCGTCCTTGTTGAGGCGTGGATTGAGCGCGTCGTTGAGGCCTTCGCCGATCAGGTTCAGCGCCAGGACGGAAATCAGGATGGCGACGCCTGGAAACACCGTGATCCACCAGGCCTGGCGAATAACGGTGCGGCCGGCGCCGACCATGTACCCCCACGACATCAGATTGGGGTCGCCGAGACCGAGAAATGACAACGACGATTCGAGCAGGATGGCGGTCGCAACCATCAACGACGCCAGCACGATCACGGGAGACAGCGCATTGGGAAGGATTTCGCGCCAGATGATCCAGCCGTTGGTCTGACCGGTCACGATCGCGGCCTGGACATATTCGCGGGTGCGCAGCGACAGCACCTCGCCGCGCACCAGTCGCGCCACCGGCGGCCAGCTGACGATGGCGATGGCGATGACGATCGAAACGATCGAGGGCTGCAGCACGGCGACCAGCACGATCGCCAGCGCGAAGCTCGGCACGGTCTGAAAGAATTCGGTGAAGCGCATCAGCGCATCGCCGATGCGACCGCCGAAATATCCGGCCATCGCGCCAACGGGGATGCCGACCGCGAGCGCCGCCAGCGTGGAGACGAGGCCAACCAGCAATGAAACGCGCGCCCCGTACACGATGCCCGCCATCACGTCGCGGCCGAGCGCATCGGTACCGAGCGGCAGGCCCGCGATCGTGAACGGCGGCAGGAACGGCCGCTGCACCATGCGCCAGGGCGACGTTGGAAACAGCAGTGGGCCAAACACCGCGACCGCGATCGCGACAGCCAGGATCACGAGGCCGATCAGCCCGCCGGGGTTGCGCAGCAGCATTCGCCAGAACTGCCTCATGCCGCGAACTCGATACGGGGATCGACCGAACGGTAGATCAGGTCGGTGAGGAGGTTGAATACCAGCACCATCGCCGAACACACCACGAAGACGCCGAGCAGCAGGTTGTAGTCGCGCTGCAGCAGGGCCTCGTACATCAGGCGGCCGATGCCGGGCCAGGCGAACACGGTTTCGGTCAGCACGGCGCCGCCCACCAGCGTGCCCGCCTGCAGGCCCGCAAGCGTCACGACCGGCAGCAGCGCGTTGCGCAGCACGTGACGGCGCTGAATCACGGCATCGCGCAAGCCCTTGGCGCGGGCCGTCTTGACGAAGTCCAGCCGCTTGACCTCGAGCATCGACGCGCGCGTCATGCGGGTGTAGGTGGCCATGAAGAAAAGACCGATCGTCGTGGCGGGCAGCAACAAGTGGGCTCCGACATCGAGCATATGGGCGAGCCCGGTATAGTTCGCGCCGACCGTCTCGTAGCCAAAACTCGGCAACCATTCCATCGTGACCGAAAACAACAGGATCGCCATCAAGGCGATCCAGAACAGCGGCGTGGCGTAGAAGATCAGCGCCAGCACCGTGATCGCGGTATCCGTCCAGGTGCCGGCCCGGCGTGCCGCCAGTGTTCCGAACAGGACGCCGAACGCCAGCGAAATCGCAAATGCTGTCCCGGTCAGCAGCAGCGTGGCTGGAAGCCGATCAAGGATCAGCTTCGAAACCGGCATCTGCTGGCGGAAGGAGAAGCCGAGATCGAAGCTGAGGATTCCCTTGACGTAGACAAAGAGCTGCACCGGCAAGGGTTGATCGAGGCCGAATTTTTCACGGAGCTGGGCGACGAAAAGCTGATCGCCGGCGCCTGCCTCGCCGGCCATCACCAATGCCGGATCGCCGGGCGCGAGCCGGATCAGGAAGAAGTTCAGGACGACGATCGCGAGCAGGACGATAACCGCCTTGCCGATTCTCTGGGCAATGAATGCAAGCATCGTCAATTTCCATTGCGTTCGAGACGAGGTACCGGGGCATCTGCCCGCGGCGAGCGCCGGAGCGCCGCCGCGGGCAGGGGGCAAGGAGTTACTTGTCGATCCAGGCGTCGCGGAAGCCGTCGTTGACGCCGATCGCGGTGGTAACGAGGTTCTTGACGCTGCAGCGGGTGATGGTGGGGAACTGCAATTCGAGCAGCCACGCAACCGGCACGTCGTCGACCAGGATCTTCTGCGCCTTGGCGTAGATCTCGTCGCGCTTGGAATCCGGGAAGGCGACCGCGCCGTCGGCGAACAGCTTGTCGATCTCCGGATTCGAATATCCCTCGACGTTGTTGAACGGCGAGCCCTTGGCGATCTGGCTGCTGACATAGTTGCGGCCGACGCCGAGGGCGGGGTCGCCATACTGATACAGGTAGGTGAAGGCGATATCGTAATCCCAGTCGGATACTTTCTGATTCCAGCCGGGAACGTCGGTCGCAATCATTTCGACATTGACGCCGACGTCCTGCAGATTCTGCTTAACCGCCTCGGCCCAGCGCTGCCAGGTTTCGCCGTAAGGCAGCGGCAGCAAGCGGACCTTTTCGCCCTTGTAACCGGCTTCCTTGAGCAGGGCTTTGGCCTTCGTCGGGTCGAAATCGTATTTCGGCACGGCGCTCGAGTAGTATTTGATCGCGGAGCCGGAAGGGCCGGTCGCGACCTTGCCGAGACCGTTCCAGATCACGTCCTTTGCAAAATTGCGGTCGATCGCGAACATCAGCGCCTGACGGAATTTCTTGTTCGCCGTCGGTCCGGAACGGTTGTTGAGCCAGAGCCATGAGTGCGGGCTGAAGAATTCCCAGCCATTGCCGGTGACGCACACGTTCTTGAGCTTGCTCAGGCGGGGAACGTCAAAGTTCTCTACCGATCCGCCCGGCAGCACATCGACCTTGCCGGTTTCGAACGCCACCGATCGTGCTGCAGCGTCCGGAATGACGTGCCAGTAGATCTCGTCGATGTGCGGCTTGCCCTTGATGTAGTAATTCGGATTCTTCACGAGCCGGATGAACGAGCCCTTCTGCCATTCCTTGAACATGAAGGGGCCGGTGCCGACAGGCGTATTGTTCGCCGGATTGGCCTTGAAATCGGTACCCTCGTAGATGTGTTTCGGAATCATCGGCAGCGAGCCGACCTCGAAGATGCCGAGGAACGGACCGAACGGCTGCTTCAGCGTGAACACGACGGTGGCGTCGTCCGGCGTCTCTACCTTGTCGAGTTGGACCAGGTTGCCGCGGGCGCGGGCGTGGGTTTGTTTCAGGAATTCGATCGAAAAGACCACGTCCGCCGAGGTGAATGGCTTGCCGTCATGCCAGGTGACGCCCTTCCTGAGTTTGAAGGAGTAGACCTTGCCGTCCTCGCTCACCGTCCAGCTCTCGGCCAGGCCCGGCTGCGGCTCCAGCTTCGGACTATAGCGCAGCAGGCCTTCATAGATGTTGCCCGCGATCATCTGGGTCGGGCCGTTCTGGACCAGACCCATCATCAGGCCCGGAGGCTCGGGCTGGATCACGGCATTGACGACGCCGCCTGCTTTCGGTTCCCCCGCCGGGGCTGCGGCGCTCAGGCCGCATACCATGGCAAGGCCAATCAAAGTTCGCTTCAGCATGACATCTCTCTCTTGATCGCCTGATCGGCGCGTTGGACTGGACTTGGTCGTGCGGTCTAGTTGATGAAGTCGGGATCGGTGCGTTCCAGCATCCGCTTGAAGGCGGCCCATTCGCTGTCAGGCTGACCCTTGATTTCGATGCTGTCGTAGAAGTTTGCATACTGGCCCGCGGTCTTGCGGGCGACGGTCGCGGAAAGCGGGCAGATTTCGGCGCCGGAAGCCTGAAGCGCGAGCTGGGCGCGGCAAGACCGTTCCAGATTGTGCATCAGCTTGAAGGCTTCGGCGACGGATCGTCCGCAGGTGAGCATGCCGTGATTGCGGAGAACCATGACGAACTTGTCCCCGAGATCGGCGACCAGGCGAGAGCGCTCATCCAGATCGAGCGCGATCCCTTCGTAGTCATGGTAGGCGAGCCGGTCGGTGAACTGCATCGACCATTGGTTCAGCGGCAGCAGTCCCTGCGTTTGACAGGAAACCGCGACGCCGGCGACGGTGTGCGTGTGCAGGACGCACATCGCATCCTTCCGCGCCGCGTGCACGGCGCTATGAATGGTGAACCCGGCCGGATTGATGCCAAGACCCAGCGGGTCGTCGACAATTTTCCCGTCGAGATCGACTTCCACCAGATTGGACGCCGTGACCTCTTCGAAGCGCATGCCGTAGGGGTTGATCAGGAAGCGGTCATGGCGGCCGGGGAGCCGAACCGAGATGTGGGTGTAGATGCTGTCGTCGAGCCCGAGCCGGTGGATCAGCCGGTAGGCGGCCGCAAGATCGATCCGGGTCTGACGGGTTCCGTCCTTTATGGCCGCCGGCGGTACGTGAGCTGTCATCGTCGAAAAGGTCCAGTTTTGAACTTGTCTGGCCTTCTTGCTGCGAGGAAGACGCAAGAGCAAGACTAAACTGTCGACAATCGGCGATTAAATATTGTACAATGCTCAAAATGGAACCCTTTTTATGCGCACAATGTCCCCGCCGGTCGGATTACCAGCGCTCGCCGAGACGGATCTCGTCGGCCAGGTCGCCCGTGTTCTGACGCAAGCCATTGTTCAGGGGCGGCTTTCGCCGGGCTCCAAAGTGGTGGAAGCAGGGATCGCCAGGGAACTGGGGGTCAGCAGGGCGCCGGTGCGCGAAGCTGCCCGCCTTCTCGAGAGTCAGGGGCTGCTGGTGGCGAGTCCGCGCCGCGGGTTCTTCGTACGAAAGTTCGCAGCCGACGATATCGACGATATCTATGACTTGCGGCTGTGCGTGGAGCGGCATGCGGGCGTTCTGGCCGCGCGGAATCTGACCCCTGAGACGCGCGACGCGTTGCGGCGGCAGATCGATGTTCTTCACCGGACGGCCGATCTGGATGATCCGGCCCGGCAGGTTGAAGAGGATTACCGGTTTCACCGCCTGATCTGCGAGATCGCCGGCAACCGGCGCCTGTTGCGCTTGTTCGACGATCTGGCGTCCGAACTACGCATGGTCATCGGCCTGATCGGCCGCCTGTACGACGATCCGCACGAAATCGCGCGCACGCACGAACCCGTTCTTGCCGCAATCGAGCAAGGCCACCCGGAGCGTATCGTGGCGCATATCGATTACCACATCGGTCACGCCTGGCGGGAGGTCGCAAAGCTGGTGCGGGAGATTCCTCCCGTGGCCGCTGGTGCCAAGTAATGACCAGGTTTGAGCGGCGCGCCCGATGGCATAGTGGCGGGCGCCCAAGCATTCTATTTTCAGCGATGGGAGTATCTGCGTGAAGGCCGTCCATACCGAACTGCATCGAAGCCACGATCCGCAATTCTTTCTGGTTCGCGGCGTCGTCAAGCGTACCACCGAACAGCCCGAACGCGCCGACCGGCTGCTCGCGGGGCTCAAGGCGGGCAAGCACGATCTGGTTGGGCCGACTGCTTTCGGGCAGGGCCCGCGGGCAAGGGTTCACAGCCCGGAATATCTCGGCTTTCTCGCCGAGGCATGGGACGCCTGGTCCGCGCTTGGGGATTCTGGCCCCGAGATGATCGCCAACATGCATCCCGTCCGCAACGCCGCGACTTACCCGACCCACATCGTCGGCCGTCTCGGCTGGCATACGATCGATACGTCCTGTCCGATCGGCCCCGGCACCTGGGCTGCCGCTTGCGCTGCCACCGATGTGGCGACGACGGCAGCTCAACTGGTTTCAGATGGCGAGGATGCGGCTTATGCACTCTGCCGTCCTCCCGGTCATCATGCCTATCGCGACCTGGCCAGCGGCTTTTGCTTTCTCAACAACAGCGCGGTTGCGGCCGCCCATCTGCGGCTGAGGCATGAACGCGTGGCGATCCTCGACGTCGACGTCCATCATGGTAACGGCACGCAAGGCATCTTCTACGAGCGGCCCGATGTTCTCACGGTTTCGATCCACGCCGATCCGACCTTCTTCAACCCCTTCGTTTGGGGCTATGCCCACGAGCGCGGCGCGGGTCCCGGGCTTGGCGCCAATCTCAACGTTCCGCTGCCGATCGGCACCGGGGATGACGGCTATGTTCAGGCGCTCGGCGTAGCGGAAAAGACGATCCGTTCCTTTGCTCCCGGCGCCCTCGTCGTGGCGCTCGGTCTCGATGCGTCCGAGCATGATCCTCTTGCCGGTCTCGCCGTGACCACCGAAGGATTCCGGCGCATCGGCGCGGCCATCGCGCGGTTGGGATTACCAACCGTCTTCGTCCAGGAAGGCGGATATCTGTCGGAGATTCTCGGAGCCAATCTGACGTCTGCCCTCGCCGGATTCGAAGAGGTTCGCTAGCCAGGAAATGGTGGCCGTCGCGCATCAAAGCGTGCTCCGTCCATCCGCTCCCGGATCGAGCTGAAGCGCCGCGTGTTGGCCGGACGTCACATGATGCATAGCACAATACGCCAGCATCTCGGGAATGCCTGAACCGGAAGGAGGAGCTGTCGGCGGCTCTCCTTCAGGGAATTCCTTGACAGCGCTAACATCCCGTCCGTAACCTCTCCCCACAAAATCAAAAAAAGATCATCCAAGGAGGAATTGTTATCCAAGGGAGGGAATGAATATGCTCAGGTACACGTCAGCTATTGTCGTGGCTGCGGCCCTCGGACTCGCCGCCGCCTTTACCGAACCGGCCCAGGCTCAGACACCACCCAAGCCTATTTTGCTGAAGGGTCAATCGACCCATCCCGCATCTGCGAACTTCCACCTCATCTTCAAGCTATGGGCCGAGACAGTCGAGAAGATGTCGGGCGGCCGTCTCAAGATCGAAACTCTTCCCGCCGGCGCGATTGTGCCTCCGTTCGAGGTCTTCGACGCAACGTCGAAGAACGTTCTCGATGTCGGAATGGCGCCGTTCGGCTACATTCTCGGTCGCAACACGGCGACGATCCCGATGTCGCACGGTCCGCTGTTCGGCATGGACGGACAGGACTACTGGGCCTGGTACTACGACGGCGGCGGCATGAAGCTGCTGGAGGAGTTCTACCGCGACGTACTGAAGCTCAACGTCGTCGGCTTCCCGATCCCGACCGATTATCCGCAAGGGATGGGTTGGTTCAAGAAAGAGATCAACAGCCTCGCCGATCTCAAGGGCCTGAAGTATCGCATCTACGGCATCGGCGCGGAAACCTACGGCAGGCTCGGCGTGTCGGTCGTGACCATACCGGGCGGCGAGATCGTGCCGGCCATGGAGCGCGGCGTGATCGAAGGCGCGGAGTGGATCAACTGCGAAGAGGACAAGAAGCTCGGTCTGCACCAGGTCGCGAAGCACTACTACACCCCTGGCATGCACGAGCCCGTCACCGGCGGCCAGTTGATCATCAACGGTGAGGTTTGGAAAAAGCTCACTCCGGACCTGCAGGAGATCATCAAGGTTGCCAGCGTCTATGCCACGACGCAGCGCAATTTCTCCTTCAACCGCGAGACCGCGCATGCCTGCCAGGACCTCATCAAGGCGGGCGTCCAGATGCATCGCACGCCGGACGAGATCCTGAAGAACTTCCTCGACGAATGGGAGAAGATCCAGGGCGAGTACGCCACCAAGAACCCCTTCTACAAGAAGGTGATCGACAGTCAGAAGACCTACGCCGAGCAGATCGTCCCGTTCAAGCTCTCGTGGTTCCCGCCCTATAACTTCGCCGGCGAGTACTACTGGAAAGACAAGGTCTATCTGCAGAAGAAGTGATCCGCTTACTCTTGCGCGCGACTGGCGTCCGGATTGCCAGATGCCAGTCGCTTTTCTAAGGGGGATCATTCATGTCGGCTGACACCGGAGCCTCGCAGCCTGCTGGCGTGGCGAACGAGTTTCCGCACGCCTTCTACGCGATCATTCGGGCGATCGATCGGTTCTCGGACGTCACAGGTAAGCTCATCGCCTTGACGATGCTGTTCCTCGTGGTGACGATCTCGTACGAAGTCGTCATGCGCTACGGGTTCAATGCCCCGACCGTCTGGGTCTACGAGTCGAGCTTCATGGCCAACGGCGCGGCCTTCATGCTCGGCTGCGGATATGCGCTCTACAAGGGAGCGCATGTTCGAACCGATATCTACTGGGAGAACTATTCGGAGCGCACCAAGGGGATCGTCGACATGGTCTCCTACATCCTTCTGTTCTACCCGGTCATGATCACATTCATGCTGATCAGCTTCGACAACGCGTGGCATTCCTGGGACACCGGCGAGAGGTCGCAGGAAAGCGTGTGGCGCGTGATCATGTGGCCGTTCCGGGCCACCATTCCGCTGTCGGCCGTCCTTCTCATGATCCAGGGCGTGTCCGAGGTACTGAAGTGCTGGTACCAGATCCAATTCGGGCGTGAGTTCGAGCACAAGGAAAAGATCGAGATATGACGGGACTCGAGCTGCTTGGCTTACTCATGCTGCTGGTGATGCTGGGGGCGATCTTCATCGGTCTGCCTATCAGCTTCACGCTGCTGTTTCTCGCGGGGGTGTTCGGCTACATCGGGATGGGGGAGCGGGTTCTCAGCCTCGCCTACCTGCAGACCATCGGCATCATGAAGCAGGACGAACTGGTCGCGGTGCCCATGTTCATCCTGATGGGCTTCATCTGCGATGAGGCCGGGCTCATGGAACGACTATTCAGGGCGTTCCGCGATCTGTTTGCGCCGCTGAAGGGCGCGCTTTACGTGGTCGTCATCGTCACGGCGACGCTGTTCGGCATCGCGGCCGGAACCGTCGGCGCGACGGTGGCGCTGCTCGGTATCATGGCCGGGCCGATGATGATCCGCGCCGGCTACGACGTGCGCATGTCGGCGGGCGCGATCGCGGCTGGAGGCACGCTCGGTATCCTGATTCCGCCGTCGGTGATGCTGGTCGTGATGGCGCCCGTGCTGGACATCTCGATCATCGATTTGTACGCGGCCGCGTTCGGCCCGGGCTTTCTGCTCTCCGCCATGTTCATCGCCTACACCCTGATCCGCTGTCATTTCAATCCGAAGCTCGGTCCGCCGGTGCCTGTCGAGGAGCGGCCGGAATCGATGCGGATCGTCCTGTGGGAATGCCTGGTCGGCCTCGTTCCGGTGACGGTGCTTACCGTCGTCACGCTTGGTGCGATTCTCGCCGGGATCACGACGGCCGCGGAGGCTGCAGCGCTCGGCGCGCTCGGCGCCATCCTGCTGGTCGTCGGCTACGGCAGATTCACCTGGGACGGCTTGCTGAAGGCCTGCTACAGCACGATGGCGACGACCAGCATGGTGCTGCTCCTCGCTGTCGCCTCCAACGTGTTCGGTGCGGTGTTCGCGTGGCTCGGTACGGCCACGTGGATGACCAATGCTCTGCTTGCCTCGCCGCTGCCTCCCTGGGGCACGATGACGCTGCTGCTGACTCTGATATTCCTGCTCGGCTGGCCATTCGAATGGCCGGCGATCGTGTTCATCTTCCTTCCGATGCTGGCGCCTGTGGCCAAGGGGCTCGGCTACGATATGGTATGGTTCGGCTGCATCGTCGCGGTCGTTCTCCAGACAGCCTTCCTGTCTCCGCCGGTCGCGATGTCGGCCTACTACCTCAAGCAGGTGGTGAAGGAATGGAACCTGAGGTTGATCTACCGCGGCATGGCTGACTTCATGGTCATCCAGGTTATCTGCGTGGTCCTGGTGCTGATCTTCCCCGCGATCGCGATGTGGTTCCCAGGCTGGCTGCAGGCCCGCAGGGATGCGGACCGCAAGGCGCAAATCGAGTATGTGATGCCGCCAAAGGTCGCAGCCGCTGCGGTAGTCGGAGGGAAGTGACGTTCACGGGGGCCGCCACCTTGCGCGATGAGGCGTAAATGCCGCTCGGTGGCGTCAAGGCGTCGGGCTGTGGCCGGTTTGGCGGTAAGGCGGGAATCGCGGAATTCATCGAACTGCGATGGATTGCGATGGAGGTCCGCCCGCGGCAACATCCAATTTAAGGTCACACTGAAGCTGGCATCGACCGGCGCCGCTATTTTTGCGCCAGAGAGGGCAAAAACAGCTACAAATATGTCCGGTTGGCCTTTACATGAAGACGCCTGACGCCTGTTGCCGAATACTGGACAAACGCTTGAACCCCAATCACCACCGCTTTTCCGTGGCGC
Source organism: Bradyrhizobium sediminis (assembly GCF_018736085.1). Lineage (NCBI taxonomy): Bacteria > Pseudomonadati > Pseudomonadota > Alphaproteobacteria > Hyphomicrobiales > Nitrobacteraceae > Bradyrhizobium > Bradyrhizobium sediminis. The sequence continues at coordinate 3,685,098 of NZ_CP076134.1, read as the reverse complement.
CCATGATGGACTGGACCGACCGGCATTGCCGCGTCTTCCACCGTCTGATGACGCGGCGCGCCCGGCTCTACACGGAGATGCTGACCACCGGCGCCATCATCCATGGCGATCGCGCGCGGCTGCTCGGCTTCGATCAAAGCGAACATCCGGTGGCGCTGCAGCTTGGCGGTTCGGAGCCGCGTGATCTCGCGGCCGCTGCGAAGATCGGCGAGGATTTCGGCTATGACGAGATCAATCTCAATGTCGGCTGCCCGTCGGACCGGGTGAAGGACGGCCGCTGCGGCGCCTGCCTGATGGCGGAGCCGGCGCTGGTTGCCGAGGGCGTCCACGCCATGAAGCGCGCGGTTGGCGTTCCCGTCACGGTGAAATGCCGGATCGGCATCGACGACCAGGATCCGGAAATCGCGCTGGATACGCTAGCGCGCAGCGTCGTCGCCGCCGGCGCGGATGCGCTGATCGTGCATGCCCGCAAGGCCTGGCTCAACGGATTGTCGCCGAAGGAAAACCGCGACGTCCCGCCGCTCGACTATGACCGGGTGTACCGGCTGAAGGCGTCGATGCCCAAGGTACCCGTCATCATCAACGGCGGCATCCCCGATCTCGCCGCGGCGAAGCAGCACCTCGATCATGTCGACGGCGTGATGATCGGGCGGGCGGCCTACCATGAGCCGTGGCGGTTGCTGGCGGCTGATCCCGAATTGTTCGGCGAGGCTGCCCCTTACGCTACGATGAAAGACGTGTTCGAGGCGATGATTCCTTATATCGAGGATCAGCTGGCGCAGGGCACGCGGCTGCATTCGATGACGCGGCATTTGGTCGGCGCGTTCCACGGCGTGCCCGGCGCGCGCGCCTTCCGCCGCCACCTCGCCGAGAACGGCGTCAAGCAAGAAGCGGGTGTCAGCGTACTGCACGATGCGATCGCGCTGGTCGCGGACCGCGCGGTGGCCCCGATCGCGGCTTGATCCGCTCGACGGCGCTACGGGTAGCCGTGCAGCATCAGCCGGTCGGCGCGCACTTCCCAGCTTTCCAGCCGGTCCAGAAAACTCATCCCGAGCAGGTTGGTTTTCATCTGTCCGCGCGGCACCACGAGGGCCGGCACCGAACGCTCGACCAGCTTGCCGATCGCCAGGCGATCGAGCGTCAGCCGCGCGGCCTTGGTGTGTCCACCGGCGGTCTCGACGTCGACATTATATATGAGCAGCTCGAGCGGCAGCCCGGCCGCCTTGGCCGTTTCCCAGGTCAGCACGACAGAGGTCGCGCCGGTATCGATCACCATCGGGGCGCTGACGCCATTGATTTTGGCGCGCAGCGCGAACTCACCGCCCTGGCCGCGCGCGATCTGCACCGCGCGCCCCGTCGATACGGTTCGTTTGCGCAGCATGTCGGACACGCTGTCGCTGGCGCGCGCGAGCTGTTCCGGATCCTTGTAGGCGACCACGGCGCCGGCCGTCGCCGCCAGCATCAGGAGCACGAGCAGAAAGCGGCTCACGACGCGCCTCCCATGCAGGTGTCGTCGCCTGTCAGGCCGGCTTCGCGGCCGCCGCCGTCGCGGGCGGAGCAAGCCCGGCCTCGACCATGCGCGCCGGAAGCTGCGCCATGACGGCATGCCGCTCCGCGCCGTCCATCTCCTGCCAGCGCGCGATCTCCGGCAAGGTACGGCCGCAGCCGAAGCAAAGGCTGGTTCTGGGATCGATCATACAAACTGCGGTGCACGGCGTTTCTTTGCTCATCGGAAGATAGTGAATCGGATTCCGTCGGTTGCGCAAGCGCTCCTGTTACAGGCCGGTGCCGGCGCTCATGATCGGCTGTCTGCGGATCCGGCGCTTGTCTTCGGCGGTCACGGTGGCGGCGGATTGCGGCTGCAGCGGCGGAGCCTCCTCGGCCATCGGCGCCAGCGCGGACATCACGCGCTCCGGCGGGAAGGTGACGATGACTTCGGTACCGATGCGAAGCTTCGATTTCAGCGTGAAGGTGCCGCCATGCATGTCGATCAGGCTTTTCGCGATCGGCAGGCCGAGCCCCGCGCCCTGTTCGGCTGACTTGATCGAATTGGAACCCTGGCCGAACGACGCCAGCACGATCGGGATTTCGTCCTCGGCGATTCCCGAGCCGGTATCCTTGACGCTCAGATATTGTCCGCCGGACGCGGTCCAGCCGACCTTCAGCCAGATCTCGCCGCCCTGCGGGGTGAACTTGATCGAGTTCGACAGCAGGTTGAGCACGATCTGACGGGTGGCGCGCTCGTCGCCCCAGATCCGCGGCATGCCCTGCTCGAACACCTCGTGAATGGTGATGCCGCGGCTGGAGGCGCGCAGTTTCAAGAGGTGATGGCAGTCGGCAACGACATGCACCAGCGACACCGCTTCCTCGTTGAGTTCGTACCGTCCGGCTTCGATCCGCGACAGGTCGAGAATCTCGTTGATCAGGTTGAGCAGGTGCACGCCCGAATTGTGGATGTCGGCGGAATATTCCTTGTATACCGGCACGGCGTGCGCGCCGAAGATCTCGCTCTTCATCACCTCGGAAAATCCGAGGATCGCGTTCAGCGGCGTGCGCAACTCGTGGCTCATCTGCGCGAGAAACCGCGACTTCGCGACGTTGGCGGATTCGGCGCGATGCCGCGCCTCGTCGGATATCGCCTTGGCCTGCTCGAGTTCGCCGATCAGCGCATCCTTTTCAGCGCGCGCCTCCAGCGTCGCCAATGTCGTCGAATGCAGGCGATGCGCGAGCAGCGCGAAATATCCTTCGGCGGCGATCGCGAGCAGGGCGAGCACGTAATTGTCGAAGGTCCCGCTCAGCACGAAATTCACCGCGATCGCCGCCGTCACCGGCGCGGTCGCCACCAGGGCGGCGATCGGCAGGCTGGCCGCCAGCATGCTCGATACCGCGATCACCAGCAGCATCAGGAACATCATCAGCGTGTTGGAAACCACGTCGAGGCTGGCCGGGTGGATCAGGATCGCCGTCCAGCACAGGCCGTAAAGCAGATCGAGCAGCACGAACCGGGTGCGCCACTTGCGGGTGGCGGTAAGCGAGGGAGATTCGCCGAGGAACCTGCGGCAGTGGCGGATGATGACGGCATGAATGCAGAACATGCCGCAGGTCCACGCCGCCGCCGAGATCGGCTCCATCCAGAAGCCGAACAAGAGGCCGGTTGCCACCACCAGCAGCATGACGACGTAGGACGCCGACACCCGCGTCTGGGCATATTGCCGGAGCAGCTCGCGATCGAAAGCGGGACGGGTTCCGCTGGTCGAAGTTAACCTGTCGCGGGCCTCGCGCACCCGCTGCGCGGCCGCACGGCGGTTGCTCACCGGCACGACGACGGGCGCTTCAGCCGGAAGCTGGACGACTTCGGGCTTTTCTGCGGGTCTACTCATCAAACAACACAAATCCTGCCCGCGGACCGCGCGGGCTTTTTGCATTGTCTATCTCTGGCGCTAAATTATTAAGGGCGACCTTAAAGCGCTAAAGAATCACGTTAACGGGTGGTTAAATTAACCTCCTGCGTGGGCTGTCCGGAAGCCGCCCGGAATGGCGTTGATCCGGACCAAATCCGGCAATCCATGTCACGCGCGTCCGTCGCCTCCGGCGCCAATCCCCTCAATGCCGGTTCAGCCCCATCGCTATTTTATCCATACATCTAAGGGGGCATCAAACCCGATTACGCGTTTAGCGTTGGCGTGACCGATCGCAATTCCTACCGGCGTCAAATCAAAATTCTTCAATAGTGTATTGTTCCACACGTCGGTTAATGACTCGAAATCAGATATAATTGGCGGCAGCAGTTCATTTAGGGGCGGGATCGTGCTTACGAATAGATTCCAAACATTCTGAAGTTCATTCTCAGTCAAACCTGTTTCTGATGCTTTCGATTTCAGAACGTCAAATGTGATGGCGGCGGGCTGAAGCTTGGATGCGTCGTGGAGTGAAGGGATCAATAACATATCCATCGCATTCTTCTTGCCATCCGGAAGATGGCTCTCTAGTTGCGCTCTATCAAAACCCACTCCAAGAACGCCCCCATAGCTAGTTCGAAAGAGATCAAAGAGATCAGCTTGGCCCAATGAGATTGACCCACAGGATTGCGTTTGCATATGTCCAAAGGATGATTGCTCACGCGAGATGTCTTTAACGAACGGAATCAAATTGTTTTTGACGTATTCGCAAAATTGTTCAAACGTCCCTATATTGTGCCTAATGGTGTACCGCGCCACATATATGAGCGAAAGCGCGGCAAATTCATTCGCGGTTAGATTGGTTGCTTTTGTCGCGGCATCGTTTAGCGTCAGCGCAAGACGCGTGCGTGTCTTTTCCAAAGACCTTCTTGCGATAATATCGACTAGTGTGTCCCGAACCGCTTCATCGCCTGAGCGAGCAAACGATTCTTGGGAATCGTTCAGCAGGTATTGAAAATCAGGATCACGAAATGCCTCGGGATTAGCTTTGCCGGGCTCTGCGAACGTTCTTAAGAGTTCTTCTCGAAAAGATGCGAGCCGGGCATCTGCTTCCTCACGGGCCTCAGCCTGGTAGGTCGATAGCGTTCTTGCCATGGACACCATAATCTGCGTCATTTGTTCCGGCGTCATTCCATGCTGTATGATAATATCTCGGCCAGCCTGAAGAGCTGTCGCGCCGGAACCGGCTTTCTGATCCTGATCCGTCATCGGTCGATCTTGGTATCGCGTCCAGATTGAATACCAATGCTGTTCTTGCCAGTGCTTTGGCGCTGGCTCCGGTTGCGATTGATGACGTGCTTTGCAGCGAAGACCCCGAAAATTACCGCTAAGATGATTCCTACGAGACCAATCCCTTGATCAACCGACATATCGACCCCCTAATGGACGCAGTGCTCGGTTCGATGCGAAGCCTATGCACCGGGCAGCGCATTCGTGTGGCTGGGCGACAGCGGTCCCGCCATTACGCAATTATACGTTGTTTCCTCATTGGGAGGAGCGCAGCGACGAAGCAATCCACTCTTCTTTCCGCGGTGGGATGGATTGCTTCGCTTGCGCTCGCAATGACGGCGGTCTTGGCGCGTCCCTCCGCGGGGAGGCCCGCTAATATTGCTCAGCGCTCCAGCCGGGCCAGCAGGCTCGACGTGTCCCAGCGCTTGCCGCCCATCTTCTCGACTTCGGAATAGAACTGATCGACCAGCGCGGTCACCGGAAGGTTGGCGCCGTTGCGGCGCGATTCCGCGAGGCAGATCGAGAGGTCCTTGCGCATCCACTCCACCGCGAAGCCGAAATCGAACTTGCCTTCGTTCATGGTCTTGTAGCGGTTTTCCATCTGCCAGGATTGGGCGGCGCCCTTCGAGATGGTGTCGATGACCGCCTGGACGTCGAGCCCGGCCTTCTTGGCGAAATGAATGCCCTCCGACAGGCCCTCCACCAGTCCGGCGATGCAGATCTGGTTGACCATTTTTGTCAGTTGCCCGGAGCCGGCGGGCCCAAGCAGCTTGCACATCCTGGCATAGGCCGCGATGACGGGCTCGGCGCCGGCATAGGCATCCGCAGTGCCGCCGCACATCACGGTCAATACGCCGTTTTCCGCGCCGGCCTGGCCGCCGGACACCGGGCCATCGACGAACTTGAAGCCTGCCTTGGTGGCGGCGGCGTCGAGTTCGCGCGCGACTTCGGCGGAGGCCGTGGTGTGATCGACGAAGGTCGCACCCTTCTTCATGCCGGCAAAGGCGCCGTCGGCGCCGATCGCGACCGCGCGCAGATCATTGTCGTTGCCGACGCAGCACATCACGAAATCCTGGCCTTCGGCCGCAGCTTTCGGGGTCGCCGCCGTGCGCCCGCCGAACTTGTCCGCCCATTGCTTCGCCTTCGCCGCGGTGCGGTTGTACACCGTCACCTCGTGGCCGCCTTTTTTGACCAGATGTCCTGCCATGGGGAAACCCATGACGCCGAGACCGAGAAAAGCGACTTTAGCCATGTGAGCAACCTTGGGGTTTCGCCGGCATTGGATTAGCCGGACCGTGTTCTGGGGAGCGATGAGGGGCCGGTACGTCCTGGAACAGGCCCCCTGAAGATGCGGAAGGCGCACAATAAGCCCTGCAGCATGGAGGGCAACGCCTCCGTTTGGCGCGTGCGCAGGGTTTTGTGCTAGGATTGCGCAGAACTTCAAAAAAAGGGGAGTGTATCGTCATGGGCGTGAGCGTGGGTGTGCTCGATCATTTCAATATCCGGACCCGGAAACTCGACGACACGGTCCGGTTCTACGAGGATGTCCTGGGACTGGAGAAGGGTGCCCGGCCGAATTTCGCTTTTCCGGGGGCCTGGATGTACAGCGAGGGCAAGGCGGTCGTGCATCTGGTCGATATTTCCAGGACCGACGAGCCGCAAAAGCCGGATTCCGGGGTGGTCCATCACGTCGCCTTCGTCAGCCAGGGGTTTGCCGGCATGAAGCAGCGGCTGGAATCCAAGGGGTTCAAATACGATGCCCGGCAGGTTCCGGGCGGCGAGCTTTGGCAGATCTTCGTCGATGACCCCAATGGCGTCATGATCGAACTGAACTACGAGGCCGCCAAGGAGCAGGGCGTAGCAGCCCCCGTCGAGCGCCGGGAGGACATGGGAGCGAGGTAGCGTTTTGCGCTGCAACGCTTTATGGGTCGCATCCGAAATATCGCATCGCATTTTCGAGCGAGATCTGCCCCGAACTTGATGCGGGGGCTGGACTTTGGTTCGCGAAATGAAGTTGCGCCAAAGCAAAGAATAGAGCCCGGTTCTGATGCAATCAGAACCGACGAGGCTCAAGGAGATGCGCCGTGAGCGTAACGCAGCAACAGGTTCTGAATGCGCTGGCCAGGGTGAGGTCGCCCCGCGGCATCGCCTTGACCGACGCCAATGTGCTGTCGGCGATCGCCGCTAACGACGGCAAGGTCTTCTTCTCGATCAACGTCGATGCCGCCGAGGCCCGCGCCTGGGAAAGTATTCGTGCCGAGGCCGAGGCCGCGGTGCGCGCCATCCCCGGCGTCACCGTCGCCATGGTCGCGCTGACGGCCGAACGTAAACCTGGTTCCGCGCCGCCGCCAGCGCCGCATCGGCACGGGCCGGGCGTCCAACCGGTCTCGGCGCATCGGCCGCCGCAGAGCCCGGCATCGCCGATGTCGAAGCAGTCGGAAATTCCCGGCATTGCCGCGGTCATCGCGGTGGCCTCCGGCAAGGGCGGTGTCGGCAAATCGACCACCGCGCTCAACCTGGCATTGGGCTTGCGCGATCTCGGTTTGCGGATCGGTCTGCTCGACGCCGACATCTATGGGCCGTCAGTGCCGCGGTTGACCGGCATTCACGAGAAGCCGCAATTGAACGACGAGCGGAAGATGATTCCGATCCGGCGTTTCGGCCTTGCCATCATGTCGATCGGTTTTCTGGTCGAGGAGGAAACCGCGATGATCTGGCGCGGGCCGATGGTGATGTCGGCCATCACCCAGATGCTGCGCGATGTCGCGTGGGGCACCCTCGATGTTCTGGTGGTCGATATGCCACCGGGCACCGGCGACGCGCAGCTGACGCTGGCGCAGAACGTGCCGCTGAAGGGCGCGATCATCATTTCGACGCCGCAGGATCTCTCCCTGATCGATGCGCGGCGCGGGCTTGCGATGTTCAGGAAGGTCAATGTGCCGGTTCTCGGCATCGTCGAGAACATGAGTTATTTCCAGTGCCCGCAATGCGGCACCCGATCGGATATTTTCGGGCACGGCGGCGCGCGGCGCGAGGCGGAACGGCTTGGCGTGCCGTTCCTGGGCGAAATCCCGCTCCATATGTCGATTCGCGCCACCTCGGATTCGGGCACCCCCGTGGTGGACAGCGAGCCGGACGGCCCGCATGCGGCGATCTATCGCGCGATCGGCGCCAGGGTCCGCGACCAGCTTCAGGGCGTCATTGCCGCCGCCTGAGCCGGTTTTCGGGGCATATGCGACTTTCGATTAATCAGTGCTGTCACGCCATTGTGAGGTTTTCCGATGGCAAATTTCCATGTTAAAGCCCCCGCGCCAGAGCGCCTTCGGCCGACGCGGATACCGCCTCGCCGAACCAGCCGCTCCAGGAAATCTGGGAAAATATGCCCCAACAAGGAGATGCCTTAAATGAAGCGTCGTGATTTTTTGAAAGTTTCCGCGGCCGGTGCCGCCGCCACCGCCGTGGCCTCGCCGGCGATCGCGCAATCCTCGCCCGAGATCAAGTGGCGCATGACGTCGAGCTTCCCGAAGTCGCTCGATACGATTTACGGCGGCGCTGACTTTTTCGTGAAACAGGTTGCGGAAATGACCGACAACAAGTTTCAAATTCAGCTGTTCGCGGCGGGTGAGGTCGTTCCGGGCCTGCAGGCGCTGGATGCGACGTCCAACGGCACCGTCGAGATGAGCCACACGGTCTCGTATTATTACGTCGGCAAGGATCCGACTTTTGCAATCTTCTCGGCGGTGCCGTTTGGCCTCAACGCCCGCCAGCAGAACTCCTGGCTCTCTCAGGGCGGCGGCAACGAACTCGCCAACGAACTCTTCAAGAAGCACGGCGTGATCGGCTTCCCCTGCGGCAATACCGGCACCCAGATGGGCGGTTGGTTCCGCAAGGAGATCAAGACGGTCGCCGATCTCTCCGGTCTCAAGTTCCGCATCGGCGGCATTGCCGGCCAGGTGTTGCAGAAGGTCGGCGTCGTGCCGCAGCAGATCGCCGGCGGTGACATCTATCCCGCGCTCGAGAAGGGCACCATCGACGCCGCCGAATGGGTCGGGCCGTATGATGACGAGAAGCTCGGCTTCCAGAAGGTCGCCAAGTACTACTACTATCCCGGTTTCTGGGAAGGCGGCCCCACCGTCCATGCCTTCTGCAATCTGGAGAAGTGGAATTCTCTGCCGAAGAGCTATCAGGCCGTCATCACCAATGCGACCGCCAACACCAATGCCTGGATGGCGGCGCGCTACGACATGCAGAACCCGGCGGCGCTGAAGCGTCTGGTCGCCGGCGGCACCCAGCTTCGTCCCTTCACCAACGAAGTGCTGGAAGCCTGCCTCAAGGCGACCAACGAGTTGTGGGCCGAAATCTCCGCCAAGAACGCCGACTTCAAGAAGGTCATCGACGCGATGCAGGCCTACCGCTCCGACCAGTATCTGTGGTGGCAGGTTGCAGAATACACCTTCGACAGCTTCCAGATCCGTTCGCGCACGCGCGGTTGATCGGCGCCGTCAGGCGGCTACGCCCTAAGTCGCAGAAATCGGCCCGGCCTCCGCAGGAAGGCCGGGCTTTTTTTCGCTGCAACGCAAATTCAGCATGGAAATCCGGAACCGGATGTTCCATGCTGGTTCCAAGCCTCGCCAAGAAGGCTCACGGACACAAAACACAGACAGAGAGGAATCACTCAATGAAGCGACGAGATTTTATCAAGGTCACCGGACTGGGCGTGGCAGGCGCCGCGGCCGTGGCCGCACCAGCGATCGCGCAGTCGATGCCGGAATTGAAGTGGCGTATGACGGCAAGCTGGCCGAAATCGCTCGACACGCTCTGGGGCGGCGCCGAGTTGTTTACGAAGTTTGTTGCCGAAGCCACCGACAACAAGTTCCAGATTCAGCCGTTTGCTGGCGGCGAAATCGTGCCGGGGCTGCAGGTCCTCGATGCCGTGCAAAACGGCACCGTCGAGATGGGACACACGGCGTCGTATTATTATTTCGGCAAGGATCCGACGTTTGCCTTCGCCACGGCGGTGCCGTTCGGACCGAACCAGCGCCTCAACCAGGCCTGGTATACGCAGGGCGGCGGCAGGGAACTCATGAACGAGTTCTACAAGGGCTACAACGTCACCTCTTTTCTCGCCGGCAATACCAGCTGCCAGATGGGCGGCTGGTTTCGCAAGGAAATCAACACCGTCGATGACCTGAAGGGGCTGAAGATGCGGATCGGCGGCTTCGCCGGGAAGGTGATGCAGAAGCTGGGCGTGGTCCCGCAGCAGCTCGCCGGTGGCGATATTTACCCGGCGCTCGAGAAGGGCACCATCGACGCCGCCGAATGGGTGGGGCCGTATGACGACGAGAAGCTCGGCTTCAACAAGGTCGCGCCGCACTATTACTATCCCGGTTGGTGGGAAGGCGGCCCCATGCTGATGGGCCTCGTCAATCTCGACAAGTGGAAGTCGCTGCCGAAGGCCTATCAAAGCATCATCGAGCAGGCAGGCCTGGCCACCAACGCCTGGATGATTGCAAAATACGATCAGTCTAATCCGGCGGCGCTGAAGAAACTGCTCGCCGGTGGCACCAAGCTGCATGCCTTTTCGCCGGCCATCATGCAGGCCTGCCTCAAGGCGACCAAGGAATTGTACGCCGAAACCTCGGCGACCAATCCGAACTTCAAGAAGGTTCTGGAGTCGGTGACCTCGTTCACGACCAACGGGTACCAGTGGCTCCAGGTCGCCGAGCTCGGTTACGACAGCTTCATGGCGCGCAATCCGCAGGGCTGATCGCGTTCACGCATCGAGGCCAATGAGAAAAAAACACCCCGGAGCAACTGCTCCGGGGTGTTTGTTTTGTGCGCCCAGCATGGGCGCACTCTTATGGGTGCAAGTCCCATCGTGAGTTGATCACAACGAACGAAGCGAAGCGCAACTGCATGAGGGAGACCGAGTGTGGGGAGGAAGCGTGGAGCGAAGCTGCGGGCCGATGAACAAGAACCGGATAGAAGGCGTTGCGGACCAGGGCGAGCGGGCAAGAAATCGCGAAGCTCTCGTGATCAAGGGGAAGCGGCGTAAATCCGGCGGTCGTGCAGTGAAGGAGTGCGTTCTTACCTGGGGAGATCTCGCCTTGTGCCCGAAAGGGCAACGGTGTCGAGCCGGAGCGAGAAGTCAGCCGAGGTCGTAGTAGTCGGTGGGAAGGCTGCGAGCCGTCTTGCAGGCGAAGGGCCGAACGAGAGGGAGTGTTCGACGCCATGTCGATGTGGCGAGCATCGCATCAGATGCCTGCGCGAGCAGGGCGGCCCGGGGTAGGACGCGGTGAATCCGCGTGTGGCTCGGGCAGCGATGAAGCTCGTCTCCCGCGGCATGAACCGAAGGACACAGGGTCAGCGCTGCTTCTAGCGGTACTGGCGAGAGAGAACCTGCAACGGGCGTGGAAGCGGGTGCGGGCCAACAAAGGCGTAGCCGGTGTAGACGGTCTGGATATTGACCAGACTGCCGCGCATCTACGCACGGCGTGGCCCGTGCTCCGCGAGCAACTGTTGTCGGGGACGTACCGGCCCAGTCCGGTGCGACGGGTGACGATCCCCAAGCCTGAGGGTGGGGAGCGCGAGCTTGGCATCCCGACGGTGACGGATCGTCTGATCCAGCAGGCGCTGCTGCAAGTGCTGCAGCCCATTCTTGATCCAACCTTCAGCGAGCACAGCTACGGCTTCCGGCCGGGCCGAAGCGCGCATGACGCCGTCCTTGTGGCGCAGTCATACGTGCAATCGGGCCGCCGGATCGTGGTGGACGTGGACCTGGAAAAGTTCTTTGACCGGGTCGATCACGACATCCTCATCGACCGCCTCCAGAAACGGATCGGGGACACCGGGGTCATCCGGCTGATCCGTGCGTATCTGAACAGCGGGATCATGGACGATGGCGTGGTCCGGACGCGCATGATGGGGACGCCGCAGGGCGGCCCGCTATCGCCGCTGCTGGCCAACGTCCTGCTCGATGAAGTGGACAAGGCGCTGGAACGTCGGGGCCATTGCTTCGTGCGCTACGCCGACGATGCGAACGTCTACGTTCGCAGCCGCCGGGCGGGCGAACGGGTGATGGCGCTGCTTCGGCGGCTCTACGGCAAACTGCGCTTGACGATCAACGAGACCAAAAGCGCAGTGACCGGTGTGTTCGGTCGCAAGTTCCTCGGCTACGGCTTCTGGCCGGGGCCGGGTGGTGTGATCAAACGCAAGGTTGCTGACAAGCCGCTGAGGACGTTCAAGCAGTGCATCCGGCAACTGACCGGCCGCAATGGCGGGCGCAGTATGCAGGATGTGGTGGATCATCTGCGGCCCTACATTCGGGGATGGAAGGCTTACTTCCGGCTGGCGCAAACCCCACGGGTCTGGCGAGAGCTCGACCGGTGGCTGCGTCATCGGCTGCGTGCCATCCAGCTCAAGCAGTGGAAGCGCGGCACGACCATGTACAGGGAATTGCTGGCGCTGGGAGCCAAGCTTGACGTTGCGCGAAAGGTGGCGGCCAACAGCCGTCGCTGGTGGCGTAACAGCGGCATGCTCCTCAACGCCGTGTTGACCCTGAACTGGTCGGACCGGCTGGGACTGCCCCGGCTCTCATGACCTCAACTTCTCGAACCGCCCGGTGCGGACCCGCATGCCGGGTGGTGTGGCAGGGGAGCGACCCAAAAGGTCGCCCCCTATGCCGATTTGGCCAAGTCGCTGCGGCTACTGTTTTGGCGGCGGACCGAAATCGAGCGGCGGCAGTTCGATCTGCGGGACCTCGATCTTGACCTTGCTGATATCCTCGGCGCTGACAGGCTTGTCCAGCAGCGCGGTGACGGTCCAGGGGAAGGCGATCACCACCACGACCATGATGATCTGCAACCCGATCCAGGGTATGGCACCCCAGTAAATATCCGAGCTCTTCACCTCTTTGGGTGCCACGCCGCGCAGATAGAACAGCGCGAAGCCGAACGGCGGATGCAGGAACGACGTCTGCATGTTCACGCAGAGCATGACGCCGAACCAGATCAACGCCGCGTCTGCGCCGACCACCGGCGCCAGGACCTTCTGCGCGATCGGTGCCACCATCGGCAGGATGATGAAGGCGATCTCGAAGAAATCCAGGAAGAACGCCAGGAAGAAGATGAAGAGGTTGATGAAGGTCAGGAAGCCCCAGACGCCGCCGGGCAGCGACGTCATCATGTGTTCGAGCCATACCCCCCCCGAGACACCGAGGAACACCACCGAGAAACAGGTCGAGCCGATCAGGATGAACACCACCATGGTGGTCAGGCGCATGGTGTTCTCGTAGCCCTGCTTGATCAGATTGCGCAGCTCGGGAATTCGTACCGCCTCGAGGCAAACCCAGATCACCGCGAAATAGGCGATGACGAAGGCGAGCTTGAACAGCAGGCCTCGCGACAGGAAGACGCCGATCATGGCGCCGATGCCCAGCGCGATGACGCCGGTAATCAGAACTTTGCGGCCCTTGGTGCTGAAATCCTTGCTGTGTATCGCCGCCAGCACGATCGCGCCGATCGCGCCCATGGCGCCGGCCTCCGTCGGGGTTGCAAGGCCGAGCATCATGGTGCCGAGCACGACGAAAATGAGCACGGCCGACGGGATGATGCCCATCAGGCATTTGCGCCACAGCGGCCAGCCCCGCAGCGTCAGCGCATCGCGCGGCACCGCCGGGACGTGATCGGGCTTGATGAGGCCGAGCAGGAAGGTGTAGCCGGCGAACAGCATGATCTGGAAAACCGACGGGCCCCAGGCGCCGAGATACATGTCGCCGACCGACTTGCCGAGCTGGTCGGCGAGCACGATCAGCACCAGCGAAGGCGGCACCAGCTGGGTGATGGTTCCCGAGGCCGCCAGCACACCGGTGATGTAGCGCATGTTGTAACCGTAACGCATCATCACCGGCATCGAGATCAGCGCCATCGCGATCACCTGCGCCGCGACCGTTCCGGTGATGGCGCCGAGGATGAAGCCCACGATGATGACGGAATAGCCGAGGCCGCCGCGGACCGGGCCGAACAACTGGCCCATCGAATCCAGCATGTCTTCCGCAAGACCGCATCGTTCCAGGATCGTGCCCATGAACGTGAAGAACGGAATCGCCAGCAACAGCTCGTTGGACAGCACGCTGCCGAACACCCGGCCCGGAATAGCCTGCAGGAAACTGAAATCGAAGAAGCCGAGGTGGATCGAGAGAAAGCCGAATGAAATTCCGACCGCTGCCAGCGTGAACGCCACCGGAAAGCCGATCAGCATCGCCAGAACCAGGCCGCCGAACATCAGCGGCGGCATCATTTCCAGCGTAATCATTGCACCGGTCTTTCGTATTTGGCGTCGATAGTTACAAGGTTCTGCAGCGCCGCGATGCGCTTGATGACCTCGGATACGCCCTGCAGCGCCAGCATCACGAAGCCCACGGGAATCACGAGCTTGATCGGCCAGCGCAGCAGGCCGCCGGCATTGCTCGACGCCTCGCCGACGGCATAGGCCTGGAGGAAGAACGGCCAGGACAGCCAGGACAGCAGCAGACAGGCCGGAATCAGGAAGCACAGCGTGCCGATCAGATCGAGCCAGAGCTGGCCGCGCTCGGAAAGAAGCAAATAGAGGATTTCGACCCGTACATGCTCGTTGCGCTTGAAGGTATAGGACGCGCCGAACATCACCAGGATGGCGAACATGTACCACTGCAGTTCGAGCCAGCCATTGGAGCTGTAGCCGAACGCATAGCGGACCATCGCGTTGGCGGCGCTGACCACGCAGGCCGCCAGAACCAGAACGTTGCAGATGTTGCCGATCTTTTCGTTGAGCAGGTCGATCCCGGCGCTGAGCGCCAGCAATGGGCGCATTGTGTTCTCTCGCGTGGTCGCCATCAGAGCGCACCCGCCGTTTCAAAAAGCATAGCTGTGCCGCCACGCGTCGAACGCGTACAGCGATGGCCCAACTTCAAGAGCGATTGCAACGATAGTCCTCCCCAACTTCGCGCTCTTGCCGTCTTGACTGCACCCAAGTGAGCGCAGCGGCCTATCCGGCCGAGCAGGCATAAAGCAAGCGCACCATTTCAGCGCGCCGCGGCGGCGTCAATCGGAAAATGGACAAATTGACGCGGGGTCAAATAGTTGCGTGGAAGGCGGCGTAATGCGCCGAAAATTTCAGCCGCCGGTGACGCTCATGTGCCGGCTGACGCTCGGGCGGTTGTGGCGGCGATCGATGATGAAGTCGTGGCCCTTCGGCTTCAGGCCGATGGCGCGGTCGATCGCGGCGGAAAGCAGGTCGTTGTCGGCCGAAGTCCGCAGCGGCTTGCGCAAATCGGAAGCATCCTCATGGCCGAGGCAGGTATGCAGCGTGCCGGTGCAGGTGATGCGCACCCGGTTGCATGCTTCGCAGAAGTTGTGGGTCATCGGCGTGATGAAGCCGAGTTTGCCGCCGGTCTCGGAGACCGAAACATAGCGGGCAGGGCCGCCAGTATCGTCGTCGATGTCGGTCAGCGTGAATTGCTGGGCGAGACGGGCGCGCAGCAGCGACAGCGGCACATATTGATCGATGCGGCCTTCGCCGATGTCGCCCATCGGCATCACCTCGATCAAGGTCAGCGCCATGCCCTTGCCGTGCGCCCATTGCATCAGCCCAGGGATTTCGTCCTCGTTGAGGTTCTTCAACGCCACCGCGTTGATCTTGACGGCGAGACCCGCCGATCGCGCCGCCTCGATGCCGGCCAGCACCTTGTCGAGGTCGCCCCAGCGGGTGATGGCGCGGAATTTCTCGGGATCCAGCGTGTCCAGCGAGACGTTGATGCGGCGTACCCCGCAATCCCGCAACTCCTGGGCAAAGCGCGAAAGCTGCGAGGCATTGGTGGTCAGCGTCAGTTCCCCGAGCGCGCCGCTATCGAGGTGACGCGACAGCGAGCGCACCAGCGACATCACGTTACGCCGGACCAGCGGTTCGCCGCCGGTCAGCCGCAACTTGCGCACGCCCTTGGCGATGAAGGCCGAGCACAGCCGGTCGAGCTCCTCGAGCGTGAGCAGATCGGCCTTGGGCAGGAATGTCATGTCTTCCGACATGCAATAGAAGCAGCGCAGGTCGCAGCGATCGGTGACCGATACCCGCAAATAGCTGATGGTCCGGCCGAACGGGTCGGTCATCGGACGGGACAGCGATGCCAGTGGACTGGGTGAGGGTCCGGTCATTCAGGTGCCCTTTCGGTGGGCCGCCGCGACAATAGGGGGACGGCCCTGCCGATGCAATCTAGGCACGTTGCAATGTCTGCACAATCCGCAACCTTTTTCAGGTGCGCTGCACAGTGATCAGCGGGGGGGCGGCGGCGTCGGGTTCGGGAACGGCGAGCCCGCAGGGGCGGCCGGCGGCGGCTTTGGTTTCTTCGGCTTGGCCGGCCGGCGAACCGGCTTCGGCGGCGGCGCTGCCGGCTTCAGTTCCGCGACCACCGGGTTGGGATCGATCGTGGTCGAGGCTGGGGTCGAGAAATCGCCGGGGACAAAGGTGACCTGCACCGGGACGGTCGCCGGCAGGAACTTGTTCATGGTGTAGGTAACCGAGAAACCGGTATCCACCGCGGGCACCGCGACCGAGCACGGGGTCTTGCAGCCCGGCCCCAGCGAGGTCTTGGCGTCGGCGCCCGAGGGAACCGAGTCGAGCTGGACCTGAATGGTGGGCGGCGTGGACTTGAAGGCGTCCATGGAAAAGGAGGAGCACCCGGCCAAGCCTGCCGCCGTCACGGCAATCACGATGACACGACGCATATCCGTCACTCTATTGCGGCTCGCCGCCACAATCCCCGCGCGAGCTTAGGGGCGTGGGAGTATCCGCGCAACGGTGCGGACGGTTATAGTTAAGTAATGGTTAATATATTTTTATTGCAGTAAATTCAACGCATTACATCGATTTTTTGGGCGCCGTCAGGCTTTCCACAGCGGCCGGCAGATCGCGCATGTGATGGATCAGGAGGTCCGGCTTGAGCTCGGCGATCGGGACCTCGGTATAGCCGAATCCGACGCCGATCACCGGGACGCCGGCGTGGCGGGCGACGCCGACATCCGGTCCGGCATCGCCGACCATGATCGCGGCGGACGGGTGACCTCCGGCGCGCGCGATCGTTTCCCGCAGGAAAACCGGGTCCGGTTTCGAGACCCCGAAAGTGTCCGCGCCGCAGATCGCGGAAAACCGCGCACTCAAGCCCAACTGATCGAGCAACAGCTTCGACAGCCACTCCAGCTTGTTGGTGCAGACCGCAAACCGGCACCCGCGCGCGCTGAGCTCGTCGAGTGCGTCCTCGAGACCCTCGAACGGGCGGGAGGCGTCGGCGATATGGGCCGCATAGTAATCGATGAAGTCGGAGGTCAGCCGGGCGATGTCGTCGACGCCGGCGGCGCGGCCTTCCAGCTCCAGCCCGCGTTCGATCAGCCGGCGGGCGCCCTGTCCGATCATGTTGCGCGCCGATTGCAGCGGCACCGGCGGCAGGCCCTCGCGGTCGAGCACGAAGTTGAGGGCGTTGATCAAATCGGGCGCCGTATCCACGAGCGTGCCGTCGAGATCGAATACGATGATGCGGGCAGAGGTCATGCGAAAACCGCTATCGGGCCCGGTGCGATCGTGCAAGTGGCAGAACGAGTCGTTTCTTCGTCATGCCGTCTTCGTCATGCCCCCTTTATACCGCTGTTCCTCACCGCAAAACGACGCTAGATATGCCCCCGCCGGACAGCGCTGGTCGCAGGGCCGGCGGCGGCTTCCCAAAAAGGCATCGTAAGCACGTGAACATGGACGCATTGAAACGGCAGGCGGCGGCGCGCGCGCTCGAAGAAGTGCGCGACGGCATGAAGCTCGGCCTTGGCACCGGTTCGACCGCGAAGCACTTCGTCGACCTGCTCGGCGAAAAGGTCCGCGCCGGATTGAATGTGGTGGGCGTGCCGACCTCGGAAGCGACCCGCATCCAGGCGGAGCAGTGCGGCGTTCCGCTGACCACGCTCGACGAGGTCGACCGGCTCGATCTGACGGTCGACGGCGCCGACGAGATCGATCCCGCGCTCAATTTGATCAAGGGCGGCGGCGGCGCGCTGCTGCGCGAAAAGATCGTCGCCGCAGCGTCCGATCGCATGATCGTGATTGCCGACGACTCGAAATGGGTCGATGTCCTGGGCCGCTTTCCGTTACCGGTGGAGCTCGTTCCGTTTGGCCTCGCGGCCACGCGGCGCGCCATGGCCGGGGCATTTGCGGAGACCGGCAATTCCGGGCAGATGGTGCTGCGGAAGGGCAAGGACGGCCACGCTTTTGTCACCGATGGCGGCCACTGGATTGTCGACGCCCAACTGGGCCGGATATCGGATGCGCCGCGGCTGGCAGGTCTTTTGACCTCCATCCCCGGTGTGGCCGAGCACGGGCTGTTCATCGGTCTTGCCAGCCTCGCCGTTCTGGCGGGCTCTCAGGGAATTCGCGTTATTGAACGGCGGTGACGCCGCTAATCCTAAGGAGACTTGGAATGAAGCTTGTTTCGAAGACTTTGTCGGCCGCCGGTCTTGCGCTTGCGTTGGCGGTGATCGCCGCTCCGGCCTCCGCGCAGCAGAAGCAGGCCGCGCCGGCGGCGCCGCAGTCCACGCCGCTCAAGCCGGGCACGCCGGCGGCGATGGCCGCCGCCAGGGAAATCCTGCAGATGAAGAACGCCTCGGCAATGTACGCCGGCGCCGTGCCCGGTCTGGTCCAGAAGACCAAAGAGGCGCTGCTGCAGTCCAACCTGAACTACCAGAAGGACCTCAACGAGGTCGCCGTGATCGTCGCGCAGAAGCTGGCTGGCCGCGAAAAGGAAATCGGCGAAGGCATGGCCTCCGTCTACGCCAATGAGTTCACCGAGCAGGAGCTGAAGGACCTGGTCACATTCTACAAATCGCCGCTCGGCAAGAAGCTGCTGGCGACGGAACCCCGGGCCATCCAGTTCAGCATGTCCTACATGAACGCCTGGGCGCAGAACTTCGCGGAAGTGATCAACGGCGAATTCCGCGCCGAGATGCGCAAGCGCGGCAAGGAAATCTAGGAGTAGCGAGCGGCGAATGGCGAGTAGCGAGTAGCGAATGGAAGCGCATATCGCGTTCAGTCTGCCATTCGCCATTCGCTATTCGCTATTCGCCATCCCGGGCAATCGAGGCTGCCATGAATGAGTTCGACGTCGATCTGTTCGTGATCGGAGGTGGCTCCGGCGGGGTGCGAGCCGCCCGGATCGCCGCCGGTTATGGTGCGAAGGTGATGATCGTCGAAGAGTACCGCATGGGCGGCACCTGCGTGATCCGCGGCTGCGTACCGAAGAAGCTTCTGGTCTACGCTTCGCACATCCGCCACGACGTCGAGGACGCCGCCGGTTTCGGCTGGACCATTCCGCAGGCGACCTTCGACTGGCCGACTTTGATCGCCAACAAGGACAGGGAAATCGCGCGGCTGGAGGCTGCCTACACCACGAACGTCGAAAAATCCGGCGCCCGCGTGGTCAAGACCCGCGCGGTGTTCGAGGATCCGCATACGCTGCGGCTCGGCACCGGCGAGACCGTCACGGCGAAACACGTGCTGATCGCGACCGGCGGCGCGCCCAATCACGGCCAGGCCATCCCCGGCATCGAGCACGTGATCTCGTCCAACGAGGTGTTCCACCTGCCGCAATTGCCGAAGCGCATCGTGATCCAGGGCGGCGGCTATATCGCGCTGGAATTCGCCTGCATCTTCGCCGGCTTCGGAAGCGACGTGACCTTGATCTATCGCGGCGACAACATCCTGCGCGGTTTCGACGAGGACGTCCGCAGCCACGTCCGCGACGAGATGGAGAAGGACGGCATCACGATTCTCACCGGCTGCACCGTCAACAAGGTCGACAAGCACGGCAAGGAATTCACCACCCATCTGTCGAACGGCTCCAGCATTGCGTCGGACCAGGTGATGTTCGCGATCGGGCGGCATCCTGCGGTCGCCAATCTCGGGCTCGAGAAGACCGGCGTCGCCATCAATCCCAAAAACGGCGGCATCGCGGTCGACGGTTTCTCGCGGACATCCGTGCCGCACATCTACGCGATCGGCGACGTCACCCATCGCATCAATCTCACGCCGGTCGCGATCCGCGAGGGCCATGCTTTCGCCGACACCGTGTTCGGCAAGAAGACGGTCGAGGTCGACCATGCGGACATTCCGACCGCGGTGTTTTCGCAGCCCGAGGTCGGCACCATCGGGCTGACGGAAGCCCAGGCCCGCGCCAGCTTCGCCCGTGTCGATATTTACAAGGCGAACTTCCGCCCGATGAAGGCGACGCTGTCGGGCCGCGACACGCGGATGCTGATGAAGCTCGTGGTCGATGCCTCGACCGACCGCGTCGTCGGCTGTCATATCGTCGGCGACGGCGCCGCCGAGATGGTCCAGGTGCTCGGCATCGCCGTGAAGATGAAGGCGACCAAGGCGGATTTCGACGCCACCATGGCGCTGCATCCGACCGCGGCGGAGGAGCTGGTGACGATGCGGACGCCGAGCGCGCGGCATGTGCGGGAAGCGGCGGAGTAGGGGCTTCCAGCGAACCTGCGACGCAGCGGAATTTTCCGCAGTGCGTCACAAGCGAACCTTCCGAATAGCCGCAGGGCTTTCCCCTGGGTGGCTGAGCTGTTACTGTCCCGATCGAGAGCCTGAATGGCCCACGAAACGACGGGGAGATGACGGATGGCAAGATTGTCCGTGACGATGGCCGGCGCTGCCGCGCTGATCGGTGTGCTGGCTGCTCTATCGGCACCCGCCATGGCGCAATATCCCGACCGCCCCATCAAGATGATCGTGCCATGGGCCGCCGGCGGCGACACCGACAACATCTTCCGGCCATTCGCCGTCGAATTGCAGAAGCACATCGGCCAGCCCGTGGTGATCGCCAATGTCGGCGGCGCCTCCGGCACCGTCGGCGCACGCGAGGCCAAGAACGCGGCACCCGACGGCTATACGGTCTACGCGGTGCACGACTATATCCATCTGACGTTCTATGCCGGCATCAGCGACGTCAAATACAGCGACTTCGAGCCGGTCTGCCTGGTCGCGGCGACGCCCTCGGTGCTGACCGCAAGCGCCAAGACGCCCTGGAGGAACTGGCAGGAGCTCGCCGCCGACGCCAAGAAGCGGCCGGGCGAGATCACGGTCGGCGCCACGCTCGGCTCGACCAGCCATATCTTCCCGGCCTTGATCGAGAAGCAGGCCGGCCTGAAGTTCAAATTCGTGTCCTATGACGGCCTCGCGCCGCGGATGAATGCGCTGCTCGGCGGCCACATCAACCTCACCGATTCCAACCTGACGCAGAAGGGCAAGGTCGAAGCCGGGCTGCTGCGCTTCATCGCGATCGCCAGTGAGAAGCGCGATCCGGAATCGCCCGACGTGCCGACGCTCAAGGAGCTCGGCATGAACATCGTGTTCGAAGTGGTGCGCGGCCTCGTGGTCCCCAAGGGGACGCCCGCGCCGGTGCGCGCCAAGCTCGAGGAGGGCTGCACCAAGGCGACCAAGGAGCCGGGCTTCGCCCAGGCGATGAAGGTGCAGGGCACCCGCGTGGCGTTCCTCAATGCCAATGACTATGGCAAGTTTCTCGCCAAGATCGACGACGAGAACAAGGCCATCATGACCGATCTCGGCCTGATCAAGAAATGAGCATCGGCCGCGATGGAATTGCTGGGCTGATCCTGCTCGCGATCAGCCTGGTCCTCCTGGTCCAGTCGTTCCAGTTGCCGTCCCTTCCCATCGTTCCGGTCGGGCCGGGCTTTTACCCGGCCATCGTGCTGTCCTTCATGGCGGCCGGGAGCGCGCTGTTGGTGTTGCAGGACCTCTTGAGCCACCGCGCGCCGGTCGTTGCCACAGCGCCCGACACACCCAGGCGAAATTATCGCCTGGTGGTGATCGCATTCGCGATCGTCGGCTTCTATGTGGCGCTGCTGCCGCTCTTGGGATTTCGCGTCGCCACGGCGTTGTTCGTTGGCGCGCTGCAGGCCGCATTGGGCCGGCCGCGAACGGCGCGGCAATGGGCGGTGCTCGCCGCGATCGCGCTCGGCACCGCCGCGGTGAGCTATTTCGTCTTCGAACGCTATTTGCTGGTGCTGCTGCCGCGCGGCGCGTGGACGGGTTTCTGATGCTCGATCTGCTCTGGCACGGCCTCGTCAATATCGCCCAGTGGAAATACCTGTTGCCGCTGTTTGCCGGCACGTTCATCGGCGTGATCGGCGGCTCGCTGCCGGGCGTCACCATCACCATGACGGTCATCGTGGTGCTGCCGTTCACCTACGGGCTCGATCCGCTGGCGGGCCTTGCGGCGATGACCGGCGTCTATGTCGGCGGCTCGACCGGCGGCCTCATCGCCTGCTGCCTGCTCGGCATCCCCGGCTCGCCGGCGTCGATCGCCACCACCTTCGACGGCTTTCCGATGTCGCGCAACGGCGAGCCGGGCCGCGCCATCTGGCTCGGCGTCTGGGCATCGGTCTGGGGCGGACTGCTCGGCGCCCTGTTCCTGGTGTTCCTCACCGGGCCGCTGGCGGCGATCGCGCTGGAATTCGGGCCGTGGGAATATTTCTCGCTGTTCGTGCTCGCCATGGCGATGGTGGCGGGGCTCACCGAATCCTCGCTGCTGAAGGGACTGATCTCGACTGCCTTCGGGCTGTTGATCACGCTGGTCGGCCACGACCCGATCGGCAGCGTGCCGCGCTTCACCTTCGGCTCGGAGTTCATCGGCGGCGGCTTTCCGTTCCTGCCGGTGCTGATCGGAATTTTCGCCTTCGCGCAGATCATGACCGATCTGGAGAAGCTCAATCTGCCGCACGGCCATGCGCCGGAATCGCTGGCCGGGATCAGGCTCGAGCGCTTCTCGCATCTCAAGGTCAACCTCGAAATCTTCAGGCAGCCGTTCCTGCTGGCGTGGGCGACGATCGTCGGGCTGATCATCGGCATCCTGCCGGCCATCGGCGGCAGCGCCTCGAGCGTGATGGCCTATGACCAGGCCAAAAAATTCTCGAAGACGCCGGAGCGTTTCGGCAAGGGCCACCCCGAGGGCATCATCGCCTCGGAAGCCTCCAACAACGCCAATGTCAGCGGCTCGCTGATGACCATCATGGCATTCGGCATTCCCGGTGACGCCGTCACCGCCGTGATGCTCGGCGCGATGACGATCCACGGCATTCAGTCGGGACCGCTGTTCATCTCGCAGAACCCCGACCTCGCCTATGGCATCTACGCGGCCTACATCCTGGCGCACCCCTGCATGCTCCTGATCTGCGTCGCGCTGATGCCGCTGATGCTGCGCGTGACCTCGGTGCGGATGGCGGTGCTGGCGCCGGTCGTGCTGGTGCTCTGCGTCGTCGGCGCCTACGCGCTCAACAACACCATGCAGAGCGTCTACGTGCTGCTGCTGTTCGGCGTCGTCGGCTACGTCCTGGTCAAGCTCGGTTTTCCGCTCGCGCCCCTGATCCTGGGCCTCATTCTCGGCGACCAGATCGAGATCAACCTGGTGCGCGCGATCATGACCGACGCCGATCCCTGGCTGTTCCTGACCCGGCCGATTTCCGGCGGGCTGTTGCTGGCGGCGGCGGCCTCGGTCGTGGCGGCGATATGGCAGCATATGCGCCACCAGAACCGGGTCATCGAGGAAGAGCCGGATTTCTGAACCGAAAGCAGCCCGATGGCGAATGTAGAGAAAAGCATGCGGCCTGACCTGCGCATTGCGGTTGTCGGGCTCGGGGCCATCGGAACCCGGGTCGTGGAGGCGCTGGACCGGGGCATCGATGGATTGGTGCTGACCGCGGTGTCGGTGCAGAACCCCGAAAAGCATCGCAGCCGGCTTGCCGGTTTGACGAGACCGCCTGCCGTCCTGCCGATCGAGGCGCTCGTCGATGTCGCCGACATCGTCATCGAATGCGCCCCAAGCAGGCTCGTCCGCTCGATCGTCGCGCCGTTTGTAACCAACGGAAAGACCGCGGTCGTGCTCAGTGCCGGCGCGCTGCTCGACCACGAAGACCTCATTGAATTGGCGAAACAGAACGGCGGCCAGATCGTGGTGCCCACCGGCGCGCTGATCGGCCTCGACGCCGTGACCGCTGCAGCGGTCGGGAAAATCCATTCGGTCCGGATGGTAACCCGGAAGCCGGTCCGCGGGCTCGCCGGCGCTCCCTATATCGTCGAAAACAACATCGACATCGAACGAATTACCGAACCGCTCAAGATATTCGACGGTACGGCACGCGAGGCGGCGAAAGGATTTCCGGCAAATGTAAATGTCGCCGCTGCACTGTCGCTCGCCGGGATCGGTCCCGATCGAACCACCATCGAGATCTGGGCGGATCCCGCCGTGACGCGCAACATGCACCGCATCGACGTGGATTCCGATTCCGCCCGCTTTTCCATGTCGATCGAAAATATCCCGTCAGAGAACCCGAAGACGGGTCTCATCACCGCGCTGTCCGTCATTGCCTGCCTTCGCAAGCTGCGCGCACCGCTTCGCGTCGGGACGTGAACGAGGCGGGGCGGGGGGAGGGGCTGCGGATGGCTCCGCGCGCCCAAGCCGATAAATTGCAAGGCAATGCGCTAACCGAAGCTTTACGGGATCGCCTTCAGGCTGATGGCTCGCTAGTTCAACCACGGATGGTGGTCGTCATGACTGCTGATGGGCCAAGGCTGAAGATACAGCGCGAACCGCGGCGGCAGGTGGACAAGCAGCCAGCCTGGTTTACGGTCGACGACGGTATGACGAGGCGCACATGCTTCGTGCTGGACGTCTCGCCGGGCGGCGCCAAAATCGTGACGGATCAGGTGATCGACGTCAGGGACCGGTTCAAACTGGCGCTGGTGCCGGATCATCCGAAGCGCCAGCCCTGCGAAGTGGTTTGGCGTCGCGGCAAGACCTACGGCCTGAAATTCATTCCCTGATCTCGGTGGAGCTTGTCCGCCATAGCGCACAGCCCGCCATGGGCTTCCAGCCGGACTGACCCGGCTTCCGCCTCCGTGCGGCCGGCCTCGCGAACGGATTTTTCAGCCGCGCCGGGAACTTCGGCTTGCTCGCGGCGTTGTCGCTCAAGACCTACTTTAGGCGAGCTTCCCATGAACGAGCGGGAGCTTTTTCGGCACGTGGCGCTTCACTTCGGGATGGGAGCGACCTTGGGCGCTCTTTTCATGACGTCGCTCCTTGTCCTGAACGTCCAGAGCATCTCGGATGTCGTGCTGCGCAGTACGAGCCCGATCACGGCCACGATCGTTCTGGTGATCGGCGCTTCCATGTATTTTGCATTTGGCGCGGCCATTACCGGATTCTATTTTATGATCATGGATGAAGATTATCCGAAGGGCGGCCGTCGTTGACGTCCGATGCGAGACCGTCGGGGAGTTACCATGAAGCGGCCGCTTACGCCGCGAGCGCAGCCCTTCTCACCGCTTGCGGCAATGCGATCGTGCGGAAGAATGCCTTGGGATAGAGGTAATCCTCGCCGGATTTATCGACAATCCGCAACTAGTCATGCTTCTCGGCTGTCGCGTAGCGCGACGTAGATTTTGCGGACACAAGAGCACGAAATAAGCCGTTAAAGCCATTGCGTGCGGGAATGCCGGGTGTTCCGGCGTATTCGTGGTGACTAACGCGTTGCTTTTTTCTGCACACGCGGCTGCGGGTGCGCGGGCGCCCGGGATTCCCCACGCCCTCACGGGGCGGAAAATTCTTCAAAGCTTCGGGCGCCATGCGCCGCGGGAGGCAAACGCGTGTCTGGAGCTTGCCGCCGCCATTGCGAGCGACTTGTCCGCCGAAGTTCAACGAGCGAAGGCGGAAGCGAAGCGATCCACTCTTTTTTCCTTGCGCGGTGAAATGGATTGCTTCGTTGCGGAGCTCCTCGCAATGACGGTCTGCAACCACAATCACCCCCGTCGTCCCGGCCTTGAGCCGGGCACCATCACCACAGGACGTGATATTGTGCTCGGCTGGAGCGGCAGTCTTTCTAAAAATGAGCAACGGTGGTTATGGATCCCTGCTTGCGCAGGGACGACGGAGAGGGTGCGTTTACGCCTGAATCCATTCCGCCGCCCCGCGCCACAGCGTGTCGCGGTGCTCGGGGCGGAAGAAGCCGAAATGGCCGATCTTCGCGGCGCCGATATCGGCGGGCTTGATGGTCAGGATCTCGGGCTCGATGGCGGAAAATCCCGAGCTCAGCAGGCCGACCGCCGGCCGCGTCGCCCAGGGATCGTCGGAGAAACACAGCGCGCGCAGCGCGCCCTTGTAGTTGGCGAAATTCGACAGGCCCGGCAGCTTCGGATCGGTGAACAGATAGCGCTCGCTCATGACCCAGGAGGCCCATTGCTCGAACACACCTCTCGGCAGGTCTTCGCCGAGCCCGGTCCAGCCGGGCGCGTAGCCCATCATCCGGGTGAGGGGGAGGCCGACGAATTTCAGCATGGCATAGACGCGGTAATTCTCCGGCAGGGCCATCAGTTTCCAGTAGCCGGCCTGCGCTGCGATGAAGAGCGCGCGCGAGACCTCGGTGTTGTTGGAGAGCAGCCCCAGCGCCTGGCCGCCGAAGGAATGGCCGACGAAGTTGAGCGGCAGGGCCTTGTAGCGCTCGCGCATCCAGACCACCGCAGCGGTGACGTCCTTGCCGGCCCAGTCCGACATCGTGGCGTTGAAGCCGGCCAACGACTTGGTCTGGTTGTAGCCGACCATGGCCTTCTGCCTGCTGTCGCCGATGCCGCGGTAGTCGTAGGTCAAGACCGCGCAGCCGCGGCGCGCCAGATAGCCGGCGAACCGCCGGTAGACCTTGCGCGGGGTCGCGGTGGCCGAATTGATCAGCACCGCATGGCTCTTTGCGCCGCGCGGCAGAAACAGTGTCGCCCCAAGCAGGTACCCGTCGGTAGCAGGGAAGGTGATATCGTCGATGAAGACGTCGTCCAGCGCAGCCTCAGCCAACCCCTGTTTCCTCTCGGCCTTCGTGAGTGCGCCCAGCAAATGCGAATTCGGCTTTTGCCGCAAGGGGTTGTCTGGAGAACTTGAATTCGAGGTGGACGATCCGGAAAAGCGGTCCGGTTTCCCGCGAAAAGATCGTGCCCGAACAAAAGGATAGGGCGCGATGGCTGTCATCGAAGGTGATCGCGCTCTGGCGGTTCTTCAACAGCCTGTGTATAACCCGGCCCTTCGGCTACCTGCCATAAGTAGCGGTTTTTGCTCAGGAGTTAACGTCATGTCCGAGCGGTGGACACCCGATAGCTGGCGCGCCAAGCCGTCGCTGCAGATCCCCGAATATCCCGACGCCAAGGCGTTGGCCGATGTCGAGGCGCAGCTCGCCACGTTTCCGCCGCTGGTCTTTGCCGGTGAGGCCCGCAACCTGAAAAAGGCGCTCGGGCGCGTCGCCAAAGGCGAGGCGTTCCTGCTGCAGGGCGGCGACTGCGCCGAGAGCTTTGCCGAACACGGCGCCAACAACATCCGCGACTTCTTCCGTGTGCTGCTGCAGATGGCGGTGGTTTTGACCTATGCCGGCGCGCTGCCGGTGGTGAAGGTCGGCCGCATCGCCGGCCAGTTCGCCAAGCCCCGTTCGTCGCCGACCGAAAAGATCGACGGCGTCGAGCTGCCGAGCTACCGCGGCGACATCGTCAACGACATCGCCTTCACGCGGGAGGCGCGCACCCCCGATCCGCAGCGCCAGTTGATGGCCTACCGCCAGTCGGCGGCGACCTTGAACCTGCTGCGGGCGTTTGCCACCGGCGGTTTTGCCAACCTCGGCAGCGTGCATCAGTGGATGCTGGGCTTCCTCAAGGATTCCCCGCAGTCGCGGCGGTACAAGGAACTGGCCGACCGCATCTCGGACGCGCTGAACTTCATGCGCGCCTGCGGCCTCGATCTGGAAAGCCACCCGGAGTTGCGCGCCACCGATTTCTACACCAGCCACGAGGCGCTGCTGCTCGGCTACGAGCAGGCCTTCACCCGGGTCGATTCCACCACCGGCGACTGGTACGCGACCTCGGGCCACATGATCTGGATCGGCGACCGCACCCGCCAGCTCGATCACGGCCATGTCGAATATTTCCGCGGCATCAAGAATCCGATCGGCCTGAAATGCGGCCCCTCGCTGAAGCCGGACGAGCTACTGAAGCTGATCGACGTCCTCAATCCGGAGAATGAAGCCGGACGGCTGACGCTGATCAACCGTTTCGGATCCGACAAGATCGGCGATCACCTGCCGGGGCTGATCCGCGCCGTGCAGCGCGAGGGCCGCGTCGTGGTGTGGTCGTGCGATCCGATGCACGGCAACACCATTTCCTCGACCTCAGGCTACAAGACCCGCCCCTTCGACCGGATCCTTTCGGAGGTGAAGTCGTTCTTCACCATCCACGCCGCCGAAGGGACGCACGCCGGCGGCGTCCATCTGGAAATGACCGGGCAGGACGTCACCGAATGCATCGGCGGCGCGCGGGCCATTACGCAAGAGGATCTCAGCGATCGCTATCACACCGTGTGCGATCCCCGCCTCAATGCCGAGCAGTCGATCGACATGGCCTTCCTGATCGCCGAACTGCTCAAGCAGGAACGCGCCGGCAAGGCGCAGCCGATGCCGGCCGCAGCGGGACTCTGATTTGCTGCGGTTCTGGCGGGCCACCATCAATACGCGCAACGGCCTCGCCTTTGCCATTCGCTCGGAGCAGGCGGTGCGCGAGGAGATCGCGGCCCTTGTGCTGGCTTTGCCGCTGGCGTGGCTGATCGGCGTCACCACCATGCGCAGCGTCGAACTGGTCGCCGCGGTCGCTATGGTGCTGGTGGTCGAGCTGCTCAACACCGCGATCGAGAAGCTCGCCGACCGGCTTACCACCGACCATGATCCGCAGATCGGGCGGGTCAAGGACATGGGCTCGGCGGCGGTCGGCGTCGCGCTGGTCATGGCCGGCCTGTTCTGGCTGTTTGCCATCGCCGAATGCATGGGCGTGATCTAAAAGCTTGCGATTGCAGTTTGGGCTTGTGCAGGGCACCATCACCAGATGACCGAACCTCAGTTCAAGATCACGCTGGCGCAGTTGGATCCGATCGTCGGTGACGTCGAGGGCAACGCCGCCAAGGCGCGCGCCGCCCGCGCGCGGGCGAAGGCCGACGGCGCCGACCTGCTGGTGCTGCCGGAACTGTTCATCTGCGGCTATCCGCCGGAAGACCTGGTCCTGAAGCCGGCGCTGCAGTCGGCCTGCCGCGCCGCCGTCGAGGCGCTGGCGCGCGAGACCGGCGATGGCGGCCCGGCGGTGCTGATCGGCAGCCCCTGGGTCGATGACGGCAAGCTCTATAATGCCTGCGCGCTGCTCGACGGCGGGCGCATCGCCGCCATCCGTTACAAGGCCAATTTGCCGAACTACGGCGTGTTCGACGAAAAGCGCCTGTTCGCGCGCGGCCCCGCCGCGGGGCCGGTGACGATCCGCGGCATCCGGGTCGGCGTTCCCATCTGCGAGGACATCTGGCTCGAGGAATCAGAAGACTACGAGAACGTCGTCGAATGTCTTGCCGAGACCGGCGCGGAAATCCTGGTGGTGCCGAACGGCTCGCCCTATGCCCGCGACAAGAACGATCTGCGGCTGTCGATCGCGGTCGCCCGCGTCACCGAAAGCGGGCTGCCGCTGGTCTATCTCAACCAGATCGGCGGACAGGACGAGCTGGTGTTCGACGGTGCCTCGTTCGCGCTGAACGGCGATCTGTCGGTCGCTGCGCAATTGCCGGCGTTCGAGGAGAACATCACGACCCTGCGCTGGCGCAAGACCGACGCCGGCTGGCGCTGCGACGGGCCGGTGGCGCCCGTCGTCGACGGCGACAAGGGCGATTATGCGGCCTGCGTGCTCGGCTTGCGCGATTACGTCGGCAAGAACGGGTTTCCCGGCGTGCTGCTCGGCGTCTCCGGCGGCATCGATTCGGCGCTGTGCGCGGCGATCGCGGTCGATGCGCTCGGTGCCGACCGGGTCCGCGGCGTGATGCTGCCGTTTCGTTTTACCGCGCAGGTGTCGCTCGACGACGCGGCGAAACTCTCGAAAGCGCTCGGCATCCGCTACGAGGTGTTCCCGATCGCGCCGGCGGTGAACGGCTTTGAGGAAATCCTGTCCAAAACCTTCGCCGGCCTGCCGCGCGACATCACCGAAGAGAATCTGCAGGCGCGCACCCGCGGCACGCTGCTGATGGCGATCTCCAACAAGACCGGCGCGATGGTGGTCACGACCGGCAACAAGTCGGAAATGTCGGTCGGCTACGCTACAATTTATGGCGACATGAACGGCGGCTTCAATCCGATCAAGGACATCTACAAGACCGAGGTGTTCCGGCTCTCCACTTTACGCAATTCATGGAAGCCCGACGGCGCGCTCGGCCCATCAGGCGAAGTGATCCCGGTCCACATCATCACCCGGCCGCCGACCGCGGAGCTGCGCGAAAACCAGACCGACCAGGATTCGCTGCCGCCCTACGACATGCTCGACGCGATCCTGGAGCGGCTGGTCGAGCGCGAGGAGCCGCTGGCTGACATCATTGCCGCCGGCTTCGACGCGGCCGTGGTGACGCGGATCGACCGCCTGCTCAATATTGCCGAATACAAGCGGCGGCAGGCGGCTCCTGGCGTCAAGGTCACGCAAAAGAATTTCGGCAGGGATCGCCGCTATCCCATCACCAACCGTTTTCGCGATACCGGCAAGGCGCTGCCGCAACCGGACGATACGCTGCTGTCGCGCGCGGCCCGCGGGTCGGCGGAAGTGTTCGAGGGTTAGGGCTGTCGCACAGGAAAAGGCCTTAACGCGCGGGGATGAAGGTCGGCCCCACCGAACGGATCGGCTTGTTGTCAGGGGTGGTGCCTGCCGTTGCCGCCGTGCTGGCCGCCGGTGCGGTGGCGGTCGTGGCTGCGGGGGCCGCACCCTTCTTGGCGTTGACCGCCTTCGGTGCAGGCGGCCGCGCCATCTTCTTCGCGCTCTCCTCGGTGACGATGATATCGCCCTGCTGTTCGGCGGCAGCCTTGTCATCGACGGCTTTCAGCGCGTCCGACCATGTCTGTCCGGCCGCCTTGCACGCGCAGGACGGATTGAACTCGGTGCGGTATTTGAACGCATTCGGCAGCGCCGAATAAGGCTGGCCGCTGATCGAGACGGCCTGGTTCATGTCTTCGCCGGGGTTGCGATAGGCAAACAGTGTCGCTTCCGTCGCCGGACACAGCGCCTTGCAGCTCTTCTCGTCATCCGGGAAGCGTGCCGGCACGGTGGCGAAGGAGACCGGGAAATAGGCGCCGTCGCAGGTGCGCACACAGACTGTGCGATAGGTTCCGGATTGCGGCCCGAGATCGCCGGGGGGCGCATTGAGATTGCCCCTGTCGCCGAACAGATTTTCGAGGAAATTGCCGCCGTTGCGGGCGGCTGCGGCATATTGCGGCCCGCAATTGTTCTGGGCGAGCGCCGTCAACACGGAGCGGCGCTGGTTCTCGCGCTCGGAGCCGCCGAAGCCGCCGCCGCGCAACCGCTCGAGGCTGGTCGTGATCTGGTCGAGATTGCCGCGCATCTGCTGGATCTTGTTGTTGACCGGACCGCATTGCGCCGACTGGCCGGAAAACAGCGAGAAAAATCCCGAACTGTCGCAGCCCATGCGCTTGGCCTGCGAGGTGACGCGGTCGAGTTCGTCCTGCTGCCTGGAAGCGGCATCCTGGTAGCGCCGGATCTGCTCTTCCTTGGCCGGATCGCCGCTGCCGCCGCCGCGGTCGATGCTCGCCAGTTGCGCTTCGAGCCGCGGGCACATCGGATTCACGGCAGCGCCGCCCTGCGAAGGCGGCGGCCCCGGATTCATCTGCGCGGAGGCGTCAACGCCGAGCGCGACCGCGCCGAGCAGCACGGCGCAGGCCAGAATCCGGCGGAAGAAGGGGGTAATCGGCGTTTCCAGCATATCCGGCCAATGAGAAGCTAAACCGCGCAGGCCGATAGCACCGAAAAGCGCGGCCAACGCGGCCTCACATACCTGCTTCTCGGGGCAGCGTCACGTCGTTTCCGGGGCGCCGGTGTGGCGGAACCGGCCTTCGATCCCGGCCGGGCGGGATGGCTTCAGCGCTGGCAGGTAATGGCGACGTATTCGTTGCAACCGGCATGGCTGCAGTTGCCGCCGGCTGCCTTCGGGATAGCCCCGGTTACTTCGTCGGGATCGACCCGCCGGTACGACACGGCCTGGGCGAAATCCCGCGACTGGCAATAGGAGCGGGCGGCATGGGCGCCGCATTTTTCGCCCTTGGCGAGGCACTGGTCGACGCCGTAGCCGTCCGCCTGGTTGGCGATGATGAAGACACGGCTGTCGGCCGATGCGGCCGTCGCGGCGAGCAGGGACAGACAGGTCAAGAGCGCTGACAGGGATCGCATGCTGCACCAAATGAATGAGAGGACCGCTCCCATTCGAATAAACCCAAAACGTTAAAAATGATTAACCATGGCGGGGCGGGCCGTTTGCCGGCCGAATCGGGCGTTTGCAAGGCCTTGACGGCGTCCCCCGGGCTGGCCCATGGTGTTTTCCATGAACGGTTTCCTCGCCATCTGCAGCATTTGCCGCGAGATTATGAGCTAGCGATTCGCTGGCTGAGGCCGTCTTTTCTCACACGAGATCACTGGACGCCCGGCCGCAAGGGACGGGATATCCATGCAATTGCGACTCTACGATACGTTGACCAGGGAAAAGCGGCCATTTGCGCCGCTCGATCCCAAGAACGTGCGCATGTATGTCTGCGGGCCGACGGTCTATGACTTCGCCCATATCGGAAATGCGCGTCCGGTCATCGTGTTCGACGTGCTGTTCCGGCTGCTGCGGCACGTCTATGGCGCCGGCCACGTCACCTATGTCCGCAACATCACCGACGTCGATGACAAGATCAACGATCGCGCGGCGAGGGATTTCCCCGGCCTGCCGCTGAACGAGGCGATCCGCAAGGTCACCGAGCAGACCGAAAAGCAGTTCCACGACGATGTCGATGCGCTGGGCTGCCTGCGCCCGACGGTCGAGCCGCGCGCCACTGAGCATATCGCGGAGATGCGCGACATCATCGAGCGGCTGGTGCTGGGCGGCTTTGCCTATGTCGCCGAGGACCACGTGCTGTTCTCGCCGCAGGCGATGAACGCTGCGAATTCGGTGCTGCCGCGCTACGGCGCGCTCGCCAACCGCTCACTGGACGAGATGATCGCCGGCGCTCGCGTCGATGTCGCGCCGTACAAGCGCGACGCCACCGACTTCGTGCTGTGGAAGCCGTCGAAGCCGGGCGAGCCGTCATGGCCGTCGCCGTCGGGCATCAGGACGCAGGGCCGCCCGGGCTGGCACATCGAGTGCTCGGCGATGGCGTGGAAGCATCTCGGCGAGCGGTTCGACATCCATGGCGGCGGCATCGATCTGGTGTTTCCGCATCACGAGAACGAGCTCGCGCAGAGCACTTGCGCCTTTCACGCCGACCGCATGGCCAATGTCTGGATGCACAACGGCTTCCTGCAGGTCGAAAGCGAGAAGATGTCGAAGAGCCTCGGCAACTTCATCACCATCAGGGAATCCCTGGCGGATTGGCCGGGCGAGGTGCTGCGCCTCAATATGTTGAAGACGCATTACCGCTCGCCGATCGACTGGACCTCGAAGAACCTCGAAGAGAGCGCGAAAACGCTCGATGACTGGTACGCCATTGCGGCCGACGTCAAATCCGACCGGCCGTCGGATGCCGTCATTGCAGCACTTTCGGACGATCTGAACACGCCGCAGATGATCGCCTCGCTGCACGGCCTGCGAAACGCGGCGGCATCCGGCAGCGAGCGCGACCGCGGCGAGTTCGCTGCGACGCTGCGGCTGCTCGGTTTCCTGTCCGAGAGCGCGGCCGAGTGGAAGGGCCGAAAGCAGCAGGCGAGCGGCGTCGACGCGAAACACATCGATGGCTTGATCTCCGATCGCGCCGCGGCGCGCGCGCGCAAGGATTTCAGGGAATCCGATCGTATCCGCGATGAATTGGCCGCCATGGGCGTCGTCATCAAGGATTCCAAAGAAGGTACCACCTGGGAGATCGCGCGATGACCAAACCCGATACGCCGTTTCCAAAGCACTGGCTCTATTATATCGCGCTGAAGATCCTGCTGATCGCCGGTGCGGTGGCGCTGGCCCTGAAACTGTACGGCATGTGGTGAATATTGCGATGGGACAGACGCTGCCCAAACCCGCGCTGCGGCCGTACCTTGCGGCCGATACGCCCGTGCTGGCGGCGATCTTCGCCGCTGCCATCGCCGAATTGACCGGCGATGACTACAGCGAGGCGCAGCAGCAAGCCTGGGCCAGCGCCGCCGAGGACGAAGCGCAATTCGGCAAGCGCCTGGCGGGTGCGCTCACGCTGGTCGCCACGCTGCAGGGTTCGCCGGTCGGCTTTGCCTCGCTGAAAGGCGCCGACCATATCGACATGCTCTATGTTCACCCGGGCGCGGTCGGGCAGGGCGTCGCCGCGACGCTGTGCGACGCGCTGGAAAAACTCGCCGGCAGCCGCGGCGTGACAAACCTGACCGTCGACGCCAGCGACAATGCGCTGGAATTCTTCGCCAGGCGCGGCTACGTCGCCAAGCAGCGCAACACCGTCACCGTCAATGGCGAGTGGCTGGCCAACACCACGATGCAGAAGACGCTTGCCCAGGCGGCTGCGCCGGGAGCTTCCACATGAGCCGCGAACGCCTCTATCTGTTCGACACCACGCTGCGCGACGGCGCGCAGACCAACGGCGTCGATTTCACGCTGCACGACAAGCAGATCATCGCGCAAATGCTCGACGAACTCGGCATCGACTATGTCGAGGGCGGCTATCCCGGCGCCAATCCGACCGACAGCGAATTCTTTGCCGCAAAGCCGAAGCTCGAACATGCGCAGTTCACGGCGTTCGGCATGACGCGGCGTCCGGGCCGTTCGGCCTCGAACGATCCGGGCCTGGCGGCGCTGATCGAGGCCAAGGCCGATGCGATCTGCTTTGTCGCAAAGTCCTCCGCCTATCAGGTGCGGGTGGCGCTCGAGACCACCAACGAGGAGAACCTCGCCTCGATCCGCGACAGCGTGCAGGCGGCGAAGTCGGCGGGCCGCGAGGTCATGCTCGACTGCGAGCATTTTTTCGACGGCTACAAGGAAAATCCGGATTTCGCGCTGGCCTGCGCCAAAGCGGCCTATGATTCCGGGGTGCGCTGGGTGGTGCTGTGCGACACCAATGGCGGCACCATGCCGCATGAGATCGAGACCGTCGTCGGCGAGGTGGTGAAACATATTCCGGGCGATCACGTCGGCATCCACGCCCATAACGACACCGAGCAGGCGGTGGCCAATTCGCTGGCCGCGGTGCGCGCCGGCGCGCGCCAGATCCAGGGCACGCTGAATGGGTTAGGGGAGCGCTGCGGCAACGCCAATCTGTGCTCGCTGATCCCGACGCTACGGCTGAAGCGCGAATTTTCCGATGCCTTCGAGATCGGCGTCACCGCGGACAAGATGGCGACGCTGATGAGGGTGTCGCGCACCCTCGACGACATGCTCAACCGGGCGCCGAACCGCCACGCGGCTTATGTCGGCGAAAGCGCCTTCGTCACCAAAGCCGGTATTCATGCCTCGGCGATGATGAAGGATCCGCATAGTTACGAGCATGTGTTGCCCGAATCGGTCGGCAATCATCGCAAGGTGCTGGTGTCCGACCAGGCCGGCCGCTCCAACGTCATGGCCGAGCTCGACCGCGCAGGCATCGCCTACGACAAGAGCGACCCGAAGCTGGCGCGCCTGGTCGAGGAACTGAAGGAGCGCGAAGCCGCCGGCTATGCCTACGAGTCCGCCGATGCCTCGTTCGAGCTGCTGGCGCGGCGCACGCTGGGCAAGGTGCCGGAATATTTCCGGGTCGAGCAGTTCGACGTCAATGTCGAGCAGCGCTACAACGCCAACGGCCAGCGCGTCACGGTGGCGATGGCGGTGGTGAAGGTCGACGTCGCCGGCGAACGGCTGATCTCGGCGGCCGAAGGCAACGGCCCCGTCAATGCCCTCGACGTGGCGCTGCGCAAGGATCTCGGTAAATACCAGAAATACATCGAAGGCCTGAAGCTGATCGACTATCGCGTGCGTATCCTCAATGGCGGCACGGAAGCGGTGACACGGGTGCTGATCGAGAGCGAGGACGAGCAGGGCGAGAGCTGGACCACGATCGGCGTGTCGCCCAATATCATCGATGCGTCGTTTCAGGCGCTGATGGATTCGGTCATTTACAAGCTGGTGAAGTCGGGCGCACCGGCGTGAGGATACTCACCGTCATTCCGGGGCGATGCGAAGCATCGGACCCGGAATCTCGAGATTCCGGGTCTGGTCCTGCGGACCATCCCGGAATGACGTGTCGATATTCGAGGATGCCTTCCAATGATCGACCACGTCTCCGTCGGCGTCCGCGATCTCGACCGCGCCGCGCGCTTCTATGAGGCGGCGCTGGCGCCGCTTGGCTTGTCGCGGCTGGTGACGCGGCCGAGGACGGTCGGTTTCGGCAAAGCCTATCCCGAATTCTGGATCAACCTGCGCGCCGGCATGGCGGAGGTAACGCCGGAAAGCGGCGTCCACATCTGTCTTCGGGCAAAGGCGACGGCCGATGTCGATGCGTTTCATGCGGCGGCACCTGGTGCAGGCGGCCGCTCCGACGGCGCGCCGGGGCTGCGCCCGCATGATCGTGTGAAATACTACGCGGCGTTCGTGATCGATCGCGACGGCAACCGCATCGAGGCGGTGACGTTTCCCAGGGACGAGGCCGGCTAGCTCCTAAAGCCGTCGCGCCAACTCAGGCGTCAGTGCCTCCGCAACGGCAGGCGCACGCGCCGCGGCGGCGCGCAGGCGCGGCAGGATATCCTCGACGCGTTCGGCCTTGAGGATATCGACCTGCAGGTTGGGGCGGATGAACTCCGTCTCGCGCATATGCGCGAGCAGCGCCAGCAGCGGTTCCCAGAAGCCGTCGATGTCGGCGAGCAGGATCGGCTTGTTGTGGCGGCCGAGTTGCTGCCAGGTCAGTTGTTCCACCAGTTCCTCCAGCGTGCCGACGCCCCCAGGCAGCGCCACGAACGCGTCGGAGTGCTCGAACAT
Organism: Bradyrhizobium sediminis; assembly: GCF_018736085.1. Lineage (NCBI taxonomy): Bacteria > Pseudomonadati > Pseudomonadota > Alphaproteobacteria > Hyphomicrobiales > Nitrobacteraceae > Bradyrhizobium > Bradyrhizobium sediminis. Next base: position 3,648,318 of record NZ_CP076134.1, on the reverse strand, counting down.
CAGCCGTTTGCGCTCGTGCATGTCGGGGGTGACGATCAGGTCCTGAACGCGCTTCAGCGCGTTTTCGCGGCCGGTGAGGAATTCCGGGATGATGCCGGTCACGGTGCCGCCGTGATCGAGTACGGATTTGGCCACGGCGCCCATCAGCCCGACCGAGCCGCCGCCATAAACGAGGCGGATGCCGTCCTTGGCGAGGGCCTTTCCGAATGCGATGGCGGCTTCGACAAAGCGGGGGTTTGTGCCGGGGCCGGAGCCGCAATAGACACAGACGGTTTTGATGATGCTCATATTGGGCATGTGGCACCGCAACGTAGGGGCGTCAAGGCGGGCTGATTCGCAAAGGCGATTGAATTGTCCCGCAAATCTGGGCAAATCGCGACAGAATTGCCTCCCTTGAGGGTGCAAGCGGTGTTCAAACGCTCTATATGACGGGCAGAATGAAGACTAACCAGAAAACCCGCGCGACGCCTATTCGGCGCGCCGCCTTGCGCCAGGCTCTCGATTGATGGCTCACGGTCACTCGAACGGGGGCGCCGGCGAAGAAGCGATGCCCCCCGGCAAATCCGTCGAACAGGCGACCCTGATCGGGACGCTGGCGCATCTGTGGCCGTATATCTGGCCGGGCGACCGCGCCGATCTCAAGATGCGCGTGGTCTGGTCGATGGTGCTGCTGCTGGCTGCGAAGCTGGCGACGCTGTCGGTGCCGTTCACCTTCAAATGGGCGATCGACGCGCTGACGGGGGCCGATACCGCCCCGGTGCAGTCCTCGAACTGGACGCTGTGGTTGATCGCCTCGCCCCTGATCATGACCGCCAGCTATGGCGCCATGCGCGTGCTGATGGCGGTGCTGACGCAATGGCGCGACGGCATCTTCGCCCGTGTCGCGATGCATGCGGTGCGCAAGCTCGCCTATCTCACCTTCGTCCACATGCACGAGCTGTCGCTGCGCTTCCATCTGGAGCGCAAGACTGGCGGGCTGACGCGGGTGCTGGAGCGCGGCCGCTCCGGCATCGAGGTCATCGTTCGGATGGTGATCCTGCAGCTGGTCCCGACCATCGTCGAGGTTTCGCTGCTGATGGCCGTGCTGCTGTGGCAGTTCGACTGGCGCTACGTGCTGGTCACGCTGATCATGGTCGTGATCTACATGTATTATACCTACATCGCGACCGAATGGCGGATCGAGATTCGCCGCAAGATGAACGATTCCGATACCGAGGCGAACACCAAGGCGATCGACTCGCTGTTGAACTACGAGACGGTGAAGTATTTCAGCGCCGAGCAGCGCGAGGCCGAGCGTTACGACCATTCGATGGAGCGCTACGAGCGCAACAGCGTGAAGACCTATACCTCGCTGGCAGTACTCAATACCGGGCAGGCGGTCGTCTTCACCGTGGGCCTGACCGCGACCATGCTGATGTGCGCGATCGGCGTGCGCAACGGCACCAATACGGTCGGCGATTTCGTCATGGTCAATGCCATGATGATCCAGCTTTACCAGCCGCTGAATTTCATGGGCATGGTGTATCGCGAGATCAAGCAGGCGGTGATCGACATCGAGAAGATGTTCAGCGTGCTGTCGCGCCATCCGGAGATCAAGGATCTTCCCGGCGCCATGCCGCTGGTCGTGACCTCGGGCAATGTGCGGTTCGACGATGTGCAATTCGCCTACGACCCCGAGCGTCCGATCCTCAAGGGTCTCAGCTTCGAGGTGCCGGCCGGCAAGACGGTCGCGATCGTCGGTCCCTCCGGCGCCGGCAAGTCGACCATCTCGCGGCTGTTGTTCCGTCTCTATGACGTCTCCAGCGGCAGGATCCTGATCGACGGCCAGGATATCCGGCAGGTCACGCAGGCCTCATTGCGGGCCTCGATCGGCATGGTGCCGCAGGACACCGTGCTGTTCAACGACACCATCCGCTACAACATCCGCTACGGCCGCTGGGACGCCACCGACGCCGAAGTGGAGGAGGCCGCGCGGCTCGCCCAGATCGATCCCTTCATCCGGATGTCGCCGAAGGGCTACGAGACCCAGGTCGGCGAACGCGGCCTGAAGCTGTCGGGCGGCGAAAAGCAGCGCGTCGCGATCGCGCGCACCGTGCTCAAGGCGCCGCCGATCCTGGTGCTCGACGAGGCGACCTCGGCGCTCGACAGTCACACCGAGCATGAAATCCAGGAAGCGCTGGAGCGGGTGTCGCGCAACCGCACCTCGCTGGTGATCGCGCATCGGCTGTCCACCATCGTCGGCGCCGACGAAATCATCGTGCTGGATCAGGGCAAGATCGCCGAGCGCGGGACCCACGCCGTGCTTTTGGCATCGGGCGGACTTTATGCCAGTATGTGGAACAGGCAGCGCGAAGCCCAGGAGGCGCGGGAGCGACTGGCGCGGATTGCCGACGACAACGAAGCGCCGAACCGGGCGCCGCCGCCGGTCGATGATGTGCTGGTTACCCCGGCTGCGGCGGAATAACCGAAAACCAATCTCTCTCCCGCAACGGGAGAGGGGACAAATGACAGTGAAGCCCTGATGTCCATCGCCAATTCCATCCGCGCGCAAATTCCGCCGATCCACCCGGAAGGCTATCCGTTCATCGGCGGCTTTGCGCTGGTCAGCCTGATCCTGTTCTGGATCTGGACACCGCTGGGCTGGATCGGAACCGTGCTGACGGTGTGGTGCGCGCTGTTCTTCCGCGATCCGGTGCGGGTGACGCCGGTGCGCGAGGGCATCGTGGTTTCGCCGGCCGACGGTCGGGTCTCGCTGATTTCGATGGTGCTGCCGCCGGCCGAACTCGGTCTCGGCGACCGGCCGCTGCTGCGGATTTCGGTCTTCATGAGCGTGTTCAACTGCCACGTGAACCGCAGCCCGGTGACCGGGCGGATCGACCGCATCGCGTATCGGCCGGGCGCCTTCATCAATGCCGAACTCGACAAGGCGAGCGAAGATAATGAGCGCAATTCGCTTGTGATCTCGACGCCGAACGGCCGCATCGGCGTGGTCCAGATCGCGGGGCTGGTGGCGCGGCGTATTGTCTCATTCGTCCGCGAAGGGCAGTCGATCGGTGCCGGCGAGCGGTTCGGGTTGATCCGCTTCGGCTCCCGGCTCGACGTCTACCTGCCCGAAGGCGGCAAGGCGCTGGTTTCCGTAGGCCAGACCGCGGTGGCCGGGGAGACCGTTTTGGCCGATTTCAGGCAAGGCGACGGCGGCCGGACCTACCGGGCCGATTAACCATTCGAGCCGGCGGTCGCCCTGGCCGGATGCCGCAATGGCGGAACGGCCCTCCGCTTGCTATATGTGTACTATGTTGACGCCTGTAGATCCCAAAAGTCCTGAAATGCGCCGCCGGCGGTTTCGCCCGATCCCGGTGCGGATGCTGGTGCCCAACGTCATCACGCTGCTGGCGATCTGCGCCGGGCTGACCGCGATCCGGCTGTCCACGGAAGGGCGGATGGAACTGGCGGTCGCCGCGATCGTGTTTGCCGCCGTGCTCGACGGCATCGACGGCCGTGTCGCGCGCATGATCAAGGGCCAGTCGAAGTTCGGGGCCGAACTCGACAGTCTCGCCGACTTCGTCAATTTCGGCGTGGCGCCGGGGCTGATCTTGTATTTCTGGACGCTGCACGATCTGCACAATGTCGGCTGGATCGCCGCCATGGTGTTCGCGATCTCGGGCGGCCTGCGGCTGGCGCGCTTCAACGCCACCATGGACGATCCGAACAAGCCGGCTTTTGCCGCGAATTTCTTCACCGGCGTTCCGGCTCCCGCCGGCGCGATCCTGGTGCTGCTTCCGATCTATCTCGCCTTCCTCGGCATGCCGTCGCCGCCGGTGATGCTGACCGCGTTCTATACGCTCTTGATCGCATTCCTGATGGTGTCGCGGCTGCCGGTTTTCTCGGGCAAGACGGTGCGCTTGCGGGTGCCGCCGGAGATGGTGCTGCCGGTGTTCGTCTCGGTGATCTTCTTCGTGGCGCTCTTGATCGGCTATCCCTGGCACATTCTGTCGGCGGGGTCGGCGCTTTATCTCTTGAGCCTGCCGTTGGGCTGGAAGTCGTATCGCGATCACAAGCGCAATGCGGCCGCGCAGGCCGCAGCGCCGGCGGAGGCAACTCCGTCAAGTCCGGCGGCGCCGCCGTTCGTTGCGCCCGTCGCCGAGCCGGACCAGGGCATTCGGCCGGCCCGGCTGAACTGAGCGGCCCGCGCTGCCAGCGGCCGCGCAACCTCACCCCTCCTTGTTTGACGCGTTTTCTTCACGCGAACCGGTACCCACTTCGCTCGAAAACGCTTTGGATGTCTGCCATGAGCGGCCGCCGAGTTGGGTTCGATCCCAATCTCGGCTATAGGCAGATCAATGGGTGGCCCCAATGCCATCCTGCAAATCTGGAGAGACACGCCGTGACGAAATCCGCTCCGCTGCCCGCATCCGTCCTCGAAGCGTTGGCGCGCTATGACACCCCTACCATCTGTAATGCGATGGAGATCGTCGCCCCCGAACGCCGCCTGATCGGCTACACCACCAAGCCGCTGGTCTGTCCGTTCCCCGATCTGCCGCCGATGGTCGGTTATGCGCGCACGGTGACGATCCGCTCGGTGCTGAAGTCGGGCCTGCCGGCCGACGAGCAGGCGAAACGGCGCATCGACTATTACGAATATGTCGGCACCGGCCATGGTCCGCGCATCACCGTGATCCAGGACATTGACGGCGCCGACGTCGGCTACGGTGCGTTCTGGGGCGAGGTGCAAAGCAACGTGCACAAGGCGCTCGGCTGCCTCGGCGTCATCACCGACGGATCGATCCGCGACATCCCGCAATGGGCACCGGGCTTCCAGGCGCTGGCAGGCTCGATCGGCCCGTCGCACGCCTGGGTTCACGCCGAAAGTTTTGGCGGCGAAGTCCGCGTCGCCGGCATGACGGTGCGCTCCGACGACCTGATCCACGCCGACCAGCACGGCGCGATCGTGATCCCGATCGACATCGCCGCGAAAATCCCCGATGCCGCCGAACTCTGCGGACGGCGCGAGACGCCGATCCTGGAGATCGCCCGCAGCAAGGATTTTACGCTGGAAAAACTGAAGGCGGCGCTGAAGCGGGCGGCGGAGATCCACTGACGGGGAAGAAAGAAGCAATTTGGGAGGGTAGGCCATGTTCGCGCTGATGGGCCGTGCAGATCCAGCGGCCAGCCAGGCCATTCGGTTCGCCAGGGGCATTCTCGATGCCTCGGCGACGGCATTCTATGAAGTCGACGAAGGCCTCAACCTTAATCGCTTCCTGCTCAGTGGAATTCCGGTCGATTTTCATCGTCAGTATGTCGAGCGGATGAATCAATTCGATCCGCTGCATCCGAAGCGCGCCGCCAGCAAGCCGTTTGCCTTGCTGAGTGTCGCGACGGAGCGATGCCCCACCGCTGAATCTGCGGCCTACCGCTCATTCGCCGGTCAATGCGGCATCGTCGATATGGTCGAATTCTTCTTCCGGCGAGATGACAGGATCGTCGCAGGGATGAGCGTTGCCTGGGGGGCGGGCTGCAGGATTCCGGACGGGGCCATGAATATCGCCGGAAAGATCCATGACTATCTCGAGTTCAATCTGGTCGGCCGCGCCGCTTCGCCGGCCGAAGAACCAGCCCGGTATGGCCTGACCTCCCGCGAACTGGACGTGGTCGAGCTGCTATGCTGTGGGCGGACCAACCGCGAAATCAGCGAGTGCCTGCAAATCGGCTTGGCGACCGTCAAGACCCACCTGATCCACATCTTCGAAAAGCTCGGTGTGGAAACGCGTTCCGCCGCCGTTGCGCTGATGTCGCGACCGCACTGAGTCTGCCACGACCCGACCCGGAAGCCGCCGCGCGAGTCCGTCTGTCGCCGGCCGGAGAGCCGTCCAGGCCATCCACCTTTCGGTTGATTGTCTCGGCATTTGCGCCGGATCACGGTGGCCATAAACACAAGGAAACTTCATGCGCAATTTCATGGCTATCGGCCGATCGGTAGCCGTCGCGGAACGCGGAATGGCGGCCACGTCGCATCCGCAGGCGACGCTCGCCGCAGTCGAGATTCTGAAGGCGGGCGGCAATGCCGTCGATGCCGCGATTGCCGCGGTTGCCGTCCAGGGCGTGGTCGAACCGCAGATGACCGGGATCGGCGGCGATTGCTTTGCGCTGTATTCGCCGAAGGCGGGCGCTCCGATCGCATTGAACGGCTCGGGCCGCACGCCGGCAAAAACCGATGCCGGCAAATATGCCGACGCCGCCGAGCGGGATATTCCTCCGACGTCTCCGGAAGCGGTGACGGTGCCCGGCGCCATTGATGCCTGGTGCAGGCTGATCGCCGATCACGGCAGTAAGCCGCTCGACGAGATTTTCCGCCCCGCGATTACGGCTGCCGAGCAGGGTTTCTGCATCACGCCGCGCGTCGCCGCCGACTGGGAACATTTCCGCTCGCGCATCGAAAGCAATGCAGACGCGGTGACCCAGTATCTTCCCGGCGGCCGGCTACCCGTCGTGGGCGATATCAGGTCGCAACCGGCGCTCGGACGCACGCTCCGCCAGATCGCGCGCGACGGACGCAAGGCATTCTACGGCGGCGCCGTTGCGGATGAAATCATCGGCATCCTGCGCGGAATGGGCGGTGCCCATAGCGCCGAGGATTTTGCCGCGCACGAATCGGACTACGCGAATCCGATCTCCGCAAGCTATCGTGACTACGAGATCGCGGAGTGCCCGCCGAACGGGCAGGGACTGGCGGCGCTGATGATCATGCGGACGCTGGCGGGCTTCGATGTGAAGAATTTCTCTGAGGCGGACCGGATTCATCTGCTCGCCGAGGCCACCAAGGCGGCCTACCGGGCCCGCGACGCGTTCTTCTGCGATCCTGCGGTCAATCCTGTCGATGCTGCCTGGTTCCTGTCGGACGGCTACATCGACGCGATCCGGGCCAGGATCGACATGAAGCGCGCTTCCGCCGCCGAGGCGTGGGACGATATCGAACACCGCGACACGGTCTATGTGACCGTGGTCGACCGCGACCTCAACGCGATCTCGCTGATCAACTCGCTGTTCTACCCGTTCGGCAGCGGCATCTATGCGCCGAAGTCCGGCGTGCTCCTGCACAACAGGGGCTGGAGCTTCCGCGCCAGGTCAGGACATCCGAACTCGCTCGGACCGCGCAAGCGGCCGATGCACACTATCATTCCCGGCATGATGATGCAGAACGGCCGGGCCGTGATGCCGTTCGGCGTCATGGGAGGGCACTATCAGGCTGCGGGACATGCGAACCTGATCTCCAACGTCCTCGACCTCGGCCTCGACATCCAGTCGGCAGCCGAAGCGCCGCGCACTTTCGCCTTCGACGGCGTCCTGTCGCTGGAGACGACGATCTTCCCTGGCATCAAGGACGATCTGGCCGCGCGTGGGCATGACGTTCGGTGGTCCGGGGAGCCGATCGGCGGATGCCAGGCGATCCGCATCGATCATGAACGAGGCATCCTGCTCGGCGCCTCCGATCACCGCAAGGATGGGCTGGCGCTCGGCTTTTGAATCACTTCACCGCCGAAAGCCCGGCGTCGATTCCAGCGGCGATCCTTGCGACGTCGGCCGGTTCGAGAATCAGCGGCGGCGACAGAATGATGTTGTTGCCGGAAACCCGGATCATCACGCCGGCGTCATAGGTGCGGTCCGCGATCGCGGCCGTCGTCTTCTTGTCCGCGGCCTTCTTGCCGTCGCGATCGGAAACCAGTTCGATCGCGGCCATCAATCCCTGGCACCTGACATCGCCGACGATCTCATGCTTCGACTTGAGTTGCTCAAGCGCCCTTGCGAGTTCCTTGCCGCGCGCGGCGGCGTTCTCGTCGAGCTTGAGCCGCCTGGTCTCGGCTAACGCCGCAATGCCGGCGGCGCATCCGACGGGGTGGCCCGAATAGGTGTAGCCGTGACCGATCGATCCGAACGTCGATTGATCGCTCTCGAATGCCTCGGCGATCCTGTCGTTGATCAGCGTAGCGCCGAGCGGGAAATATCCTGACGTGATCGCCTTGGCGATGGTCATCATGTCCGGCTGCACGCCCCAGAGCCTCGCGCCTGACCACGCGCCGGTGCGGCCGAATCCCGTGACCACCTCGTCGGAGATCATCAGGATGCCATGGCGGTCACAGATCTCGCGTGCGAGCTTCATGAAATTGACGGGAGGCACGATCACGCCGCCTGCGCCGAGCACCGGCTCCATGATGAACGCCGCGATCGTATCCGCGTTCTGGAACGCGATCTCGTCCTCCATCGCCGCCGCGCACAGTTGCGCCAGCCGCGCGGGATCGCTCTCGTTGAATGGATTGCGGTAGGTCGAAGGTGCAGGGATATGAAAGACGCCGGGCAGCAGCGGCTCGTAGTTGCGGCGGAAGTTGGCGTTGCCGTTGACCGAGGCGCCTCCGAAGTGGGTGCCGTGATACCCCTTCTTGAGCGCCAGGAATTTGGTGCGGTCGCCTTGTCCCTTGATCTTCCAGTATTGCCGCGCCAGCCGGAGCGCGGATTCGACAGAGTCCGATCCGCCCGAGGTGAAGAACACCCGTGTCATGCCTTCCGGCCTGAACCATTCGGTGAGCTCGTGCGCGAGTTCGATGGATGGGCCGGTCGAAGTTCCGCGAAATCCGGAATAATAGGGCAGGGCGTCGAGCTGGTCGGCGATCGCCTTCTTGATGGGATCGCAACTGTAGCCGAGATTGACGTTCCATAGCCCCCCGACCGCGTCGAGAACCATGTTGCCGTGGATGTCCGTGACGTGGACGCCTTCGCCCTTCATGATGATTTTCGGCGGTTGCGCGCGCATTTCGGCCGGATGCGCCATCGGGTGCCAGATCGGCTTGGCATTGTTCTCGAGCAGGAAGTTGATGTCGCGCATGTGGTGCCGCCTTCCGGTTCAGACGAATTCAAGATCAAGGTGACGCAGGGCCCTGATGTAGGATTCCCGGGGCTCCCGGACATCGAAATGGACGGTCTGGAAGCCGCAGGCTTGCGCGCCCGCGATATTGCGCTCCTGATCGTCCACGAACACGCAGCGTCCAGCATCGATCGAAAGCTGCTCGAGCACCAGCCGGTAAGCGCGAGGGTCCGGTTTCAGGATTCCGGTATGGGTCGCATCGACGATGGCCTGGAAGCGGTCGAGCAGCGGCAGTTTTGTGCGAAAGCCGGCGCCGTAGAACAGATCGAGTTCGTTCGACAGGATGGCGAGCTTGACTCCGGCGTCACCGGCAATCCGGATCGCGCGTTCAGCCTCCGGCCGGATCACGGACCCGGGGTCGGCGCCACGCGCGCGTCTCGCGAAGGTTTCCATGTCGCGCCAGTCTTCGCCGACCAGCCGTCCGACCTCGCGGCTGCGGATCAGCCAGTAGTCGCGCTCTGAAATCTCTCCATGCTGCATCGATGACCACAACGGATCGGTCTCCGGTGCGAACGGGCCGAGCCAGTTCAGGGTGAACGGGGCCAGACCAAGCGCCATTTCCGTCAAGTGGTGGGTTTCGAACAGCGTCTTCGAAATGACGCCGCCGAAATCCAGCACCAGCGCCCTGGCGGTCGGCGCCTTCACGAAGCGACCGCCGTCTTGCCGGCGGGCACGATGCCCGCTTCGACCCAGCGGTCGAAGATAGCCAACACCGCCTCTGCGAATGCGGGGCTGTTGATATGTCCGTGAATTTCATGAAGCTCGACAGGCTTCGCGATGGCCGCGCGCATTTCGTCGACGAAGGCGGACAGGCCTTCGGGATCGTGCAGGGCTTCGCCTTCGCGATCCCATTGCTGGATGCCGCCGGCCGGCAGCACGTACGCCACGGGCGCCTGCGCCGTTGCGAGCTTGCCGGCGATGGCCCGCGCGATTTTTCGCCGATCGTCCGGCCGAGACGTTGCCGAGGCGAGCAGCCGGTTGTGCGCGTGGAACGGACGGTCGACGAGGTCCCTCGGTATCGGCTGCCAGGCGGGAAAGTCGACCATGTCGACGGCGCCGGGGGCCACGATCTGCGGAATTCCCGCCTTTCCGGCGTTCTCCAGCCGGTCCGCGCCGGAACTCACGACCGAGCCCGCCAGGTGATTGGCGACCTCCTGCAGGCTGAGATCGAGGATCGCGGCAAAGCCGCCCTGGGCGGCGATCGACTCCATGGCGCGGCCGCCCATTCCCGTGGTGTGGAACACGACGACCTCGTAGCCCCGCCTTTCCAATTCCGGCTTGAGCTCGACCATGTAGCTGAGACAGCTCTTGCCGAGCGACGTCATGGCGACGACCGGCCGGTCGTTCCTGGGCTTGATGGCGCTCTTTGCCGCGCCCACCACCGCGCCGCAGGCCTGGGAAAGCACTGCCGTGCAGGTGCTGTTGAGGCCGTAGAGGCCACCCGCCCACAGGATCATCATCAAGTCCGCGGCGATACGCTCCGGCGGTATCAGATGCGAGAAGGCGATCGTCGACACCACGAATTTGGGAACGCCGATCGGAAGCGCGCGTGCGACGTCGAGGGCAAGGTCGGTTCCCATGGTGCCGCCAATCGCGATCATACCGTCGATCTCGTCGGCGTCGCAAAGCGCGCGCGTCAGGCGGGTTGCGCCGAGCGCCATCAGCGACATCGCCGAATTTTCGTCGCCGCTTGCCATGATTATGTCGATCGTGGCTTGTGCCGCCCGCGCGACGGCGTGTTTGTCATGATGGGGTTGGTAGGGCGGATCGCCCAGCACGCTGACATCCATCAGGACCGGCTCGCCGCCGGCCTTCCGGATGCAGTTGCTCATGAAAAGAATTTCGTCGGCCTTGGTGTCGCCGGTTCCGATCAGCAGAATTCGGGGATGTGGAGCTTTCGTCATGACCGGCCAATGTGTATCTGGAAGCAGCCTATGGCCCTTATCTTGCCGGGCACATCAACCTATCGGTTGATTGTGGCCGAGCCAGCGAACGCGCCCGGGTTGGGCGAGGCTCGGCAAAGGCCGCACGACGGAGGCAAAGTCACTGCACGACGAGGAAAAGCGCTTGGCCGTCGCGGATCAGAGCGAGCAATAATCGCTTTGGGCTGGCCTTGGCTTGCTCTGCGAATTCATCGGGTCCGGCTACCGCTTTCTGGTTCACCGATGTGATAATGTCACCCTTGCGCAAACCGGCACGCGCCGCCTTGCGGCCGGCCTGAACGGAAATGACTTCGACGCCCCTGATTGAGGTGTCCACCGTGACTGGGCCGAACGTTGCGCCGTCAAGCAGCGGATTGACCTGGCCACCCTGGAACAGCTTCTGTACCGGCGTCGCCACGGTTGCGCGGATGACCATCGATTTTCCGCCGCGCGTCACGGCCAGCTCGGCCGTATCGCCGACCCGCAACAGCCCGATCTTGTTGCGCAGAGCGGATGCGCTACGCACCGGGGTGTTGTCGACCGAGGTGATTACATCGCCGGACTTGAGGCCGGCACGCTCCGCTGCCGACCCGGCTTCGACATTGGCAACCACCGCGCCCGATTGATGCGAAGGCAGTCCCATCGCGTCGGAGAGTTCGGCGGTCAAATCCTGAACAGCGATGCCAAGCCGGCCGCGCCGCACTTCGCCGTACCTGACCAATTGATCCATGACCTCGCGGATCATATTGGCCGGGATGGCGAAGCCGATGCCGACATTGCCTCCGCTTGGGCCGACGATGGCGGTGTTGATGCCCACGAGTTCGCCGCGCAGGCTGACCAGTGCACCACCCGAGTTGCCTGGGTTGATGGGCGCGTCGGTCTGGATGAAATCTTCGTAGCCCTTGATACCGAGACCGGTGCGGCGCAGCGCGCTTACGATCCCCTGCGTGACTGTCTGGCCAATTCCGAACGGATTGCCGATGGCGACGACATAATCTCCGACCTCGAGCTTGTCCGAATCCCCCAGCGGTATCGCAACCAGATCCGCGGCGGGCACCTTGATGATCGCGACATCGGTGTCGGGATCGGCGCCGACGCGCTTGGCCTGAAAATGCCGGCCGTCGGTGAGCGTGACCGAAATTTCGTCGGCATGCTCGACGACATGATTATTCGTGACTATGAGGCCTTCGCGCGCGTCGATGATGACGCCCGATCCGGCAGCTCTGATTTCCCGCTCCGCGGGGGTCTCGGGAACATTGAAGAATTTTCGAAAGAACGGATCGTTGAGAAGCGGGTTCTGCTCCTGGGCAATGCGTCCCTTGACGGCGATGTTGACGACGCTGGGGGTAACTTTCTTCACCAAAGGAGCGAGGGTCGGAATGGCCGCGCCCTGGTTGCCGGGGAGGGGGACGGCCTGCTGCGCCTGCGACGAACTCGCCGCTGTCAATGCGAGCATCAAGGCGCATGCCACGGTCGGAAACCGCATGGTGCTGTTCCAAGCTGGAAAGTTCGCTTCCGGGCTGGCTGATGCCAAAGGCCCGGAAGCGTCGGACGCCGGCCTCAGCCTGCCTTGACCTCGATCTTCTTCGCGGGCTTCTGCGCCTCGGGCTTCTTCGGCAGCGTTACCGTCAGCACACCCTTCTTGAAGTTTGCCTCGATCTTGCTGGTGTCAACGCCCTCCGGAACGGTGAAGTAGCGCTCGAACGAGCCGAAGCGGCGTTCCTGGAGATGATAGCCCTTTCGCTTCTCTTCCTTCTCTTCCTGTTTCTCGCCCTTGATCGTCAGCCCGCCGTTGTCGAGCTTCACCTCGATATTCTTCTCGTCCATTCCTGGCAGCTCGGCGGTGACTTCGTAGGCGTTGTCTTTCTCGACGATATCGACGGCGGGAGTAGTCGCCAATTTCAATTCACCTCGCCAGTACGGCGCGATGTCGAAAACCGAGCGGCTGAACGGAGACCGCCACAAGTCCCGGTCGAAATTCTCGAAAAGTCGATCGACCTCGCGGCGCAGGCTGTCGAACGGGCGCCATGTCTGCATCGCAGCTTCGGTTTTCTTGCCCTCGGTCTTCACGGGTAATTTTGTTACAGCTTCGGCCATGGGGAAAATCCTCCTGTTACTAGGATTGCCCGCAGTCGGGCAGGCATCGAGCTAGGTTGATCCCGAGCAAAATCAAGTTGCGCAATTTACCACCAGCGCAGTGAAGCTCATTGATGTGGATCAAGAGTTGAACGCCGGGCAGACGGGGATTTCTCGGGAACAGCGATACGTGGTTCCGCTCTCGTCCGGCAGAGGTCATCGACCAGAAGCAGCGCGAGACCCGCGGGATCTCGTCAAGCAGCAAGAGACCGTGGCTGGGCCGCCTGTAAATTTGAAATCCGGCGGCCCCTCATCGCGCAATTCTCGCGGGCTTCCTGCTGGCGCATCTGCTGCTGCCGGCTCTGAAAGCAGCTGCGCCGTCGCGCATCGTCAATGTCGCTTCCCTCGGCCAGCACCCGATCGATTTCGACGACGTCATGAACACCAAGGGCTACAGCGGCAGTCGCGCCTATGCGCAAAGCAAGCTGTCGCAAATCATGTTCACGATCGATCTTGCCGAACAACTCAAGGATAGCGGCGTCAACGTCAATGCGCTGCACCCGGCGACCTACATGAATACCACGATGGTGCGTGCCGGAGGCATCACGCCGATCTCGACGGTGGAGCAGGGCGGCGAGGCGATCCTGCATCTGGTCTCGGGCGACGATGTCGCCGGCAAGACCGGCCTGTTCTTCAACGGCATGAGCGAGATGAAGGCCAATCCGCAGGCCTATGACGAGGCCGCCCGCCGGCGGCTGCGCGCGCTCAGCCTCGAATTGACGGGTTTGGCCGCAGCCTGACGCGGTATGGTTAGCAGAAGGTTGAGATCGCGCGCCGGCTCCGGCCCCGCGCATCAACACCACGGCGGTTCGGCCGAGCAATTTCCCGCGCCGGCTTAACCTTTACGCGTCTTTAATTGCGGCGACGTAGGGTTCCTGTAGCGCGGCTCAGGATGAGCTGCGCCACCGTCCAGGACGGCCGGTAGTTCGCGTGCGCGTTGGAGTTTCCCATGGATATTATGACGAGCGTTGGGCTCGTATTCGGCATCATTGTCATTTCAGCGATGGTGCTCATGGGAGGCGATCTTCACATGTTCATTTCCGAACATGCGATGATTATTATTTTCGGCGGATCGATCGCCGCCACCATGATCCGGTTTCCGCTCAGCGCCATCCTGCACGGCCTGCCGCTCGGCGCCAAATTCGCCTTCACCATGAGCCGCCTGTCGGCGCGGGACCTCGTCGACGAACTGGCCCGGATCGCGGAAATCGCGCGCAAGCAGGGTCCCGTCGGACTCGAAAAGGTCGATACCAACGAGCCGTTCCTCGCCAAGGGAATTCGCTACGTCGCCGACGGCTACGATCTCGAATTCATCCGCGACAATCTCGAGCGCGACCGCGACAACTTCCTGATGCATCTCGACGAAGGCGGCAAGATCTACCGCGCCATCGGCGACTGCGCACCGGCGTTCGGCATGATCGGAACCCTGATCGGCATGGTGCAGATGTTCGCCAACATGACCGATCCTTCGAAGCTCGGTCCGTTCATGGCGACCGCCTTGCTGGCGACGCTGTACGGCGCGCTGGTCGCGAACCTGTTCTGCCTGCCGATCGCCGACAAGCTGCATGGCAAGTTGCTCGACGAGGAGACCAATCGCACGCTGATTATCGACGGCATCCTGATGATCCGCGATTCCAAGAGCCCGACGCTGGTGCGCGAGATGTTGCTGGCCTACCTGCCGGAGAAACACCGCCATGAGGAAGGCGAGCCGGTCCCGGCGTAAACGCCAGATTCCGGTTCCGGAAACCAAGCAATGGCCAAGAAGAAACGAGGCGACGCGCATGGCGGAGGACACGGCTGGTTCGTGACCTTTGCCGACCTCATGGGCCTGATGATGAGCTTCTTCGTGATGCTCGTCGCCTTCTCCACCATGGACAACAACAAGCTGAAGATCGTCGCCGGCTCGATGCGCGATGCCTTCGGCGTGCAGACCGAGGCCCGCTATTCCGGAATTATCGAATCCGACAACCTGCCGGCGCGGCCGAAGCTCAAGAACGCGCCGCTCGTTCCCCCGGACGAGGCATCCAATAGCCCGACCCTGGACGAACAGGAACGCAGCCGGATAGCCGGCGCCAGGCTGAAGACCGACCGCGAATTCGCGCTGGCCTCGGCGTCGCTGCGGCAGGCGTTGCAGGACATGCCGGAACTGACCGAAATCTCGAAACACATCATGTTCGAGGAGACCAATGCGGGCCTCAATCTGGAAATCGTCGACCAGGATGGCCGCTCGATGTTCGCCGATGGTTCCAAGGTGCCCTACGACCGCACCCGCCGGCTGATCCAGAAACTGGCAGGCCCGCTGAAGGCGACGCCGCTTCGCATCTCCATCATCGGCCACACTGCGGCAGGCTTCCTGCCGTCTCGCAGCGACTATGGGGCTTTCGACCTTTCGGCTGACCGCGCCAACGTTGTGCGCCAGATCCTGGAGCGGGAAGGCCTGCAGCCCGCCCACATCTTCGCCGTTTCGGGAAAAGCCGACAGCCAGCCGCTGTTTCCGGACGACCCGACGCTGTCGGCCAACCGCCGCGTCACCATCACGCTGATGCGCGAGGATCCGCCGCTGCCTCCGGGCTTGAAGCCGTAGTTGCGGCCACTACCTCAATACCGCATACTTCTGTGACGTTGTCGCCTTGTGGGCACCGCGGGGCCGGCGGTGCTAGGGTGGATCGGTTGACAAGCTTTCCAGGAAAGCGTCGATAGCCGGCCCGGATCAATCAACCGACAGAGCGTCCTCAGTCATCATGGCTCTCAGCGTTCCATCGACCGAAGCCCATGAGGCGCCGGCCACCACTGGCTTCTGGGCGCTGACGCTGGGCAGCATCGGCGTGGTGTTCGGCGACATCGGCACCTCGCCGCTGTATGCGTTTCGCGAGGCTGTCGGCGCTGCGGCGCACGGCCAGCCGGTCAGCCGCGTCATCGTGCTCGGCGTATTGTCGCTGATCCTGTGGTCGCTGTTCATCGTCGTCACGGCAAAATACGTGCTGCTGCTGCTGCGTGCCGACAATAACGGCGAGGGTGGCACACTTTCGCTGATGGCGCTCGGCCAGCGCGCGCTCGGTCGCCGCAGCTGGCCATTGCTCGCGCTTGGCGTCGTCGGCGCATCGATGTTCATCGGCGACTCCATGATCACGCCGGCGATCTCGGTGTTGTCCGCGGTCGAAGGTCTCAAGCTCGCAGCACCGGCGCTCGAACATTACGTGGTGCCGCTGACGGTCTTCATTCTCGTGGTGCTGTTCTCGGTCCAGAGCAGCGGTACCGCCCGCGTCGCTACCGCCTTCGGACCGGTCATGATGGTCTGGTTCGCCACCCTGGCGGTGTTGGGACTGGTGCATATCAGCGACGACCCGTCGGTGCTGGCGGCGATCAATCCCTGGTATGCCGTCGAATTCATGCTCTCCCACGGAACCATCGGGCTGGTGACGCTGGGCGCGGTGTTTCTCGCGGTGACCGGCGGCGAGGCGCTCTATGCGGATCTCGGTCACTTCGGACGCAAGCCGATCCAGGCCGGATGGTTCTACTTCGTGTTGCCGGCGCTCTTGATCAACTATTTCGGCCAGGGCGCATTGGTGCTTGCCCATCCCGTCGCGATCGAAAACTCCTTCTACCGGATGGTTCCGGAGATGCTGTTGATACCGATGGTGGTGCTGGCGACCGCAGCCACCGTCATTGCGAGCCAGGCGGTGATCACCGGTGCCTATTCGCTGGTTCGCCAGGCGGTGCAACTCGGTCTGTTGCCGCGCTTCGAGGTCCGCTACACTTCGGAGACACATGCCGGGCAGATCTATTTGCCGCGCGTGAACCGGCTGCTCCTGATCGGCGTGTTGCTGCTGGTGCTGCTGTTCCGCACCTCGAGCAACCTGGCTTCGGCCTATGGCATCGCCGTCTCCACGACCATGGTCGTCGACGGGATCATGGGTTTCGTCGTGATCTGGAAATTGTGGAACTGGCGTGCGGCCACGGCCGCGGCGCTGATTGTGCCGTTCGTCGTCGTCGACTCGACGTTCTTCGCCGCCAACCTCCTGAAACTGCTCGAAGGCGCCTGGGTGCCGCTATTGTTCGGTTTTGCCATGGCGGTGATGATCTGGACCTGGCGCCGAGGCGCGGCGATCCTGGTCCTGAAGACCCGGCGCATCGAGGTGCCGCTGGATGACCTGATCAAGAGCCTGGAAAAGCGTCCGCCCCACATCGTCAAGGGCACCGCGGTGTTCCTCACCAGCGACCCCAGTTTCGTGCCGACGGCGCTGCTGCACAATCTCAAGCACAACAAGGTCCTGCACGAGCACAATGTGATCCTGACCATCGAGACCGCGCAGACGCCGCGCGTCGACGTCGCCGAACGCGTCCGGATGGAAAAGATCAGCGATAAGTTCTCCACCGTCCGGCTGCGCTTCGGTTTCATGGAGTCGCCGAACGTACCGAAGGCACTGGTAATCGCCCGCAAGCTCGGCTGGCAGTTCGATATCATGTCGACGTCGTTTTTCGTGTCGCGGCGCTCGCTGAAGCCGTCTCCGCAGTCGGGGATGCCGCAGTGGCAGGATCACCTGTTCATCGCGTTGAGCCGGTCGGCGAACGACGCCACCGACTATTTCCAGATCCCGACCGGGCGCGTGGTCGAAGTTGGAACCCAGGTGATCATCTAGCCGTCCATGCATATTTTGCATGGTGCGGCCCCAAAATCAGGGTAGGCTATGCTCCAAACGCAGGGCTATAAGCCGCCAGGCTTTGCTATTTGTGCAGTGAAGCATTTGAGGCCTCCACTCCCATGACCAGTGACGTTGCAGCTCCCGCCGCGGAAACGCCGGCGGCCAATGGGCATGGCGAAGCCCATTCCACCGCCGGCTTCGGCGCGCTGATGCTCGGCAGCATCGGGGTGGTCTACGGCGATATCGGCACCAGCCCGCTCTACGCCTTGCGCGAAGCGGTCGTCGCCGCCGGCGGCCCGGCTGCGACATCAGCCAATCCGGACGCGGTGCTCGGCATCCTCTCGCTGATCCTGTGGGCGCTGATCGTCGTGGTGACGCTGAAATATGTGCTGATCCTGTTGCGCGCCGACAACAACGGCGAGGGTGGAACGCTGGCGCTGATGGCGCTGGCGCAGCGCGCGGTAGGCTACGGCGCCGGCGCCATCGTGCTGCTCGGGATCATCAGCGGCGCGCTGTTTTACGGCGACGCGGTGCTCACGCCGGCACTCTCGGTGCTTTCGGCGATCGAAGGCATCAAGCTGGTGACCGCGACCTTCGAACACTATGTGGTGCCGCTGACCGCGATCATTCTCGTGGCGCTGTTTGCGGTTCAGTCGCGCGGCACCGCGCGGGTCGCGGCCTTGTTCGGACCGATCATGTGCATCTGGTTCGCCGTCCTCGCGATCGCGGCCGTGCCGCAGATCATGCAGCACCCCGAAGTGCTGCTGGCGTTCAATCCGCTGCTTGCCGCCTCCTTCATGATCCATCACGGCATGATCGGATTCATCACGCTCGGCGCGGTGTTTCTCGCCGTCACCGGCGCCGAGGCGCTCTATGCCGATCTCGGCCATTTCGGCAAGAAGCCGATCCAGACCGCCTGGCTCGTCATCGTGCTGCCGTCGCTGGCGCTGAACTATCTGGGGCAGGGCGCGCTGCTGATTGCCGATCCGAAGGCGATCGAGAACCCGTTCTTCCTGATGTTTCCGGACTGGGCGCTGATCCCGATGGTCGGTCTCGCTACCGCGGCGACCGTGATTGCGAGCCAGGCGGTGATTACCGGCGCCTATTCGCTGACGCGTCAGGCCATTCAGCTCGGCCTGCTGCCGCGGTTTGAAATCCGCCATACCTCTGAAGCCCATTCCGGCCAGATCTATATCCCGCGCATCAACATGCTGCTGCTCGTCAGCGTGATGCTGCTGGTATTGCTGTTCCGCTCGTCGAGCGCGCTGGCGTCCGCCTACGGCATCTCCGTTACCGGCACCATGGTGGTCACGGCGATGATGGGCTTCGTCGTGATCTGGAAGGTCTGGAAATGGTCGCCGTTGGCGGCCGCGGCGTTGATCGCTCCGTTCCTGTTCCTCGACCTCACCTTTCTGGCGGCGAACCTGTTGAAAGTATTCGAGGGCGGTTGGGTGCCGCTGGCGCTCGGCGCCGTGGTAATGATCCTGATGTACACTTGGCGGCGAGGCAGCCGGCTGTTGTTCGAGAAATCGCGCAAGCTGGAGTTCCCGCTGGACGAACTGGTGGCGATGCTTGAGAAGAAGCCGCCGCAGCGGGTTCCCGGCACCGCGGTGTTCCTGACCAGCGATCCCCAGAGCGCGCCGACCGCGTTGATGCACAGTCTCAAGCACTACAAGGTGCTGCACGAAAAGAACGTCATTCTCACCATCGAGACCGCGCCGACGCCGCGGATCGACCCGGCCGAGCGGGTCAGGCTGGAGCAGATCAGCGAAACCTTCTCCAAGGTCACGCTGCGGTTCGGATTCATGGAATCGCCCAACGTGCCGAAAGCGCTGGCGATCGCGCGCAAACTGGGCTGGCAGTTCGACATCATGTCGACGTCATTCTTCCTGTCGCGGCGCGCGCTGAAGCCGGCCGCGCGTTCCGGGATGCCGCGCTGGCAGGATCACCTCTTCATCGCGCTGAGCCGTACCGCCAATGACGCCACCGACTATTTCCAGATTCCGAGCGGCCGGGTGGTCGAGGTTGGAACCCAGGTGACCGTCTAGGGCCTCGCTCAGGCCCCCTCAAATGGCCCTGCGGCGCTTGATTTTCGCCGCGCCAGAGGCGACTTTGGCGCGGAAGGGCGACCGATCGATCTTCGCCGAATTCGCTGGTAATAGCGCGTATTCTGCAGAAGTGGGGGACCGGTTTTGCGAACAGGATACGTGCGACGTCAGGCATTGTTGGGAGGTTTTGAGTGGCGAACCAGGTTCACGATTTGCTGCCGGATGAGGTGTCGAAGGGGATGGCGGAGGGACGCTATCTTCTCGTCGATGTCCGCGAGCCGAACGAGGTCGCCGTGGAAGCCTATCCCGGTGGCATAGTCGTTCCGCTTTCGACCTTCGATCCGAAGAATATTCCGGATCCGCAGGGCAAAGAGGTGGTTTTTGCCTGCCGCTCCGGCAAGCGCTCGGTAACGGCCTCGCTGGCGGCGCAGGCTGCGGGCCTCCCATACAACCAGCATCTTGCGGGAGGGATGCTGGGCTGGAAGGCCGCGGGACTGCCGACCAAGAGCGGCGGCTGACCGCTGCCATGGCGTCCATGAACAAGGTTTTCGCGGATCTTCCCGTCACGATCTTCGAGGCGATGTCGCAAGCCGCCCGCGACAACAACGCGATCAATCTCGGCCAGGGTTTTCCCGACGATCCGGGACCTGAGGACATCCGGCGCGCCGCGGCCGACGCAGTCATGGACGGCTACAACCAGTACCCGTCGATGATGGGTATTCCGGAACTGCGGCAGGCGATCGCGGCCCATTACGGGCGCTGGCACGGGCTCAACCTCGATCCGATGACGGAGGTGATGGTGACCTCGGGCGGCACCGAGGCGCTGACATCGGCGATCTTGGCCGTGGTCGAGCCCGGCGACGAGGTGGTGGTGTTCCAGCCGGTATACGATTCCTACCTGCCGATCATTCGCCAGGCCGGCGGCATACCGCGGCTGGTGCGTCTCGAGCCGCCGCATTGGCGGCTGACCGAGGAGGCGCTGCAAGGCGTCTTCAACCACAAGACCAAGGCCGTGCTGTTCAACAATCCGCTCAATCCCGCCGCGGTGGTCTATCCCCGCGAGGATCTCGAATTGCTGGCGCGGTACTGCCAGCAGTTCGACACGGTCGCGATCTGCGACGAGGTCTGGGAGCATGTGATCTTCGATGGCCGCGAGCATATCCCGCTGATTGCCATTCCGGGAATGCGCGACCGCACCATCAAGGTGGGCTCCGCCGGGAAGATCTTTTCGCTGACGGGCTGGAAGATCGGCTTCGTCTGCGCGGCCCCGCCGCTGCTGCGGGTGGCTGCGAAGGTGCACCAGTTTCTCACCTTCACCACCGCGCCCAATCTGCAGGTCGCGGTCGCCTACGGGCTCGGCAAGCCGGCGGATTATTTTTTCGACATGCGCAAGGAACTGGCGCGCAGCCGCGACCGTCTCACCAAGGGATTGGAGAGCATCGGCTTTCCGGTCCTGAAGTCGCAGGGCACCTACTTCCTCACGGTCGACTTGTCGCCGCTCGGGCTCAACGAGACCGACGAGGCGTTCTGCAAGCGCATCGTCACCGACTACAAGGTCGCCGCCATACCGGTGTCGGCGTTCTATGAAGAGAACGCCGTGACCTCGGTCGTGCGGTTTTGTTTCGCCAAGAAGGATGCAACTCTCGACACCGCGCTCGAACGCCTGTCGGACGCGGTGCACCGCCGCTAAGAGGTCGACAGCGATGCGCAGCCGCTCCCACATCCAACTCGGTGTCGCGACGGCTGCGGCGCTGGCGCTGTGTTCGCCGGCAACGGCGCAGCAGCGCACGGTCAATTTCTACAATTGGTCGAACTACATGGCGCCGGGGGTGCTTGAGGATTTCACCAGGGAGACCGGCATCAAGGTGGTCTACGACACCTTCGACGCCAACGAGACCCTGGAGACGCGGCTGCTCGCCGGAAAGTCCGGTTACGACGTCGTGGTTCCCACCGGCTATTTCCTGCAGCGCCAGATCACCGCGAAGGTTTTCCTCAAGCTCGACAAGTCGAAGCTGCCGAACCTCGCCAATGCCTGGCCGGTGGTGACCAAACGGCTCGCCAGCTACGATCCCGACAATAGCTACGGCGCCAATTACATGTGGGGCACCACCGGCATCGGTTACAACGTCAAGATGGCGCAGAAGATTCTCGGGCCCGACGCCAGGATCGACAGCTGGGACATCGTCTTCAAGCCGGAGATTCTGGCGAAGTTCAAAGACTGCGGCATTCACATGCTGGATTCCGCCGACGACATTCTCCCTGCAGCCCTGAGCTATCTCGGGCTCGACCCCAATTCGACCAGGCAGGCGGATCTCGAAAAAGCCGCCGATCTCGTCAGCAAGATCAGGCCCTCGGTCCGCAAATTTCATTCCTCCGAATATCTCAGCGCCATGGCCACCGGCGAGATTTGCTTCGTGGTCGGCTGGTCGGGCGACATCATGCAGGCGCGCAGCCGGGCGGCGGAGTCGCAGAACGGCATCGAGATCGGCTATGCCATCCCGAAAGAGGGCGCGCAGATGTTCTTCGACAATCTTGCGATTCCCGCCGATGCGAAGAATGTCGCGGAGGCCTATCAGCTGATCGACTATCTCTACCGGCCTGAAGTGGCTGCGAAGAATTCAGATTTTCTGTCCTATGCCAACGGCAATCTGGCGAGCCAGAAGCTGATCGACCCGAAAATTCTCAATGACAGGAACATCTATCCGGACGAGGCGACGATCGGCAAATTGTTCGTGATCACCGCGCGCGATCCGGCGACGCAGCGCGTGATCAACCGGCTGTGGACCCGGGTGAAGACAGGGAGGTAGTTCTCGCATCTGTCATTCCGGGATGGTGCGCAGCACCAGACCCGGAATCTCGAGATTCCGGGTTCGATGCTTCGCATCGCCCCGGAATGACTCGGAATAATGCTATCGCCAGCGGCGATGCAGCCACAGCCACTGGTCCGGATATTCGCGAATCCAGCCCTCGACCACCGAGGTGATCGCCTGCATCGTTCCCTGGATATCGATCTGCCCCGAGGCATCGCGCACCGGCTTCACCTCCTCGGACAGTTCGGCGCGGAAGCGGTTGTTGGGCAGGCGGATGATGCGCGTGCCGTGGATCGGGCAATCGACCTGCCGCAACAGCCGCGCCAGCATCGGATTGGCCCTGGTCTTGCGCCCGAAGAAGGTGACCTCGACGCCGTTGGTCAGGTACTGGTCGACCAGCATGGCGACGTGCTGGCCCTTTTGCAGGGCTTCGGCGAGCTTCAACGGCGCGTCGCGGCCGGCCGCGATCAGGGTGCCCATTTTCACCGCACGGATTTGTTCGATGGCGCGGTCGGCGGACTCGCTGTTCGGCCGCCGGAACAGGATTGCGGCATCCAGCCCGTGCGCAACCGCGGCCAGTGCCGGCAGTTCCCAGTTTCCGAGATGGCTGGCGAAAATCAGCGCCGGCTTGCCGTCGTCCTTGAGCTGGGCAAACAATTCATGGGTGCGGGGCGGGATTTCGACGCGGCTTTTCTCGGGATGATCGGGGTCGTAATCCCAGATGTGGTCGAGATGGGCGAACTCGGCGCCGATGCGGCCGAGATTGTCCCACACGCCCGCCAGGATCGTCTCGATCTCCTCGGGGGATTTTTCGGGGAAGGCGGCCTTGAGATTTTCCCGTCCGATCCTGTCTTCACGGAGCCGCGGGCCGATAAATCGCGTGATGCGGCCGAACAGGTTGGCGGTCTTGGTCGGGTCGAAATAGCGGGTGGTGCGCAGCATCGCGATCGTCAGCGCACCCACCGCCGCTTCGGCAAGCGGCTTGGTGGCGTCGCGAATACGGGCCCTGGTGCGAAGCAGGAGAGGGTGCATCACCGACCAACGACGATTTGACCGGACATCTGCCGGTTTTCCAGGCGATTCGGCATCGGGCTATCGCCGGTTAGATCGGTTCACGCGTCAGGATCAGCGAGGCGTTCTGGCCGCCGAAGCCGAACGAATTCGACATCACGGCGGTGACGCGCGCATCGCGGGCATGATTGGGCACGACGTCGAAGGGAATCGCCGGGTCCGGAATTTCGTAATTGATGGTCGGCGGAATCCGCTGATGCTCGAGCGTCAGCAGCGAAATGATCGCTTCGACCGCGCCGGCGGCCGAGATGGTGTGGCCGATCATCGATTTGTTCGACGATACCGGAATTTGCTTGGCACGCTCGCCGAACACGGCGGAGATGCCGACATATTCCATCTTGTCGTTTTCCGGCGTCGCGGTGCCGTGCGCGTTGATGTGGTCGATCTGCTCGGTCGTCATGCCGGCATCCGCCAACGCCTTGCGGACACAGCCGATGATCGGCTTGCCGTCCGGGCTCGATCGGGTGCGATGGAACGAGTCGGTCAATTCACTACAGCCGACGAGAACACCGAGAATCGGCGCGCCGCGTGCGACGGCCGCTTCGTAGCTCTCGAGCACCAGCGTACCGGCGCCTTCCGCCATGATGAAACCGTCACGGTTCTTCGAGAACGGCTTGGAGGCGGCCTGCGGCGGGTCGTTCTGGGTGGACAGCGCCGACAGCAGCGAAAAGCGCACCATGGCTTCCGGATTCACCGAACCATCGGTCGCCACGCACAGCGCGGCGTCAGTTTCGCCGCGGCGGATGGCCTCGACGCCGAGCTGGATGGCGGTGGCGCCGGAGGCGCATGCGGTCGAAAGCGAAATCGGCGAACCCTTGGTGCCGAACTTCTCGGCCAGATGGCTAGCCACCGAGCCGAACATGAAGCGATGATGATACGGCGCGAACTTTCCACCGCCGCTGACGCGCAGGATGTCGTTGTAGTCGAAGTCGGTTGTCCCGACCGCGCGCCCGACTTCCAGCCGCTGCGGCCACTCGACCTCGACCGGGGCCACGGCCAGAAACAGCGGTCCCGGAAAATCGCCCCTGCGGCCGATGCCGGACTGTTCGAGGGCTTCTTCGGTAGCGACATCGGCGAGCCGCTCGGTGAGACCGGTCGACGAAAACGGCTCGACGGTGAGAAAATCGACCGTTCCGGCCATCGTCGATTTCAGGCCATCGATCGGAAAGCGCGTGACGGTCCGGATGCCGGATTCGCCCGCGGTGAGCTTCTTCCAGTTGTCGGTCTTGCCGGCGCCGAGCGAAGTGACGATGCCCATTCCGGTAACGACGACGATCGGTCTGCCGAATTTGTCGCGTGGTGCTGCCATGATTTCCCCGTCGATCCCGCGCCGCCGCTACTTGATGGCCTCGACCAGGGCCATGCCCTCGCCCTGCCAGTGACCGGCCCCAACCACTACAATCTGGGTCGGGGGCTTGGACATTTCAACCTCCAGGCCGGTCGGATCGTTGGGTGGAAACAGCGTGCCGCGCGACAGCGCCAGCGCCGCCAGCGCAACACCGAGAGGAAACTGGGTCTCCAGGGTGTGGCCGAACGACGTTCCGGTTGCCCGCACCGCGCAGCCCTTGTGCTGGCTCAGGAACGCCCTTTCCTCCGACGTGACGGGTTCGATCCCCGTCGCGCCGGTGATCAACGCCCCATTGTCGCCGCCGATGCCGAGCTTCGACCACAGCGTTTCCAGCGATTTCGTCACCGCGCCCGGTTGCTTGCGTTGCGCCAGGTCGGCGACCACCTTGGTCAGCTTTGCGTAGGGCTTGGCGCCGCGAGCCTCGGCGTGTTCCCTGGATTCGATCACCAGAAAACAACCGGCCGAGCCGAGGGCAAAACCGCCATGCTCCTTGTCGCGCGCCCATACCGGGGCGAATTGGTCCTTGAGATTGAAGTCGCCGAATTCGTAGAGGATCAAGAGGTCCGGCCGTTCGCCATTATGGGCTGCGCCGACAAGCGCGATGTCGCTCTGACCCGAGGCGATCCGCGCCAGCGCGATCCGCGCCGCGTCGATACTTGCGGCTTCCTCGCCCATGAAGGTGCGCGACGTGCCGGAGACGCCATGAACGATGGCGATATTGCCGGCGAGCAGGTTTGAAAGTTGCGCCAGGAAAAGCGTCGGCCGCAAATCGTTCATCAGCCGTTCGTTGAGAAAGCCGGGGGCCGAATTGCCCTTTGCATCGGCGTTCAGAATCGCCATGTCGACCGCGACATCGCGTTCGCCGCCGCCGGCCGCGACGATCATGTCCATTCGCCCGAGGATTTCCTGATTGCCTTTGACCCCGGCGGAATCCAGCGCAAGCCCGGCGGCATAGGTGCCGATGCGCTGCCATGCCTCCATCTGCCGCTGGTCGCCTTTTTTCGGAATCTGCGCATCGAAGCTGACCGGCGCCAGCGGGTGGACGATGTAGGGCGCAAAGCGCTTGTCGTCGACATTGATGCGCTTGTTGTTGAGGGCATCCCAATGCGCGTCGAGGCCTTCGCCGAGCGACGACACGATACCGATACCGGTGATCCAGGCTTCCTTCGGCTCAGTCATTGCGTAATCGCCTGCAGGGGAAATCCGATCTTGTGGGCCATCGCGTCCATGTGGACGCGCAAGGCGGGATCGGGGAAGGGGATGTGACGGAAGGTGAGGTCGGCGCTGCACTTCAGCTCGGTGCCGACGCGCGCCTTGGCGGACGTGACGGCAAAACCCGAGCCTTCGTGCTCGATCCTGGCTTCGATCGTCAACAGCTGACCGGGACTCACGAACCCCCGCATCTTGGCTTCCTTCACCATCGCCAGGAATGGCATGCGCTCGAACTTCATCACGCCGAGCAGCAGCCAGCCGGAACTCTGCGCCATCGCTTCGGTGAGCAGGACACCCGGCATGATCGGAAAGCCCGGAAAGTGCCCCTCGAAGATGGTGTGCGTTTGAGGGACCTGGGCCTCGACCGTGATCCTCTTCTCGTCGAGGTTGAGGTCGACGACGCGGTCAATCAGCTGAAAATAATCAAGTTGCATGGCGGGCGACTAAGCGCCCGTGCTCTTGGCCGCAACCAGTTCGTCGATGCGCGCGGCGAGATTCTTCAGCACGAAATACTGCTCTGTGGTGGCCTTGCCGTCGTTGACCTCTTGGGTCCACTTCTCCAGCGGCATCTTGATCCCGAACGCCTTGTCGATGGCAAACGCGATGTCGAGAAAATCCAGGCTGTCGATCCCCAGATCATCGATGGCGTGGCTCTCCGGCGTGATCGTGTCGCGCGGGATGTCGCAGGTCTCAGCGATGATCGTAGCGATCTGATCGAATGTAGAAGACATCATTAAGCCTTTGATATATTGGAGATAAATTCCGGAACGGCATGGGATGTGGGTGCGGCGCCCCGGAATGCCCGATCCCCCAGCCGGAGTCGAGTGCCCGTATATCGGAGCGAGGCCCTGAGTTCAATGGAGGCGGGCTGCCGTCGGGTTCGGATTTGCGGGCGAAACAGCTCGAAAGCGCCAAAATGCTAGATGCGCGGCGTCGAAATATGGGCGCAATCGCGCCGCCCCATCAGCACGCAATCTTGGGTCTTGCGCAGATCGGCGATGCTCATCGCGAGCCAAATTCCGATCGCCGTCAGCGCCACGGTGAAGGCGAAGGCCGCGAGGTTGGCCAGCATGCGGAGGCGGAAATCGTCCGGTTCCTCCCGGCCCCGCTCGGAACGCGACGGATGCCCGGATTGCGGCCGGCCGGCGTCGTTGTGGGCCTGCTGGCCAGGCTCTCCCCGCTGACCCGGCGGATGGGCCAGGGTGCGCGGCCGGAATTTGAGCACGCGATGCTCTTCATCCGAGGTGATGGGCTGCTGGGTGTTCACGGCTGCCAGCTCCGGGAGACGCCGATCTCATTTAGCACGGCCCGCCGCGCGTCTCACAGGAAATGTTGGCATGGCATGGATGCGGCAATCG
Source organism: Bradyrhizobium sediminis (assembly GCF_018736085.1). Lineage (NCBI taxonomy): Bacteria > Pseudomonadati > Pseudomonadota > Alphaproteobacteria > Hyphomicrobiales > Nitrobacteraceae > Bradyrhizobium > Bradyrhizobium sediminis. Next base: position 3,620,856 of record NZ_CP076134.1, on the reverse strand, counting down.
ACGCCTGCGCGGAACTTGCGGTGGATCGGGCGCGGCTCATGCCGGACCGCCGTCAGGCCGGCGGCGCATCTGGCGGCGGGGCGGGAGATTTATGCGACGGCTCGTCCTTGCCGCCGAGCGTGCGATGCAGCCAGCGCTCGAGCCGGCGGCCGAAGGTGAGCAACGCCAGCGCGATCACGAGGGCGATGGCGACAATCCGCCATTGCCCGACGCCGCAGGCAATGCCGACGCACGCCGCAAGCCAGGTGCAGGCGGCGCTGGTCAGCCCGCGAACCCGGAAATGATGCTCGGCGCGGACGATGACGCCGGCGCCGAGAAAACCGATGCCGGTCAGGATGCCCTGGATGATCCTGCTGGACGCATCGGAAATTCTGCTGCTGTCGCCGGAGGGATCGGCCAGCATCACGACCATGGCGGTGGCAAGCCCCACCAGGCCGAGCGTCTTCAGGCCGATCGGCTTGCCCTGCAGATCGCGGTTGAGGCCGATCAGGCCGCCGGCGAGCGTGGCGACGCCAAGACGCAGGATGATCTCAGGCCAATCGAGCAAGACGGTATTCTCCCGTGCAAAAGGGCCGGCCTATTTCGGCAGCCGTCCCATCATATAGAATTCGTCGTTCGGGCGCATGGCGGTGACGTTCGCCATCCGGTTCGACAGCGCAAAGAACGCCGCGATCGCGGCGATGTCCCAGATGTCGTCGTCGGAAAAGCCATGGCTGGCGACCGCGGCAAAATCCGCTTCCGAAACCCTGTTGGCCTCGCTGCTCACCTTCATCGCGAAGTCGAGCATGGCGCGCTGGCGTGGCGTGATATCCGCCTTGCGGTAGTTGACGGCGATCTGATCCGCAATCTGCGGGTTCTTGGCGCGGATGCGCAGGATGGCGCCATGCGCGATCACGCAATAATGGCACTGGTTGGCGCTCGAGGTCGCCACCACGATCATCTCGCGTTCGGCCTTGGTGAGACCGCTGTCCTTCTCCATCAGCGCATCGTGATAGGCGAAGAACGCCCTGAACTCGTCGGGGCGATAGGCCAGCGTCAGGAAAACGTTCGGCACGAAGCCGGATTTTTCCTGGACCCCGAGGATGCGGCTACGGATATCGTCGGGCAGCTTGTCGATGGCGGGCGTCGGGAAGCGTTTGGCAACGGGCTGGGTCATAAGCAGGTTCCGGCTCACAGCGCGAGATGCGGTCGGCCGGAACCATAGTAGATGGCGCCAGCCGTGCAAGGCGGCTTGCGGGAGGTTTGCGCGGAGCTGCCCCCGGCAATGTAATTTCGACGATAGCCGGTCATGTCGGCATGATCTCATGGTGATGCGATGGCGCGATGGACGCTGCGGAGTTCACCGTCGGGCGGCCGCAGGCCGGGGCTTTGGCTTACCCCCACGTGATGGGAATCGTAGCCGGCCGGGTTCGCTGGCAGTGTTGCGGCCGTGTGAAGACCGCCTTGACAAATATGGGGGTACCCCCATATTGAAGGAAGTGACCATAGAGCGGCCCGAACCTAATCCCTGTGTCTTTATTGGCTCAAGCCGTAAGGACTTGAAGCGATTCCCGGCCAAGGTGCAGAACCGCATGGGGCACGCCTTGCACCAGGTGCAGGAAGGTGAGGAGCCGATAGCCGCAAAGGCGCTGAAGGGATTCGGCGGGCGTGCTATCCTGGAGTTGGTCGATGATTTCGACAGCAACACCTACCGGGCCGTTTATACCGTGCGTTTTGCCGGAATGGTGTACGTGCTGCACGCTTTCCAGAAGAAAGCGAAGAAGGGCATCGCCACCCCCCAGCAGGACATTGAACTTATCAAATCGCGCCTGCGTGATGCTGAGGAGCATTACCGTGCGCGCACAGACAAAGGAGGGCGCAAGCCATGACCAAACGCAAAATCGAAGCCTACGAGGGCAGCGGCAATGTGTTCGCCGATCTTGGCTTGCCCAATCCAGAAGAACGGCTGCTGAAATCCAGTATCGTCACCGAGTTGCATCGCCTGATCAAGGAACGCGACCTGACTCAGGTCAAAGCGGCCAAGCTGATCGGGGTTTCGCAGCCTGATCTGTCTCACCTGCTGCGTGGTGACTTCGATGACTATTCAGCCGAGCGCCTGATGAAAATGCTCACTGTGTTCGAGCAGGATATCGAGATCGTGATGCGGCCTCACCGCAAGGCCGGTGAGCCGGGCCGTATCACCTTCAAACCTGTTGCAGCGTAATGAGAGGCGGGCCACGGCCCGCTTTCCAGTCGCACGCGGCCCGACTCGCGTTCTGGTTTAAGAGCTTTGGTAGGATAGCAGACTATGACAACGCTGGAGGTAAGGGCTGCAATTCCCAAGAGCTGCGCTGTTGGGTTAGACTCACCACATGAAATTTGAACTCGAAGAATATCATCGCGGAATCACGGACGAGGAACTCACTGCTGACTTGCAGCGAGTGGCGTTCGAACTTGGCAAGATTGAGCTGCTGCCGGTTTGATGGACACCCGGTTAAGCTAATCCCACCTTGCGCTCGAACTCAACAGGGCTGAGGTATCCGATCGTCGAATGACGTCGGGTCGCATTGTAGAACCGCTCGATGTAGTCGAACACATCTGCTCTGGCCTCGTTCCTGGTACGGTAGGTTTTGCGCTCGATGCGTTCGGTCTTTAGCGACGAGAAGAAGCTCTCCATCGCCGCGTTGTCCCAGACGTTGCCGGATCGGCTCATGCTGCAGACGATGCCGCTGTCAGCCATCAGGCGCTGGAACTGTTCGCTGGCGTATTGGCTGCCCCGATCCGAGTGATGCATCAGGGCATCCGGCTTGCCCCGGCGCCAGACGGCCATCAACAGGGCGTCCGCAACCAGCTGGGCTGTCATGCCGGCGCTCATCGACCAGCCGACCACCCGTCGCGAGAACAGGTCGATCACAGCCGACACGTAGAGCCAGCCCTCGGCGGTCCAGATGTAGGTGAAGTCGGCGATCCACTTCTGGTTCGGCCGCTCGGCCGCAAACTGACGATCGAGAAGGTTCGCCGGCACGTTCGCAACCTGGCGATCGCCTTCGTCCTTCGGCAGACGCCGGCGCCGTGGCCGCGCCCGCAAGGCCTGCAGGCGCATCAGCCGCTCGATCCGGTGAAGACCGCATTCGACGCCGTCTGCCAGCAGGTCTCGCCAGACGCGCCGTGCACCGTAGGTCCGGTCGCTGGCAAGGAAGCTGGCCTTCACCTGCTGGCCGACCGCTTCGTCGCTTCGGGATCTGGCGCTGGGAGATCGATTCAGCCAGGCATGGAAGCCCGACCGCGACACGCCCATTGCTTCGCATAGCCATGCCACCGGCCAGATGTTCCGGTGCTTCACGATGAAGCCGAACTTCATGTCGCTTCCTTCGCGAAGTAGGCAGCGGCCTTTTTTAGGATATCCCGCTCCGCCTTCAGCTTGTTGACCTCGCGCCGCAGCCGCTCGATCTCCAGCTGCTCGGGTTTCATCTGGCCGTGGCCGGGGAAGGCCTGCACGGGATCGGAGCCGAACTCCTTGACCCATTTGCGCAGCACGTTCTCATGAATGCCCAGGTCTCGGCCGGCTTGCGCTACCGATACTCCGCGCTCCCTGACAAGCTTGACCGCCTCGACCTTGAACTCTCGACTGAATCTTCGTCTCTGCATGACCCACCTCCGGCTGTATGAAACACCCAATCTTGGTGTCCATCAAACCGGCAGCAGCTCACTTCGTCTCTGCATGACCCACCTCCGGCTGTATGAAACACCCAATCTTGGTGTCCATCAAACCGGCAGCAGCTCACTCGACGGCATTGCAGCTGAGCTAAAGCGGATCGTCGGCGCTGCGGACGTCGGGCTAAGGATGGCGGCGTGAGCGGCGGGCATGCCAGCACCTTCTTGCGGACGTCTCGCTGGCGTCGTCTATCCGAAAAAGACCTTCAAAAACTGCTCAACATCCAAGTTATAGAAGTTGCGTAAGAAAAGCCAGTCTAGGAACTGGCCTCGGCTCGCCGCGATGGCCATTTCGGGCAACCACAGAAGACCGCGGAAGGCAGCGACAATAGCGATGGCCAATTGCCGAACACCGGTCCAAAGCGATGGCTGGAGGCACGCACCACCGCTAAGAGAAGGGCAGTTTCGAAATGAAAGAACGACGAACGCCCACAGGCCGTAAATCACCCCAATGGTGAGGTAGAGGTGTCCTCCGAGCCTCAGCCACTTCATGTGCGGCCCCCGTTTGCCCCAATAAGGCAGCCAACCTAATCGGTTAGTTGCCTCTTCTGCAACACCCCGCTGTGCGGCCTCGGCAATGCGCCGCGCCTCCTCGACGGTGGTGATGTCGGCGGCGATCATGGTACCGTCGCGGCGCGTGATGGTGGAGCCGGTGGCGGTGCGGTGGATGGTGACGTCGCGGCGAATCGGCATGGCGCGGAATCTACCACCACGCTGCCACAGCCAGCGCGCGGTGCGGCGTGAGAAGCTCGGCGAGGTGACGATCTGCCATCTTATCGATAGCAAGACAGGAAGAAGAGCCCGAATAAGAGCGCCGCGATAGCGACAAGTCAGTGCACCATGGCCCACGCCCATCGCTTCGCATAGCCATGCCACCGGCCAGATGCTCCGGTGCTTCGAATTACGGTGACAGTGCACTTAATCCTGTTCAGCGATAGCGCTCGACACCGGCCTTCCCTACGACCGGCTTCGACTAGGCAATCGAGTGCACCGTCACCGTAATACTGTCACCGTAATACCCAACTTCAATTGTCAAACGGACTTTAGCCTGCAGTCGCGCCAAAGATCCCGGCGTCGGGCAGGGCCATGAGCATTTTCAAATCGCGTGATGCTGCAATAGTGCTGTTGATTTGCCCGACGTGTCAAAATGTTTTCGCGGGACGTTTGAAGCCTCCGGCGCCCAGCTCTTACTTTGCATGGGGTTGTTTTCGATATTTTGGTTTGGAGGGGCTGGGTCGGGCAGGCCGCGAAGGCGCCGCCGTCAGCGCAGCGGCTTCTTCAAGAGCGAGAACCGGTCGGGATCGAGCCCCATCGACGGCTGCAGCATCGGCGCTTCCACCATGCGCGGTTCCATCGAGCGGGCGCCCGGGCGTTCGGTGATGGCGGGATCGTTGGGGACGTCGCGATGCGAGGTGGCTCCGCGCCAGCGCTCCAGCACGGCGCCGACGAAATGCATGTCGTGGCCGGCGGCGACCGACGGCACCGTCGATATCGTGGCCTCGCTGCGCGGCAACTGATGCATCGGCACCTCCTTGAAGCGCAGGCGCGTCGGCAGCGCCACGCCTTCGCCGAACGCCAGCACTTCGCGGGTGCCGAGCGAGGGCACGAACGACAGCAGGTTGGCCGCGGCGTCCGACACCGCCGAGCGCAGCAGCGCCTGGTCGCGGTCGTTGGCAAGCCGCATCGTGAACAGCGTGTTGCACTGGGAAATGATGGTGGCGTCGAGTTCGGCGGGGCGCTGGGTGACGAGGCCGAGATAGACGCCGTATTTGCGGCCTTCCTTGGCGATCCGCGAGACCGCCTTGCGGGTCGGGCCGAAGCCGATGTTGCGGTCGGCGGAGGCGTAGCGATGCGCTTCTTCGCAGACGAACAACAGCGGCGAGACGCCGTCGCTCCACAGCCCGAAATCGAACGCCATCCGGCACAGCACCGACACCACGGAATCGACGACTTCGGCGGGGAAGCCAGCGAGCTGCATGATGGTCATCGGCCGGCCGTTGGCGGGCAGCCGGAACAGGTGGCTGATGACTTCGGCCATGGTGTCGCCGCCGACATTGGCGTTGTCGAACATGAAGGTGTAGCGCGGATCGTTGCGCACGGTCTCGATGCGCGAGATCAGCTTGTGATAGATGATGCGCGACGAGCGGTTCTCGAGCTTGCCCATGCGTTCGTCGATCAGCGAAATCAGGTCGACCAGGCGATAGGGGACCGGGGTGTCGACGGTGTAGCCGATCGCCTTGGGATCGGCGCGCTTCAGCCCGAGCCGGTCGGCGTTCTGGTACTGGGTGTAGATGCCTTTCGCCATCGGGATGACTTCGGCGAGGATGTCGAGTTCCTCAGGCACGCCGGGCCGGCCGGCGAACAGCACGTCGACGATCTCTTCGAAATTGAACAGCCAGAACGGCAGCTTCAGATTGCGCGGATTGAGAACCAGTGCGCGGTCGCCGAAGCAGCGGCCGTATTCGTTGTGAACGTCGAGCAGGAAGATGCGCAGGTTGGGCCGCGACTTGAGGATTTCGTTCAGCAGCAGCGACACACCGCTCGATTTGCCGACGCCGGTCGAGCCCAGCACCGCGAAGTGCTTGCTGAGCATTTCCTCGACGTCGACATAGGCGATGACGGAGCGGTCCTGCTGCAGGGTGCCGATATTGATCTGATCCGACCCGGTCGGCGCGTAGACGGTGCGGAGCTCCTGATTGGTAATGAGTTCGACGGGATCGCCGATGGTCGGATAATTGGTGACGCCGCGCTGGAATTTGGGGCGTTCCGGGCCGCCGAGGATTTCGCCGAGCAGGTCGACGCCGGCGATGGCGATGAATTTGTCGCTGGCCGGCAGGCCCTCGCAGGTCACTTCCGTGATCATGGCCACGATGGTGGAATTGGCGCAGCGGATGCTGACGAACTTGCCGACGGTCGCCCGGGCTTCGGAGACGGCCATCTGGCTGGTCGCGAGCAGTCCGACCCGGGCGAGGGATCCGCGCACCGAAATCACTCGTCCGAAGGATGTCACAGTGGTTGGACCTGGCATGTCATGAAATTGGATCGGACCCCAATATGCAGCCCCGGGGCTGGAGAAACGGTTAAACGGGAGGAATGCCCGGTCCTTCAAATCCACCCTATCTTGGTTAGGGCCGCCATTTGCTGCCCTGCGGCAAACTGGCCCGCATTGGCGGATTTTGCTGGGAAATCGCGGTTTTCGGGGCTCGCCGATGGGCGCCAGGGGGCGCTTTTCGCTTTACCCTTTGTTTACCAAGGCCGGAGGTGACGGTTCGCGAGCGGGGCCCCGTGGATTTCGATTTGGCGCCTGATCTTGATCAAGGCGAGCGGCCGGGATCCCGGCTCTAGTGTCGCCAAAGGAACCGAGGGGACGGAGCATCATGGACTATAATGTCTTTTTCGATCGGGCCCTGGGCCGGCTTCGGGACGAGCGCCGCTACCGGGTCTTTGCCGATCTGGAACGGCTGGCGGGCAGATTTCCCCATGCCATCTGGCATTCGCCGGACGGTCCGCGCGACGTCGTGATCTGGTGCTCCAACGATTACCTCGGCATGGCCCAGCATCCGAAGGTGGTCGGCGCCATGGTCGAGACCGCCATGCGCATGGGGACCGGGGCCGGCGGCACCCGCAATATCGCCGGCACCAATCACCCGCTGATCGAGCTGGAGCGCGAGCTCGCCGAGCTGCACGGCAAGCAAGCCGCCCTGGTCTTTACCTCGGGCTACGTCTCGAACGAGACCGGTATTTCAACGCTCGCCAGGCTGTTGCCGAACTGCCTGCTGCTGTCGGATGCGCTCAACCACAACTCGATGATCGAGGGCGTGCGCAAGTCCGGCTCCGAAAAACAGGTGTGGCGCCACAACGACATCGAGCATCTCGAGCAACTGCTGCGGGCGGCGGCCCCGGAGCGGCCGAAACTGATCCTGTGCGAAAGCCTCTACTCGATGGACGGCGACGTCGCGCCGCTGCATCGGATATGCGATCTCGCCGAGCGCTACGGCGCCTTGACCTATGTCGACGAGGTTCACGCCGTCGGCATGTACGGGCCGCATGGCGGCGGCATCGCCGAGCGCGACGGGGCGATGGGCCGCATCGACGTCATCGAAGGCACGCTGGCCAAGGCGTTCGGCTGTCTCGGCGGCTATATCGCGGCCAACGCCAATCTGATCGACGCCGTGCGCTCCTATGCGCCGGGCTTCATCTTCACGACGGCACTGCCGCCGGCGATCTGCGCGGCGGCAACCGCCGCCATCCGGCATCTCAAGACGTCGCAGTCCGAGCGTGATCGTCACCAGGACCGCGCCGCCCGCCTCAAGCTCGTGCTCAACGCCGCGCGGCTTCCGGTGATGCAAAGCGACACCCACATCGTGCCGCTGCATGTCGGCGATCCCGAGAAATGCAAGACGGCGTGCGACCTGCTGCTGTCGGAATACGGCATCTATATCCAGCCCATCAACTACCCGACGGTGCCGCGGGGCATGGAGCGGCTGCGGATCACGCCGTCGCCCTATCACGACGACGCGCTGATCGATCGTCTTGCCGAAGCCCTGGTCGATGTCTGGGATCGGCTCGGGCTCGTGCGAGCCGATCAGGTTCTCGCCGCGGAATAATCCGGATCCCGAAATGCCGCATTACGCTCGGCGCTGCGGCCCGGCCGGTTTCGTGAATGACCGATCGCCGCACATTGCGCGGCGGTTCCTTTTGCAGCGCAAAAAATGACGGGGGATGCCGGATTTTTCCGGCGCGCGCGCCCATGCGCGGACCGGATTCGCCCCGAAGGTTGTGCTTCCACAAAGACCGGACGGGCCCTCTTGGGCGTAATGCACCCTGGAGGTGCTCATGCCGATTGGCTTCGACGATCTGGTGCACGACGTCATGAACGACTGGCCGGCGACAATCCGGGTCTTTCTCGACTTCAGGATGGGGTGCGTGGGCTGTCCTATCGCGTGCTTCCATACCGTGGACGACGCATGCGGAGAGCATCACGTCGATCGCGACGCCTTCCTGAAGGCGCTGCGCGAAGTTGTCGCATCACATTGAAAGGCTGTGCTTCGAAAAATCCGGCCTTTCGCCGGTGCAAATTGATCTAGGTCAATTTGCTTTCTGCATAGGCAGTAGTCTCAAACCGCAGGCAACGAAGCAGGCGGAGGCATCACCACCGAGGAATTGATCCATGACCGCTCCGACGCCGGAAGACTTGAAAACCGCTTCACAGACCGCCGTGCTTTGCGGTCTCAACCCGCGGACGGTCCAGACCCTTCTTGCGCCCGCAACTGTCGTCGATCTCGAACCCGGCGACGCCCTGTTCCGGCAAGGCGAGCCGGCCGCGGCGTTCTTCATCGTCATCGAGGGATGGATCAAGCTGTACCGGATCACGCCCGCCGGCGACGAGGCGGTTCTTCACGTTCTCACCAAGGGCGAGAGTTTCGCCGAGGCGGTCGCCTTCGCAGGGGGCCGTTATCCCGCCACGGCTTCCGCCGCCACCGATTCCCGGGTTGTCCTGATACCGGCGCACCATGTGATGTGCTGCATTCGCGAGATACCGGATATCGCGATTGCGATGATTGCATCGACGTCGCAGCATCTCCATCAACTGGTTCAGCGCGTCGAGCAGCTCTCCGCGCAAAGCGGTTTGCAGCGCGTGGCGGAATTCCTCGCTGCCTTGTGCCCGAACATCAACGGTTCCTGCCGGATCTCACTGCCTTACGACAAATCCCTGATTGCCGGGCGGCTCGGGCTCAAGCCGGAATCACTGTCGCGGGTGTTCGCGAAGCTTCGTCTGGTCGGCGTCGACGTTCGTGCCTCCGATGTCGTGGTCAGCGAAGTCGCCCAGCTCAGGAGCCTGATCGCCAGCGATCGAATCAAGGCCCGCGGCGGGATGAATGGCGGAAGGCATCAGCTCGGCGAGGGCCGGGCTCAGCATTAATGGTCGCGAAGGCGGCAGCGGTTCTTCCTAGCGCAGCAATGATTTGATCCTTGGTAGCACGCTGGCGCGCCACGCTTCGGCGCCGAATCGCTGCTCCACGATTTGATCGCCCGAGACGACCAGCCAAAGCGGCACGCCGTCGCTGCGCCGCAGCCCGTTGCGGTAGTTGCGCAGGTCATCCGGCCAGTGTTCGTCCTTCAGGACGTCATGGAGATGCGGCGACTTGACTTCCCGATAGCTGATGCGCGGAAAATCCGCTGACGCCAGGAAGGCGGCGCCGTCGCCGCTCTGCCAGGCGCGACAGGGCGCGCAATCCTCGGCGCCGACATACAGCAGCATGACGTCGCGCGCGGGCTCTTCGGCGTGGCCGCCCGCCCACACCGTCACTGCAATCGCCGCGATGGCGATGGCGATACCTGCGCCAAAGCGCGTTCGGCGAAAGCTCGCAGAACGGCGAGCCGGTTGAGCGACGAGCCGGATTCCAGACATGGCGAATTATTTCTGTTGCCGGTCTCGTCATCCTTGACCGCGGTCAAGGATGCGAAGCGTTCGCGCCAGATAGATTTGAGTCCTTCACTGGAAGGTCCAAGGGGTTCCGCCATGCCGCCCATCGAACAGTCTGCAAGTTCCGAGCGCGTGCCGATGATGCAGCGAATTCTCGACAATCCATTCCTGCTGCTGTTCCTCGGCGTGACGCTTCCGACGGTGCTCTATCTGATCTGGGGCATCATGGAAGTCGCATCGATCCCGCTGGCGAAATGAAGATTGCGGGCTGCACCCACCCGCGCTGAGGCGCGAATCTTTTGAGAAGGGGAGATCGACATGGCCGTCACACCGCCCGAACAACGAATTTGGTGGAACGAGCCTATCGAAAGGGTCGAGCTGGTCTGGATCGTGATCGCCTTCCTCTGGGGCCTGTTCATGTTCGGCTTCATGATCGCGTGGCACTTCATCGGTCAGCAAAATCTCAGCAAGGAGGCCTACCGCACCACGCCGTCGGCCTATGAGGCGAAGGTCGACGAGTTCGCCAAGAAATTCCAGGTGCGTGAGGAGAAGGGCATACCGGTGGTCAAGCCCAAGCCGGGAGCCGACGTCTATCTGCTCGGACGGCTGTGGCAATGGTGGCCGATTCTCGAACTGGAGAAGGGCGTCAGCTACCGGATCCATCTCTCGTCGCTCGACTGGCAGCACGGCTTCTCGCTGCAGCCCACCAACATCAATATCCAGGTTCACCCGGGCTACGAGCACGTCATCTCGCTGACGCCGACCGAGAGCGGCGAGTTCGGCATCATCTGCAACGAATTTTGCGGGATCGGTCATCACACCATGACCGGGAAGATTTACGTCACGGAACAGAAGCGCGCGGAGGCCGAACCGCGCCTCGCCGAGGGGAGGTAGGCTCATGACCGCAGAAACCGTCATCGGCGCCGTTCCGGCGCAGGCAGAATTTCGCACCTGCCAGTACACCGGCCTCAAGGTCGATACCGCGGCGCAGGCGCTGATCAAGGCGAATGCCGTGGCCGCGGTGGTGTTTCTCGCCGTCGGCGGGCTGATGGGGCTGTTGGTGGCGCTGACGCGCTGGCCGGCGGTGCATCTGCTTCCGGCCGACTGGTTCTATCTGATCCTGACCGGACACGGCGCCAATGTGCTGTTGTTCTGGATCATCTTCTTCGAAATCGCAGTGCTGTATTTCGCCTCCGCGATCCTGCTCAACTCGCGGCTGGCGGCGCCCAAGCTCGGCTGGGTCGGTTTCGTGATGATGGTGGTCGGCGCGATCGCGACCAATGTCGCCGTGCTGCAGGGCGATTCCAGCGTGATGTTCACCTCCTATCCGCCGATGAAGGCCCAGCCGCACTTCTATCTCGGCCTGATCCTGTTCGCGGTCGGCGCCCTGATCGGCTGCGCGCTCTTCTTCGCAACGCTGGTGATCGCGAAGGAGGAAAGAACCTACGAGGGATCGATCCCGCTGGTGACCTTCGGCGCGCTGACCGCCGCGATCATCGCGGTGTTCACGATCGCCTCGGGCGCCATCATCCTGATCCCGACCTGGCTGTGGTCGCTCGGCCTGATCTCCGACATCGATCCTTTGATGTACAAGGTGGTGTGGTGGGCGATGGGCCATTCCTCGCAGCAGATCAACGTCTCGGCGCATGTATCGCTCTGGTACCTGACCGCGGCGCTCCTGGTCGGCGCCAAGCCCTTGAGCGAGAAGGTCAGCCGCACCGCCTTCTTCATGTACATCCTGTTCCTGCAGCTCGCCTCGGCGCACCATCTGTTGGCCGAACCGGGCATGGATGCGAGCTGGAAGATCGTCAACACCAGTTACATGATGTATCTCGCCGTGCTCGGCTCGATGGTCCACGGCCTGACCGTGCCGGGCGCGATCGAGGCGGCGCAGCGCAAGAACGGCTACAATCGCGGCGTGTTCGAATGGCTGCGCAAGGCGCCGTGGGGCCATCCGGCCTTCGCCGGAATGTTCCTGTCGCTGGTGTTCTTCGGCTTCATCGGCGGCATCTCCGGCGTCGTGCTCGGCACCGAACAGCTCAACGTGCTGATGCACAATACGATCTACGTGCCGGGCCACTTCCACGGCACCGTGGTGGCGGGAACGACGCTGGCCTTCATGGGAGCGACCTATCTCGTGCTGCCGCTGGTGTTCCAGCGCGAAATCGTCTGGCCCAAGCTCGCCAAGATCCAGCCCTACCTGTTCGGGATCGGCGCCGCCGGCATCTCGCTGTTCATGATGGGCGCGGGCACGCTCGGCGTCGCGCGCCGGCATTGGGACATGACCTTCAGTGATGCCAATCTCGGCTTCGCTCACTCCGCGGGCGCATTCCTGATGATGGGACTCAACGGCATCTTCGCGATCATCGCTGCGATCGGCGGCATCATCTTCGTGCTCGTCGTCGTGGCCACGGCGTTCTTCGGCGAGAAGATCACGGGCGGTCACAAGCTGACCTTCCCGCTGCACGCGGGCGGCGGTGCCGCGGCCTCGCACTACGGCAACGAGAAGGCGCCGAAATTGCCGGGCACCATCATCCTGGTCGCGCTCTTCTTCGTCTGTTTCGTCCTCTATTACTTCATCAACTGGAAATATCTGTCGGAACTCTGGCTGTTCCGCTGATTACCGTTGATCCCACAAGGAGGACATCCCATGCGCGCCGCAATCGGATTGACGATTTCGCTCCTGAAACTCAGGATCGGCGTCGCGATTGCGGCGAGCGCGCTGGCCGGAATTGCGGTCGCGAGCGGACCGGGACTGGCGTGGTGGCAGATCACCGGCCTCGCACTGGCAATCCTGGGCGCCTCCGGGGCGGCAGGCGCCTTCAACCATTACTACGAGCGTGACGTCGACCGGCTGATGCGGCGCACCTGCACGCGCCCGTTTGCGAGCGGGACGTTCAAGCCGAGCCCGTGGTGGCTGGTCGGGTTTCTCGGGCTGCTGGCGGCCTCGCTCGGGCTCGCCTCGGTCAGCGCCGGCAACGTGGCGGCGGCCTATGTCTTCCTCGGCGCCTTCACCTACGGCATCGTCTACACGGTGTGGCTGAAGCGCCGCAGCACCTGGAACATCGTGGTTGGAGGCTTGGCCGGGAGTTTTGCGGTGCTCGCCGGTGCCGCGGCGGTCGATCCGTCGCCGCAGGTGATCCCGACCGTGCTGGCGGTTGCGCTGTTTCTGTGGACGCCGCCGCACTTCTGGAGCCTCGCGGCCGCCAAGGGCCAGGACTATGCCAAGGCCGGCATCCCGATGCTGCCGGTGGTGGTTCCGGCCTATGCCTGGACACTGGCGATCCTCGTCCACTCGGTGGCGCTGGCCGCCGTTTCGCTGGTGCCGCTCTGGTTCGGCGAAGGGCTGCTCTATGGGCTCGGCGCCGGACTTGGCGGCGGCTATTTCGTCTGGAAGAGCGTGAAGCTCTATCGCGTTCCTTCCAAGGAGAATGCGATGGTCAACTTTTTCGCGTCGCTGGTGCAACTGGCGCTGTTGATCGCCGGCGCGCTGCTCGCGAGCGCCGTCAGGCATTGGTTATGACCTGGGGCCGCATTGCGGCATGCGCGGCGACCGTGCTCGCTTATTTGCTCATTGCGCCGGTTTCCGCAGGGGCCGCGTCGCCACAACTCGATCCCGCGGCAACGGTCGCCAAGGGAACGCAGGCGCTTGGACGAGCCATCGGCAACTACACCCTTGTCGACATGAAGGGCGCGCCACTGGCGTTGCGCGACTACCGCGGCAAGCCGCTGGTGATCAGCCTGGTCTACACCGCCTGCAGTTCGGTCTGCCCGCCGACCACCCAGCATGTCATCGACGCCGTGAACGAGGCCGGGCGGATGATCGGCCTGGACCGCTTCAACGTGCTCACGGTCGGCTTCGACGCGCGCAACGACACGCCGGTACGGCTGACCCAGTTCGCATCGATGCAAGGCATCAAACTGCCGAACTGGCGGGTGGCCAGCGCCGATCCCGCGACCATCGAGGCGCTGCTCGGCGACCTCGGCTTCAGCTACCGCGCGGTGGCCGGCGGCTTCGATCATCTGACGCAAACCACGATCGTCGACCGCGAGGGCAGGATCTACCGCCACGTCTACGGCGAGGAGTTCCCGCTGCAGATGTTCATGGAGCCGCTGAAGGACGTCGTCTACGGCACCACGACCTCGTTCACCTTCAGCGGCATCGTGGACCGTATCAAGTTCATCTGCACCGCCTACGATCCGGGCGCCGGCCGCTACCGCATCGATTACGGGCTGGTGTTCGGCAGCGTGATCGCGGCGTTCTCTCTCCTCGTCATGGGCGGCCTCATCCTGCGGGAGTGGTTTCGCTCGGCGCACGCATGAGCGGCGAGGACCGGTTGACACGGAGAGCAATGTGATCGGCGCCATCCGCAGCGTGCTTCGGGCAGGATTTTCGCTGATAGAGCGGCCGTTCGACCGGCTGTTCTCGCCGCAGCTCAATCCGATCGCGCAGCTCGGCGCGCTCGGCTTCTTCTTTTTCTGGATCGTGGCGGTGAGCGGGATCTATCTGTTCATCTTCTTCGATACCGGCATCGAGCGGGCCTATCAATCGGTCGAGCATATGACGCAGGCCTACTGGTTTCACGCCGGCGTCATGCGCAGCTTTCACCGTTATGCCTCCGACCTGATGGTGGTGATGGTGGTAGTCCATCTGCTGCGGGAGTTTTCGCTGGATCGTTATCGCGGCGTTCGCTGGTTCTCCTGGATCACCGGCCTGCCAATCATCTGGCTGCTCTACGCCTCGGGGATCACCGGCTACTGGCTGGTGTGGGACAAGCTCGCGCAATATGTCGCGATCGTCTCGTCGGAACTCCTGGACTGGCTGCCGATTTTCGGCGAGCCGATTGCTCGCAATTTCATCTCCACCGGCACGCTCACCAGCCGCTTCTTTTCACTGATGGTGTTCATGCATGTGGCGGTGCCGCTGTTCCTGCTCTTCATCATGTGGATTCATATCATCCGCATCTCCCGGCCGAAGATGAACCCGCCGCGGACGCTTGCGCTGCTGTCGCTGGCGGCATTGCTCGCGGTGTCGATCTGGAAGCCCGCGCTGTCGCAGGGCCACGCCGATCTGGCCAAGGTCCCCGCCGAGGTCGGTATCGACTGGCTCTATCTGCCGCTCTATCCCCTGACCAATATCTGGGGCAACGGCGCGGTCTGGGCCTTTTTGGGCGCGTTCTCGCTGATGATCGCGCTGATGCCCTGGCTGCCGCCGATGCGGCGGGCGAAGCCTGCGGAAATCGATCTGGCGCATTGCAACGGCTGCGCGCGCTGCGCCGAGGATTGCCCCTACGAGGCGATCCGGATGGTCCCGCGCACCGATGGCATGCCGTTTCCGACCGAGGCCGCGGTCAATCCGTCGCTCTGCGTATCCTGCGGCATCTGCGTCGGCGCATGTCCTTCCTCGACGCCGTTCCGCCGCTCGGAGGAGCTCAAGACCGGGATCGATCTGCCCGACTACTCGCTGAAGGAATTGCGCGAGCGGGTCGTCGCCGCCGCCGGCACATTGGCGAAGCCGGGGCGGGTGCTGGTGCTCGCCTGCGAACACGGCGCCGCCGGCGGGCGCCTCGATGGAACGGTCGTGATGCCCTGCGTCGCGATGATGCCGCCGTCGCTGATCGACTTCGTGCTCAGCCGCGATCTCGCCGACGGTGTGGTGGTCGCGGGCTGCGCGGAAAGCGCTTGCTACAACCGCCTCGGCGTCGACTGGACCGAGCAGCGCTTTGCCGGACAGCGCGATCCCTATTTGCGCGCCCGGGTGCCGCGCAACCGCATTGCCACGATCTGGGCCTCGGCGATCGAGGTGACGAAAGCCGAATCCGCCATTGCATCGTTCGCCGCCACCATCGCCGGCCTGCCGCCGCTGCGTCTGCGGTCTCCGCTGGCGGCCAGTCTCGTATCCCGGCCCGGCAGGAATCGTGAACCCGCCGAAGCGAAGGGGGATTCATGATGAGGCTGCTGCGGCTGGCGGGCCAGTTCGCCATCATCGCCGCGCTGTTCGCCGGCGTGGCGTGGCTGTCCGACCGGCCGGTCTATCGGCAAATTCCGGAAAATTCCGGCATCATGATGCTGACCTTCGTGCACGGCGCGGACCGCAAGGGGGAATGCCGCAGGCTGACCCCGGAAGAGATCGCCAAGCTGCCGCCGAACATGCGCCGGGTGCAGGATTGCCCGCGGGTACGCCGGTCCCTCTATGTCGAGCTCGATATCGACGGCCGCAGGATCTATGCTGCTGACCTGCCGCCGACCGGGATCGCCGGCGACGGCCCGTCGCGGGTCTATCAGCGCTTCGTGATGCCGGCCGGAAAATACGATGTTGCGGTGCGCATGCGGGACACCGCGCGCGCCGATGGCTTCGATCACGAGCGCCGTGGTACCGTGGACTTCGCGCCGAGCCAGATGTTCGTCATCGACTACCGGCCGGAGAGCGGCGAGTTCATCTTTCGCTGAGGGGTACGCCATGGGCCTTTTGCATTGGGAGAGCCGCTACAGCGTCGGGATAGCCGCCGTCGATCACGAGCACAGGGAACTCGTCGACCTCGTCAACCGTCTTTACGAAGAGGCCACCTCGCGGGGATCGAAGGATGCGGTGCTCGATTTCTTCGGTGACCTGTTCAAGGCGATCTCGGCGCATTTTGCGCTCGAGGAGCGCTTCATGCGCGAACGCAGCTACGACCAGCTGGTCCAGCACAAGAACGACCACGAACGCCTGCTGGACGAGATCCGCGACATCATGGAGGATTTCGAGGCCAGCGACCGCTTCGACGAAGGTTTGCTGGCGCAGCGGCTCGATGCGTGGTTTTCCCGGCACTTCGAGACCCATGACGCAAGGCTGCACAACGCGCTCGGCACCCATCCGGGGTGAAATCGGATCTTTACGAATTCCGGTCAAGTCAGGCCGGTACACGGCATCCAGCAGAAGGAGACGGCGATTATGAAGAGAATGATTACGGTGGTTGCGATCTCGATGGTATCGGCGAGCGGCGCGTTCGCACAGGACGTGGCAGCCGGCGCAACCTCGTACAAGAAGTGCGCCGCCTGTCACGATGTGGGACCGACGGCGAAGAACAAGGTCGGTCCGGTGCTGAACGGCCTCGATGGCCGCAAATCCGGAACGGTGGCCGCTTACAATTATTCCGATGCCAACAAGGGTTCCGGCATCACCTGGAGCGAGGAAGTCTTCCTCGAATACATCAAGGATCCCAAGGCCAAGATCCCGGGCACCAAGATGGTGTTCGCCGGCATCAAGAACGAGGGCGAGGCGAAGAGTCTCTGGGCCTTCCTCAAGCAGTACGACGCGGAAGGCAAGACCAAGTAACCGAAGGGCTCTTGCGATAGCGTTGGCGGCGGGTGGATTTCAGCCGACGGTCCCATCGACCGGCGGCGAAATCCATCGCCGTTCGCGTCCGTCGTGGCCGGTCGCCCATATCGCCGTTCCCGCAAAGCGCGGCAGCAGGGCCTCGATTTCGTCCGGCGAAGCGGCGTAAAGCGCCGTCGACAGCGCATCGGCGACCGCGGCGGAGCGATGATGCACCGTGATTGTCTTCCAATGTGTGGCACTGCGGCCGTTGCGCGGGTCGAACAGATGATGCGCAGCGCCGGACGCGCCGAGCACGCAGCCTGAACCTTCCGAGGTCGCCAGCGCGCCGCCGCTCAGTGCGAACGGCGCGGCATTGGCGCGGGCGACCAGCCATGGCGCACCGTCCTGGCGCGGCCCGAGCGCGCGCTGCTCGCCGAGATCGACCAAGATATGTCGCAAGCCACGTAAATACAGCAGGTCCGCGACCCGGTCGGTGACATACCCCTGGCCGAGGCCGTTGAGCGTGAGGCGCTGATCCGCGCCGGTGCGGATGCCGTCAGGTTCGATCGCAATCCGGCGCCAGTCGACCGCTGCCCGCGCCTTGGCGATCAGTTTATCGGGCGGCAGGCCGGCGTCGGGCGATGCGGCAAACCAGTCCACATGCGCTTCCCAAAGCGCCTGGACGCTCGGATCGAACAGGCCGCCGCTGCGGCCGGCGATATCGAGCGCCAGTGCCAGCGCGCGGCGCACGTCGCCGCTCGGCGAAGGCAGCAGCTTGTCACGGTTCAGGCGCCGCAATTCCGAGTTTTCGCGGAACAGGCTCAGCGCGTCTTCGAGACGATCGATTTCCGCGGCCGCGGCGGCAATGGCGCTGCGGGCGGTTGCGGGTTCGACCCCGTTGAACAGGATGGTGGCGTCCGCACCCATCGCGACGCCGCGCCAGGCGTAGTCGGCCTCTCGCGGCCGGGCAGGGCTGCCGGCGACGGCGGCGGCGGCAGCGAAAATCGTGATGACGCGGCGTCGCGTCGGGGCGTCAGGTCGCATCGCCGGCTCCTTTCGGTCGTGCGCCGGCGCTGCCCGGAACAGGCGTGGCTGCAAACGGCTGGCGCCGCGCCGCGCGCTTCTTCAGATGCAGGCAGACGTCGTGGTCGAAATAGTTGGCCTGGCATTTCAGGCAGTAGATGCATTCGTTTGGATTGATCTGGCCGAGCGGATGAATCGCCTGAACGGTGCAGCGCCGCGCGCAGACATGGCATTCGGAGCCGCATTCGCGGTAGCGCTTGAGCCATTCGAACATCCGCATGCGCGCCGGGATCGCCAGCGCAGCGCCGAGCGGACAGAGGTAGCGGCAGTAGAACCGCTCGATGAACAGCCCGGCGACCAAGAGGCTCCCCGCATAAAGCACGAACGGCCACTCGCGCAGAAATTTCATCGTGATGGCGGTCTTGAACGGTTCGACCTCGGCCAACTGGAAGGCGGTGATGATCGAGCGCAGCGAGATCGCCAGGATGCCGACAAAGGCGACATATTTGATCATCCAGAGCCGCTCGTGCAGCCCGAACGGAATTTCGATCTGCTTGATGCCGAGCCGTCGCGCCAGCTGGTTGGTCAGTTCCTGCAGGGTCCCGAACGGACATAGCCAGCCGCAGAATACGCCGCGTCCCCAGAACAGCATGCTGATCGCGACGAAGCTCCAGAGCAGGAACACCATCGGGTCGAGCAGGAACAGCTCCCAGCGAAACCCCGACAGCAGGGCATGAATGAAGGTCAGGACATGGACCACCGACAATTGCGCGTTGGCGATCAGGCCGAGGAAGACGAAGGTCAGCAGCAGATAACCGGTGCGCAGGCGGTAGTAGAAGCGGCCATGCGCGGTCACCGTATCCTGGAAGATCAGGATGCCGCCGAGCACGACGAGCATCGCGCCGAGCGCTGCGATTTCGTAACTGCGGGCCCACCAGATATCCTGCCATAACGGCGCCTGGCTTGGCGCGGACGCCGCGGATTGTGCCGCCTTGCCGGGCAGTGCCGTCGCCGGCGCAACCGCCGGTGTGATCAAATAGCGGTCGGGTATCCGGTACTCCAGCGATACCACCGCGGGTCCGGCCGCGGATACCGCAGGACCGAGATCGAGATCGAGCCGGAACGACTTGGTCGAATCGAAGCCGCTCGAGCGGGCAATACGAAACACCGCAATCTCGCGCAGTTCGGGCGCGCCTGCCGCCCGCAGCGCTTCGATCACGGTATGGTCGGCGGGTTTCAGCCGGATGGTGCGGCCGCCTTGAATGATCTCGATGCGGTTGAACGAATCGGACCGGCGCCATTCGGTGCCCTTGAAGGAATAGAGGCCGGTCGCACCGATCAGGACGAGATCGTCCTCGGGACCGATCCTGGCCAGTTCGCTTTCGTAGATTCGCTGTCCCAGCAGGCTTTCACCGATCGGCGGCGGAGTGGCGAGCGCCAGCCAGAGATCGATGAAAGCCTTCTCCGGTTCATTGTCCCTGGTGCCGAGCAGTTTCGCCGCTTCGCCGCGCGACACCAAGAGCCGCTGCACCGCGCCCTCGGCGAGCAGGGATGGCCAGGACGACCGGCGCAGGGTTTCGCGGTCGAGCCGCGCAACATTTTCCGCAGCGCCGCTTCGGCTGCGCCAGATCGCCCGCGCCGAGCGCACGATGGCATCGCGAATGACAGTGCTGGTGATGGTCGCACCCGCCACGGCGTGGGGGCCGCTCGCGAGATCTCTGGTCTGCTTGAGCCCGGCGCCGGCGCGGATATCGAAGTCCTTGAAGGCCGCCACATAGGCGGCGAGCGCCTCGCGCGGGATGCCGATCACGAGAATCGGCTCTTCATGCGCCACGATCCGGGCGCCGGCAATGATGCCCTCGGGCGTGACCGCGGCGACGATATCGAGCGGGCGGCCGGCATAGCCGACCGAACCGGAAACTTCATAGGTCGAGAACGCATGGCCGAGGATACGGCCGTCGGAGCCGCGGACGATCGCGGCAGGTGGGGTCCCCTGCGGCTGCTCGATCGTCGCGGAACTTTCCGAAGGAAAAAATTGTTTGGCGATTCCGAGGTCGGCGGCTTGCGCGCCGCCACTCGCCGCCAGCACCAGAGCCGCGAAAATGCGCAACATCCAGCGCGCCTTAGGGAGCTTGCTCACGATGACGCTGCTTCGCATGGTTTCGGATGAGGCAGTCTTTGGACAGGTGCGCATTGAGCTATGTCAAACTGCGGCAAACCGCGTCCTTAACCGCGGTCAAGGCAACGCACCCGCAGCATGGGCATAAACAAAGCACCAGATTCATGCGGAGGAATGCGATGCGACGTCACGCTTATGTGCTTGCAATGCTCACGGGCGGCATCGCCGCCGCGGGTATGTTCTATCTCGGCTCGACGGCGCCTGGATATGCGCAACAGCAGCCGGCCAAGCCGGCACCGGCCGATATCGAGAAACACAAAACCACGCCCGGCGGCCAGTACCAGCCGAGCCTGGATACGCTGAGCGGCAAGGGCACCGAACAGCCCGGCACCAAGCCCGGCGATCCCGTGCTGAGCAAGGCGGAGT
The DNA here is from genome assembly GCF_018736085.1 of Bradyrhizobium sediminis. Lineage (NCBI taxonomy): Bacteria > Pseudomonadati > Pseudomonadota > Alphaproteobacteria > Hyphomicrobiales > Nitrobacteraceae > Bradyrhizobium > Bradyrhizobium sediminis. The sequence continues at coordinate 3,599,868 of NZ_CP076134.1, read as the reverse complement.
TCGACAAGGCGAATCAAATTTATTTCGAACGCTGCGCGGGCTGTCACGGCGTGCTGCGCAAGGGCGCGACCGGAAAGCCACTGACGCCTGATCTTACCAAGAAGCTCGGCTTCGACTATCTGCGCGACTTCATCACCTACGGGTCTCCCGGCGGCATGCCGAACTGGGGCACCTCCGGCGACCTTCAGACGGCCGACATCGAGCTGATGGCGCGCTATCTGCTCAACGACGCGGCGCAGCCGCCGGAATTCGGTCTCAAGGAGATCAAGGAGAGCTGGAAGGTCCTGATCCCGGTCGCGCAACGGCCGACCAAGAAAATGAACAAGCTCGATATCGACAACCTGTTCGCGGTGACGCTGCGCGATGCGGGCGAAGTCGCCCTGATCGACGGCACGACCAAGAAGATCGAGCTGATCCTGAAGACGGGCTATGCGGTGCATATCTCGCGGATGTCGGCCTCCGGCCGCTACCTGTTCACGGTGGGTCGCGACTCCAAGATCAACCTGGTCGATCTCTGGATGGATCCGCCGCAGACCGTGGCCGAACTCAAGGTCGGCTCCGAAGCGCGCTCGATCGAGACCTCAAAGTTCAAGGGGTATGAGGACAAGTACGCGATCGCCGGTGCCTACTGGCCGCCGCAATACGTGATCATGGACGGCGTGACGCTCGAGCCGTTCAAGGTCGTCTCCACCCGCGGCATGACCTACGACACCCAGGAGTTCCACCCGGAACCGCGCGTCGCCTCGATCGTGGCCTCGCACTACAACCCGGAATTCGTCGTCAACATCAAGGAGACCGGACAGATCCTGCTCGTCAACTTCAAGGACATCAAGAACCTGAAGGTGACGGCGATCGAGGCCGAGCGCTTCCTGCATGACGGCGGCTTCGACAAGACCGGGCGCTACTTCCTGGTGGCGGCGAACGCCCGCCACAAGATCGCGATCGTCGATACCAAGGAAGACAAGCTGGTCAGCGTGATCGAATCCGGCGGCCAGACCCCGCATCCCGGACGCGGCGCCAACCTGCTGCATCCGAAATACGGTCCGGTCTGGGCGACCAGCCATCTCGGCAACGAGACGATCTCCTTCATCGGCACCGATCCGGAGAAGAACAAGCAGCATGCCTGGAAGGTCGTGCAGAAGGTCGACGGCCAGGGCGGCGGGTCGCTGTTCATCAAGACCCATCCGAAGTCGGAAAACCTCTACGTCGATACGCCGCTGAACACCGACGCCGAAATCTCCTCGTCGGTTGCGGTATTCAAGATCAAGGATCTCGCCAAGGAGAAGCCCGAATACAAGGTGCTTCCGATCGGCCAGTGGTCCGGGATTTCCGAAGGCGCGCGCCGCGTCGTGCAGGGCGAGTACAACAAGGACGGCAACGAAGTCTGGTTCTCGGTCTGGAACAACAAGGCCCAGGAATCGGCGATCGTCGTGGTCGACGACAAGACGCTGACCCTGAAGACGGTCATCCGCGACAAGCGGCTGGTGACGCCGACCGGCAAGTTCAACGTCCATAATACGCGTAACGACGTCTATTGAGGATCTGACGACACCGAGTCGGCGCGGCAACGAGCCTGCCGCGCCGACTCGATGCAAAGATCCGAATTGCAGAGGCCAACCGGGCGGAGCGCGCTATGAGCGTTGGAAAAGTCTACCTGGTCGGGGCGGGTCCCGGCGATCCGGAACTGCTGACCTTGAAGGCGGCGCGGATCATCAAGGAGGCGGAGGTTGTCGTCTACGATCGGCTGGTGCCCGACAGCATTCTCGCCACCATCGGGGACGGCGCGGCCCGGATCAATGTCGGCAAGCAGGCCAGCTTCCATCCGGTGCCGCAGGAAGAAATCAACGAAATGCTGGTGCGGCTCGGCCGGGCCGGCCGGACCGTGGTGCGGCTGAAGGGCGGCGACCCCTTCATTTTCGGTCGCGGCTCCGAGGAAGCAACCGAACTCGAGCGCGCCGGCATTCCCTATGAGGTCATCCCCGGCATCACCGCGGCGCAGGGCTGCGCCGCATCGCTGCGAGTTCCGCTGACCCATCGCGGACTTGCGACCGGCGTCCACTACGTCACCGGACATCGCAAGGCGAACGAGCCCCTGGATCTGGACTGGACGACGCTGGCGGATCCCGAAACCACGCTCGTCGTTTACATGGGGCTCGCCAACATCGAGGAAATCGCAGGGAACCTGATCGCCAACGGCTTGCCGCCGGACACCCCGGTCCTTGCGGTGTGTCAAGGTACGACCCCCGGGGAGCAGCGAGTATGCACTTGGCTCGCAGCACTTCCCGCGGCGGCCAAGGAGGCTGGCTTTGCGGGCCCCGTCCTGTTCATCATCGGTCGGGTCGCAGCGATCGCCATGCAGCGCAATGAGCACGACGATGCAACGGACTCCGGCGCGATCTCGGTTGTGGCCTAACGCGGCGTTGGCGCTGATCGCGACGATGGCGGCGGCCTCGGCCGCAGAGACGGCGCCCGATCCGGCCAGACTGGCGAACCTGGTGCGGCAGGACTGCGGTTCATGCCATGGGCTGACCTTGAAGGGCGGCCTAGGCAAGCCCCTGACCGTCGAGCAGCTCGGGCCCTGGGACCGCGACCAGCTCGTCCACATCATTCTCGATGGCATTCCGGGCACGCCGATGCCGCCATGGCGGCCGCTGCTCTCCGAGCTCGACGCCCGCTGGATCGCCGACCGGCTCAAGCAGGGAAATCTGCCATGATGTTCGCTGCGCGCATATTTGCTGCGCTGTTGTTGCTGGCGGTCCCGGCTACCGGGCTTGCCGAAGCACTGCGCGGCACCGGCAACCTCGGCCTCGTGATCGAGCGCGCGACAGGTTCGGTGCTGATCGTCGATACCAGCGCGCGCGAGACGCTCGGCCGCGTCCAGGGCGTCGGCGATCTCTCGCATGCCTCGGTCGTGTTCTCGCCGGATCAGCGTTACGGCTATGTGTTCGGACGCGACGGCGGGCTGACCAGGATCGACCTGCTGACGGCGAAGATCGCCGGGCGCGTGGTCCAGGCCGGCAATTCGATCGGCGGCGCCATTTCCGACGACGGCGAGTTGATTGCGGTCTCCAACTACGAGCCGGGCGGGGTGCGGGTGTTCGACGCCAGGACGCTGGCGCAGGTTGCGGATATTCCCGCCACCGGCGCCGACGGCAAGGCCTCGAAGACGGTCGGCCTCGTCGATCTGCCGGGGCGTCGTTTCGCCTTTGCGCTCTACAACGCCGGCGAAATCTGGATTGCTGACCTTTCAAAGGTTGAGACGCCGGCGATCACCCGGCTGACCGGGGTCGGCAAGCTGCCCTATGACGGCAACGTCACGCCGGACGGCCGGCATTATCTGGCCGGCCTGTTCGGCGAGGACGGCGTCGTGCATGTCGACATGTGGCAATCGCCGCTGAGGGCCGAGCGCATCCTCGACCGCTACGGCCATGGCGAGGAGCCGTTGCCGGTCTACAAGATGCCGCATCTCGAAGGCTGGGCGGCGATCGGCGACCGGCTGTTGCTGCCCGCGGTCGGCCGCCATGAACTGATCGCGGTGGACACCCGCAGCTTCGCCGAGGCCGGCCGTGTCGCCACGCATGGCCAGCCGGTGTTTGCGGTGGCGCGTCCCGATGGCCGCCATGTCTGGGTCAATTTCGCCCATCCGCTCAACGACACCATCGACATCGTCGATACCCTGACGCTGAAGGTGATCCACCGCTTCGCGCCGGGACCGGCGGTGCTGCACATGGAATTCACCCCGCGCGGCAACGAGGTATGGGTCTCGCTGCGCGACGCCGACCGCGTCGACGTCTACGACGCCGCGACCTTCGCCAGGAAGGGACAGATCTCCGCGCAGAAACCATCCGGCATTTTCTTCACCGCACGTGCAACGAGGATTGGACAATGAGCCCGAACCCAGCCGAACTGACACTGGTCGACCGCTGGCAGCACAATTTCCCGCTGGTCGACAAACCCTTCGAGGTCGTCGGCCGCTCCGCGGCGCTCAATGGACGCGAAACCATTCGCGTCTTTCGCCGCCTGCACGAGATCGGGGTGATCTCGCGCATCGGCGCGGTGGTGCGGCCGAACACCGTCGGCGCCAGCACGCTGGCGGCGCTGCAGGTTCCGCCCGAGCGGCTGGAGGAGGTGGCGGCGATCGTCAGCCGCGAGCCGCTGGTCACCCATAATTATGAGCGCACTCACGCGCTCAATCTGTGGTTCGTGATTGCCGGCGCCGATGCCAGGGCGATCGCCGCGACCATCGAGAGCATCAAACGGCAGACCGGGCTTAAGGCGATCGACCTGCCGATGCTCAGCGCCTACCATCTCGGTCTCGGCTTTCCGCTTCGCGCCGCGCGCGCCGCAAAGCGCGAGCCGGCCGGTCCGCGCGGCGACTATCGTCCCGATCCGCGCGACCGCAGCATCCTGGCGGCGATCGAGGACGGCCTGCCGCTGGTCGAGCAGCCTTACCGGGCGGTGGCCGAGCAACTCGATCTCGACCAGGACGAAATCATCGACCGGCTCGATCATCTCACCAGCGCCGGCATCGTGACCCGTTTCGGCTGCGTCGTGCGGCATGACAAGTTCGGCTACAACTCCAACGCCATGGCGGTGTGGGACGTGCCGGACGACATGGTCGATTCGGTCGCGGAGAGTTTCACCCGAAATCCGAACGTCACGCTGTGCTACCGCCGGCCGCGCCATCTGCCGCTGTGGCCCTACAACATCTTCTGCATGATCCACGCGCGGGCGCGCCAGGACGCTTACGCCGTCATCGACGAGATCAATCTGCTGGCCGATACCGGCTTGAACAGGCAGGCGGTGCTGTTCTCGACGCGCTGCTTCAAGCAGCGCGGTGCGGTGTTCTCGGAAGCCAGAGGGTTGAACTGATGCCGGTCATCGATCCCACATCAAGAGCCATCATCAACGGCCTGCAGGGCGGGTTTCCGCTGACGCCGCGGCCGTTTCGCGACGCCGGCTTAGAGCTCGGACTGAGCGAGGGCGAACTCATCGAAGGCGTCCGCGATCTCGTCGGGGCGGGGCGGTTGAGCCGCTTCGGCCCGCTGTGGAACGCGGAACTGCTCGGCGGCGATGTTTGTCTTGCGGCCATCGCGGTGCCGCCGGAGCGGTTCGACGAGGTGGCGGAGCAGGTCAATGCCCATCCCGAAATTGCGCACAATTACGAGCGTACCCATGCGCTCAACATGTGGTTCGTCGTCTCGGCGGAAGACCCGCGCCGCATCGCAGAGGTGATCGCGGAAATTGAAGCGGAAACCGGGCTTGGCGTGCACGCCATGCCGAAGATGCACGAGTTCTTCGTCGGTTTCCGGGTGGAGGTATGAAGATGCTCGACGCCGTCGATCGCAGGATCGTTGCCGCTACCCAGGCCGGGCTTCCACTGGTATGCGAGCCCTATCGGGCGATCGCCGAAAAACTCGGCCTCGAGGAGGCCGACATCATCGCCCGCCTGAAGCGGCTGCTCGGCGAGGGCGCCATCCGCCGGATCGGCGCGATCCCTAACCACTACGCGCTCGGCTTCACCGCCAACGGCATGTCGGTGTGGGACGTCGCCGACGATGCCGTTGCCGGGATCGGCGCCAAGATCGGCGCGCTCGACGAGGTCACGCATTGCTATGAGCGGCCGCGGCATCTGCCGCTGTGGCCCTACAATCTCTTCGCCATGGTGCACGGCCATACCCGCGACGAGGTCAGGGCCAAGGTCGAGCGCATTGCGCGATTGATCGGTCCCGCCGCCCGCGCACATGACGTCCTGTTTTCCACCCGGATTTTGAAGAAGACCGGCTTGCGCATCGCTGCGTGAAGCCCCAGGGAGCGGCGCAAATGTTTCGCCTCAGCCATTATCTGCACGAATTGCGCGAGCCGACGCCGCTCGGCCCGGCGCGGCAGCCGCCGGGACCGGTGGTGATCTGGAATCTGATCCGGCGCTGCAACCTGACCTGCAAGCACTGCTACTCGATTTCGGGCGATGTCGATTTCCCCGGCGAACTGTCGACGCCGGAGGTGTTCTCCGTGATGGACGACCTCAGGGCGTTTCGCGTGCCGGTGCTGATCCTGTCCGGCGGCGAACCCCTGATGCGGCGCGACATCTTCGAGATCTCCGAGCGCGCCAAGGCCATGAAGTTCTATGTCGGGCTTTCCAGCAACGGCACGCTGGTCGATGCTGCGCTCGCCGACCGCATCCGCGATGTCGGCTACGACTATGTCGGGATTTCGCTCGACGGCATCGGCGACACCCATGACCGCTTCCGCCGCAAGATCGGCGCCTATGACGAAGCGCTGGGCGGGTTGCGGCTCTTGCGCGACCGCGGCATCAAGGTCGGCGTGCGCTTCACCATGACGGAAGACAACGCCGCCGAACTGCCTGACATGCTCGATCTGGTCGAGCGCGAGGGATTTCACAAATTCTATCTGTCGCATCTGGTGTATGCCGGACGCGGCAACAAGAACCGCGGCGATGACGCGGTGTGGCAGACCACGCGCGACACCATGGACATGGTGATCGACCGCGCCTGGCGCTGGGCGCAAAGCGGCAGCGACATGGAAATCGTTACCGGCAACAACGACGCCGATGCGGTCTATCTCTTGCGTTGGGCGGAGCGCACCATGCCGCACGCCGTGGAGGGCTTGCGCACGCGGCTCAGGCAGTGGGGCGGCAACTCGTCCGGCGTCAACGTCGCCAATATCGATAATCTCGGCAATGTGCATCCGGATACGATGTGGTGGCACTACACCCTCGGCAACGTCAAGGCGCGGCCGTTCTCGGCGATCTGGACCGACCTGTCCGATCCGATCATGGCCGGATTGAAGCGGAAGCCGCGCGTGATCGGCGGACGCTGCGGCCAGTGCGCGTTCTTCGACGTCTGCAACGGCAACACCAGGGTGCGGGCGATGCGCATCACCGGCGATCCCTGGGCCGAAGATCCCGGCTGCTACCTGACCGATACCGAGATCGGCCTCGCTGCGCCGGTCGAGCGCGTCACGGTCAGCGCCTACCGCGGAGCACGCCATGAAGCGCCGCTTTCGCTCTGAGCTCGCCGGCGTGCTGCTGGCTGTCATCGGCCTGACCGTCCCGGCCGTGGCGGAGCCGGACGCCGCAAAACTGTTCGCCGGCCACTGCGCGGCGTGTCATGGCGCGGACCGGCTCGGCGGGCAGGGGCCCGCGCTGCTGCCGGAAAATCTCGGGCGCCTGATGGGACCGCGGGCGGCTGCTGTCATCGCCGATGGCCGGACCGCGACGCAAATGCCGGGCTTCAGCGCGACACTCGACAAGGACGCGATCGCGGCACTGGCGGCCTTCATTGCGACGCCGCTGCCGAAGATGCCTGCGTGGGGAGCTGTGGAGATTGCCGCGAGCCGCGTCATCCACGCCACCGCACCCGCGCTCGACCGCCCGCGCTTTGCTGCCGATCCGCTGAACCTGTTCGTCGTGGTCGAAACCGGCGACCACCACGCCACCATCCTAGACGGCGATCGCTTCGAGCCGCTGGCGCGGTTTCCGACCCGCTTTGCGTTGCATGGCGGCCCGAAGTTCACGCCCGATGGCCGCTATGTCTTCTTCATGTCGCGCGACGGCTGGGTCAGCAAATACGATCTCTGGACCCTGACCATGCTGTCCGAGGTGCGCGCCGGCATCAATTCGCGCAACATCGCGATTTCGCGCGACGGCAAGCATATCGCCGTCGCCAATTACCTGCCGTATACGCTCGTGATGCTGTCCACCGCGGACCTGTCGGTCGAGAAGATTTTCGAAGCCAGGGACAAGAAGGGAAATTCGTCGCGGGTATCGGCGGTGTACCAGGCGCCGCCGCGCGACAGCTTCATCGCGGCGCTGAAGGACGTGCCCGAAATCTGGGAGATCGCCACCGATCCGAATGCCCCGCCGGTCTATCCGGGGCTGGTGCATTCGCACGAGAAGGGCATGGTCGAGGCCTTGCAGTCGTCGCAGGGGCTGTTCGCGCTGCGCCGGATTGAAATCCCCGAACCGCTCGACGACTTCTTCTTCGATCCGCCCTACCGCAATCTGGTCGGCTCGGCCCGGGAGGGCAAGGCGATCGTCGTCAATCTCACCGTCGGCCGCGACATCAAGCAGCTTACCTTGCCCGGCCTGCCGCACCTCGGCTCCGGAATTTCCTGGACCTGGAACGGGCGGCCTGTGATGGCGACCCCGCATCTGAAGGAAGGCAAGATCAGCGTGCTGGACATGCAGGACTGGTCGCTGATCAAGGCGATCGAAACACCGGGGCCGGGCTTTTTCATGCGTAGCCACGAAAATTCGCCCTATGCCTGGACCGATGCCATGATGGGGCCGAAGAAGGATACGATGTCGATCATCGACAAGCGCAGCCTCGAGATCATCCGCACCGTGACTCCCGCGCCGAACAAAACCGCCGCCCATGTCGAGTTCGACAGGTACGGGCGTCACGCGCTGGTATCGATCTGGGAGAACGACGGCGCCTTGGTGATCTACGACGCCGCTAGCTTCGCCGAGATCAAGCGCATTCCGATGTCGCGGCCGTCAGGTAAGTATAATGTATGGAACAAGATCAATTTCTCCGACGGGACCAGTCATTGAGCGCGGATGACGAAACCGCTCGCGTTGCATTGCTGATCGCGGCCCATGGCGAACGAAGCGAGGGAGCGACCAACGACGGCGTCAAGGACATCGCGCAGGCCGTTTCCGCCCAAGGGCTCGTTGCGGAAGTCGGCGTCGGCTTCATCAACGGCACGCCTGATATCGGCGAGGCGTTCGCCGCGCTGACCGCGCCCAGGGTGATCGTCTATCCGTTGTTCGCCTCGAGCGGCTACTTTACCCGCGACCGGCTGGTGCAATTGCTCGACGAGGCCAACAGCGAGAGCCGCAATGTCGAGGTGCTGCCGCCGCTCGGCCTCGATTCCGGCCTGCCGGATCTGGTGCTGGGTCGCGCCAGCGAAGTCGCGCGCGAGAACAGCTTTGCGCCGGAAACCACCAGCGTCATCCTGCTCGCCCATGGCTCGCGGCGTAATTCGGCCTCGCGCGAAGCCACCGAACAGGTGGTGCGCGCGATCGAAGGTCGTGCAGCGTTCCGCAGCGTCGGCATCGCCTTGCTGGAGGAACGGCCGTTCCTGGAGCAGGCGATGGCGCGGGTGCAGGGACCTGCCGTCGTGGTCGGCATGTTTTCCGGCGAGGGCATGCACGGCGCCAGCGACGCGCCGAGGCTGATCGCGGAACTGAACCGCAATGACGTGGTCTATGCCGGCGTGATCGGCAACGTTTCGGGAATCGAAAATCTCGTCGCCCGGGCGGTTGCCGAGGCGCTGCGCCGGACGCCCATCGCAACTGCGGAATGGCGCCATGCCGCCGGGCGTGATTGACACGAACAAGATCAACGCTACGCTGTGTCCAACCTCCAGGCAGCAATTTTCACCGCAGGGAAATCGGTTGGCTGGGCTAACAAGAAACAGGGCAGGGTGGAACGCGATGAACCGCGGCATCGGGATTTGAGCGGGCTCGCGCGGCCTTCCGCGCTCGCACCCTTCCGCATCAGGAACTACCGTTTTCAATGGCCCGCCGATCTGCTCACCTCGTGGGCGTTCGAGATGGAGACGCTGATTCTCGGCTGGTACGTGCTGGTCGAGACCGGATCGGTGCTGCTCTTGACGGTGTTTGCTTCGCTCAATTTCGTCGGCACGCTGATTGCGCCGATGTTCGGCGTGGTCGGCGACCGCATCGGCCACCGCGACCTGCTCGCCATGATGCGCGCGACCTATGCGGTGCTGGCGGCCACGCTGATGGCGCTGGCGCTATCAGGCCATCTCAGTCCGCTCTATGTCCTCATCATCGTCGCGGTCATGGGCCTGGTCCGGCCGTCGGACCTCGGCGTGCGCGGCGCGCTGGTCGCCACCATCATGCCGCACGATCAGTTGATCGGCGCGATCAGCATTTCCAGGACCACGATGGACACCGCGAAGTTCGCGGGCGCGCTGAGCGGCGCCGGATTGTTCGCGGCCCTCGGCATGGGGCCCGCCTATGTCGCGATCGTGACTCTTTATATCGCCTCGACCCTGCTGACCCTCTGCGTGGTGGCGCCTTCGAAGCCGCATCCGGTCGGTGAAGCGGCTGATGGCGCGCTGCCGCGCTCGCCCCTGCGCGACCTCAAGGAGGGCGTCGCCTATGTCTGGACCACGCCGCGGATGCGCGCGGTGATCTGGGTCGCGTTCCTCGCCAATCTCACCGCCTATCCGCTGTCGAACGGACTGCTGCCCTATGTCGCGCGAGATATCTACGGCACCGACCAGACCGGGCTTGGCTATATGGCGGCGAGCTTCGCGCTCGGCTCGCTGGTCGGGTCCATTGCATTGAGCCTGATCGGCGGCATCCGGGTGGCGCGGCTGATGATCGGCGCCACCATGGCGTGGTACGCGACCCTGCTGGTTTTTGCGCAAATGCAGACCATCCATGCCGCGATTGCGTGTCTGGCGCTGGCCGGCTTCATGCAGAGCCTTGCCATGATCTCGGTCGCCGTGATCCTGATGCGCACCGCGAGCGAGCACTTCCGCGGCCGGGTGATGGGCGTGCGCATGCTGGCGATCTACAGCCTGCCGCTGGGCCTTCTGGCCGCCGGCAGCCTGATCGGCGATATCGGATTTGCCGCGACCGCCTCGCTCTACGCCGCCGCCGGCATCGCGCTGATGCTGGCGATCGTGCTGCACTGGCGCGCCGATCTGTGGCACCTGCACGCGCCGGCGAATGCGAAGTGAGCGCCAAACCGGAGCCCGACTGAAATGACCCTACGCCTGCGTGCCCTGCTCGGCGATCATCCCGGCACCTTGGCGCTGAAGGATGGATCGCTCAGGTCCGATCTCATTGCATTCGATTTCGCGGAGTATTCGCCCGTCAACAAAGGCTTCAAGCCGATGGTGCGCGAGCAGGCCTTCGATGTCTCGGAGATGGCCATCGTCACCTGGCTGATGGCGAAGAGCTTCGGCAAGCCGATGGTGCTGCTGCCGCACGTGGTGGTGGCGCGGTTTCAATATGCGCATGCGGTGTACCGGGCCGGTCTCGGCAACCTGAAGCCGCGCGATCTCGAGGGCAGGCGCGTCGGCATCCGCTCCTTCACCACCACGACAGGGGCGTGGCTGCGCGGCATCCTCGCCAATGAATACGGCGTCAACCTCGATGCTATCAACTGGGTGACGTTCGAGGGCGCGCATGTTGCCGAATACGTCGACACCACCGAGCGCGCGCCCGCGGGCAAGCAGATCATCCAGATGCTGCTCGACGGCGAGCTCGACGCCGTGCTCGGCGAGAAGGTGGATGGGCCCGGGCTGAAACCGCTGTTTCCGGACGTCGCCGCGGAAGAAAAATCCTGGTTCGCCAAGTACGGCGTGCTGCCGATCAACCACATGGTGGTGGTCAGCCAAGACCTCGTCGACCATCATCCCGACGTGGTGCGGGAAGTGTTCCGCCTGCTGCGCGAAAGCGCCGCGCGCGCACCGGCAGCCTCGGTGCCGCGGTTCAGCGATGACGAGATGCGCCGCTCGCTGGAGATGATTATTCGCTACGCCGCGCAGCAGCGGTTGATTCCCCGCGCCTTTGCGGTGGACGAGTTGTTCGACGATCTGACGCGGACGCTCCGGGCCATGGGCTGACTACCCGACGGGCAAATCAGTTCGTTGGCTGTTCACCCGGCTGTCCAGCCCACGTTGCAAAAATATTCCGCTTCGCGATTTGGTAGAAACACCCTTATTGATTCCGTCATCCCGTCCCACTCAGAGGGGCGTCGGCCATCGTTACCAACGTTGGGGCGGGATGCGGTGGACGCGGCAGCTTCAGGCGGGCAGGTGGTTGCAGGGTGGGCTCTCAGGGGCCTGTGAGCGACCGGACGGCGCGCTGACGACGGCGCTGCTTCGTACGGTGAAGTCGTGTGGGCCTGACAGCCTCTGGGTTGGCGTCAAGTCCCGCGGAGGCGAAGCCGGCCCAACCGGGCGTCGGGCCAGCCGTCAATCCGCGGGGCGACGGTGACAAGCAAATCCTGATCGCCGGGGCGGGCACGTTATAAGCCGTAAAGCCATTGCGCAGGGAAGGCCGGAGTGTCTCCGCTGAACCTGTATGCTCGTGTGCGCATATTTTTGCATTTTTGCACGCGAGACCGCGGGTGCAGCGCGCACCCGGTCTTCCCTGCGCCCTCTGAATTCTATGGGGGCCGAACGATCTGCAAAGCTTCGGGCGCATCGCGCCGCGGGGACGCGAAGCTGCGTTTGATGATCTCTTTGATGACCTCACCGGGCTGGCGGGTTATGGTGCGGATGAGCTATCATACACCCTCTGATAGAGGGGGAGGAGATGGCAAGCGATCTCGATAACGCGGAGCGGCCAAAGGACGAAGCCGGCGGCGCCGATCGCGCCAGCTATTCCAGCGTGGTCTACTTTCATGGCATGGGCAGCCAGCGCCGCTATGAGGAGACCAGTCGGCTGATCGATTGTCTCGATCGATACCTGGTCGGCCAGCATCGCGCCGGCAATTCGCTCGGGATGCTGCGAAACATCAGGGTGCGCGTCGAGCCGCTTCGGTCCGCCCAGGCATCCAGCGACATCGTCGGCTATATCCGCACGGTCTTCGCAACGGGGCCGCAGGTTCGAGAGGCGATTTCGGTACGGTTCTACGAAGTCTATTGGGCCCCGATCATGGCCGGCAACAAGTCGCCGTGGGGCGTGACGAAGTGGCTGTTCAAGCAGCCGTTGCGGCCGTGGCGCACGCTGCGGTCGCCGTGGCGGGAGCGGCAACGCCTGCGGCGGGCCAGCCTTGCCGCCCTGTTCGAGCGCAAGCACGCGCAGCCCCCCGTGGAGATCGAAGAGCGCGACTACGCGCGCCTGATCAGCCTCTATGACGATTTCGAAGGCCTCGAGGCGCAGCGCCATTTCCCCGAGGGCAGCTTCGACGAGTTTCTTTCCTTCATCGCCGAGGAGGCGAAGTCGAAGCCGGACACCGCCAGGCGGCTCGAGGCGCTGGCGCGGGCCTGGTACGCGGCCTACCGCTCCGAGGAGCTGCGCAATGCCGCCATCCTCGCGATCATGGCCCTGGCGCTGGTACTGCTGGCCGGGGCGACGTTGTTCGGGGTCCTGATCGTGCTGCAGTCGATGCTGGCGTTCCGACCGCTCGCCGACGTTCTGACACAGCTGGGTGCGCCGCTGAAGGCCGACTGGAAGACCGTGGTTGCCATCGCCGCTTCACTGGCGGGGCTGGTCGGGATCGGCAGGTTCCTTACCGATTACCTCGGCGACGTCGAGGCCTGGGCCACCTATGAGGAAACCGATATCAAGCACATGGCCCGCAACAAGGTGCTGGACCAGAGCCTCGAGCTCCTGGCCCACGTGCTCGGCGATCCCGCCTGCGAGCGGGTCACCGTCGTCGCCCACAGCCTCGGAACCAGCGTCGCCCACGACGCGCTGCTGGCGCTGACCCGGCGCAACCGCGCCTTCAAGCCCGAAGACCCGATCGCCGGTCCGGTGCCGATGAACAAGATCGAGCACTTCGTGACCATGGGCAGCCCGATCGACAAGATCGAGTATTTCTTCGAGAGCTATTCGTCGCCCTCGCATCGATACAAGCGGGTGGTCGAGGCGCTTCGCGGCGATATCGGCGCGCCGCCCTTCACGCGCAACCGGCATCCCTACATCCACTGGATCAACTTCTGGGATCAGGGCGATGCGATCAGCGGCGCGTTGCATTCGCCGGCCGGCGCGGTCGATTTCAATCAGCGCGTCGACAATGTTCACGTCGCCAACTTCGGATTTCCGGATCCCGGCGCTTCGCACGGCGGCTATTTCAACAATCGAACCGTCATCGACGCGTTGTTTCGCATCATCTATCGCCGCGACGGCTCTTTCCGCACCCTGACGCAGCCCGATCCCGGCGGGCCCTACGATTACGAGAGTGTCTATCAGGGCCCCGGCGAGCCGCTCGGCACCCGGTCAGTCTATGCACTGCTGGCGTTTGCGACGCCGTTGCTGGTCGTGGTCGGATTGGCCGCGTGGCTGTTCAATCTGCGCATGCCCGGTTACGGCGCCTGGGGACTCGCCGCATTGGCCGTGACGGCCCTGGCGGGCGGATATATTGCGAGCAGGCTCAAGGGGCAAAGAAACGCGATCTGAACGGATCGGAGCCGGAGAGGGGATATGTGGGTCGGTATTGAGAACGGTGGCTGGGGAACTAGGATTCGAACCTAGACAAACAGAGTCAGAGTCTGTTGTGCTACCGTTACACCATTCCCCAATATTTTCAAATACTTATGAGACGATCTTACAGTTCCAGCGACGGATCAGGCAGAACCGGCCGAAGAGTTGCGTCCTTCTACCCGCTAGGTCCCGGCCTTGGCAAGCGCGCGGCGATGCGCTTGTTGCTGATGTGGGCGGCGCCGCGGCCATTCGGCGTGGCGGCAGGCCGCCGCAGCCAGGACAGTCGGTGCATGAGCCTCTATTTCGAAGAGCTGGATTTCCGCCCGACCCCGATGGGCGTGCTCAGCCTGCGCCGCCGCAGGCTGCCTTCCTCCGTTGTCGACATCTACGAAATCAAGCTCGGCGACGAGTACCTGATGTCGAGCCGGTTCACCGTGGCCGAGATTGAACTCGCGCGGCTGGGATTGGCCGCGCTCGATCGAACCGGCCTCGACGTCGTCGTCGGCGGCCTCGGGCTCGGCTACACCGCGCAGGCGGTGCTCGAGAACCAGGGCGTGCGATCGCTGCTGGTGGTCGACGCGCTCGCCGAGGTGATCGAGTGGCACGAGCAGGGGCTGCTGCCGCTCGGCAGGCAACTGACCGGCGATCCGCGCTGCCGTCTCGTCAACGGCGATTTCTTCGCGATGTCGCATTCGGCCGAGGGCTTCGACCCGGGTGCGCCGGGCCGCCGCTTCGATGCGGTGCTGGTGGACATCGATCACTCGCCGCGCAACCTGCTGCATCCGCGCCACGCCGCGCTGTACGAGCGGGAGGGGCTCGCGAAGCTCGCCGAGCATCTCAATCCCGGCGGCGTGTTCGCGCTGTGGTCGAACGATCCGCCGGAGGCCGCATTCAGCGCGGTGCTCGCCAGCGTCTTTGCCACGTCCGATGCGCATGTCGTGACCTTCGACAACTCGTTCGGCGATCACGACGCCAGCAACACCGTTTATGTCGGGGTCAAGGCCGATCCGCCCGCCTGACAGGCCAGCACGGCGGTTGAGCGCGCCGGCGGCTGACGCGGGAGGGCGGACTGTCTATTTGATCTTGTCGTAAGCCGCCGCGAAATCGGCAAGCGGCATCGGAATGGTAATGGTTTCCTTGGCGAGATTTTGAAACGACACTTTTAGCTGCTTGCCCGATTTGAGCGCGGCCAGCAGTTCGGGCGCGATGGAGGAGCCGGCGAAGCAGCCCCTGTTCTCGCAAGTCTGGATCTGCAGGTCGGTCACCTTGCCGTCATCGACCTGGACTTTGGCGCCGCCGGGCAGGTTGAGCCCGAGCGGCAGTTGTACCAGTGCGACCGGCGCCTTGGTGTTGGCGGGCACGCGGATGTTGACGAGCACGATCAATTGCCCGGTCTTGCTGAGAACTGCGGTCTGCTCCATCGCGCATTCGAGCGGCGCAGTGCGGCTGGCGCTGGTGCATCGAGCGGCCCAGCCGGCTGTGGGACTTGCCGCGGGTTCAGTCTGAGGCGCGGCCGGTGTTGCAGCTTGCGCCGCGGCTTTTGATTTGGAGGCTTGGGCGTGGCCGGTTGACCCGAAAGCCAGCATGGCGAGAAGGATAACAAACGTTGTGAAGATCTTCACTGAACTGGCTCCGTGAGCAATACCCACCGGATGTGCCGGTGGGCGCGCAAAGTCAAGTCGCCCGGCGGACTTCCTGGCAGATACCGCGGCCGGAATCCCGGCGGCGAGGCCCCGCATCGACCATTCTCGACGGCGCCAGCTGGGAACGTTCTAAATTGAATCATCTGGCACTCCGTTGTCACCACGCGGCATGTCGTTCATATGCACCATCGTCGTGATCGCTATCTCGCGAAGACGTAGCCACCCGGAGTGTATGATGGACGAATTGAACGGACGCATGATCGCCTGCCAGATCCTGATCACGGGGCTGATCGCGCGCGTCGCCAACAACTCGCCCGACCCGTTGCGGTTTCTCACCGATTTTCGCGATGAAATCAGAGCTGTCGTGAAGGGCGTCAACATTGCGGGCATGGACAACACCGATCGCGTGCGGCTGATCGCGCAGCAGACCGTCGACGAGCTGTTCTCGCTGATGAAGCCACCCAGCAGCGATTGAACGGTGCTGAGGGCGAAGGGAAGGAAAGGAAAGAAAAGAAAAGGAAAGAAAAGGAAAGGTCGGATTCATGGGCACTTCTCATCTACAGTTTAGAACGCTTCAAATATGATTTTAGAACGGCTTCAAACTCGCGTTTAGAATCATTTTGATCTGGATGTATTCAAACATCCAAGCGCCGTAATCGCGTTGACCCGAAATTTATCGCTCGATACCAACGCTTCATCGCTCGTTGCAAATGAACCGCATGAGCGAATTGAAATTCGGGGCAAAGGGACAAGTTGGAATGGGACAGGCAAGAGCACCGAGGTCGTTGCGTTCGATGGCAACGGTTCATTCGGTCAACGATACGTTCGACGGCAATTCGGGCAAGAAAGTCTCCGCCGTCGCCGGCCTGATCGCGGTTGCCTCGTTCTCGGGCGCCGAAGCGCAGCAATCGAATCTCCCGCCGGTGACGGTCGATGCCCCCGTCGCCCGCCCGCGGCCCGCAGCGTCGAAGCCGTCGCCGGATGCGCTGCGCGCCCGCACGGCGCTGCGGCGCGCCGCGCGCCGGTCGCAGCCGGCACAGGTCGCGGCGGTGCCGTTCCCCAATGCCGGCGGCCTCGCGCCCGATCGCAATCCCTACGCGGATGCGGCGGCGCCCTACAAGGTGGATCGCGTACAGGCGTCCGGCAAGTTTCCGGAGCCTCTGCTCAACACGCCAAAGACCATCACCGTGCTCAGCAAGGAAGTACTCCAGGACAAGAACATCACTTCGCTGCGCGAGGTTGGTCGCTCCACCGCCGGCGTGACGCTGGGGTCCGGGGAGGGCGGCAACGCGTTCGGTGACCGCTTCTTCATCCGCGGCTTCGACGTGCGCAACGACGTCTTCATCGACGGTATCCGCGATCCGGCGGTCAGCATCCGCGAGAATTTCTTCACCGAGCAGATCGAGATTCTGCGCGGACCGGCCTCGGCCTATGCCGGCCGCGGCACCGCCGGCGGCGCCATCAATATCGTCACCAAGCAGGCGGGTGATCGCAACTTCTACAACGCCGATAGCACGTTCGGCACCGACCGGACCAAGCGCGTCACGCTCGACGTCAACCAGGTGATCAGCCCGACGTTCTCGGTGCGCACCGGCGGCATGTTCCAGGATGCCAACGTCGCCGGTCGCAACTATGTGACCGACGATCGCTGGGGCGGTTTCATCTCGACCAAGTATACGCCGACCAACGATATCAAGATCACAGCGAACTACGTCCACACCGACCTCAGCGGCCTGCCGGACTTCGGCGTCCCTTACTACAAGCAGGGCAATGTGCCGGTCACCGAGGCCGGCATCCCGCGACAGAATTGGTACGGCTTTGTCAATCGCGACTTCCAGACCGCGCGGCAGGACTTCGGTACGCTGACGGGTGAGTACAAGGTTACCGATAGCATCACGCTGACCAGCCGGACCCGTGCAGAGCACTCGCTCCTGGCCTATATCGGGACGCTGCCGCAGTCGCCCGTGACGACAAATCCCGATCCGACGAAGTGGACGTTCACCGCGAGCGCGCAGAGCCGCAACCAGTGGGTCGACGTCCTGGCGAACCAGGAAGACGCCACGTTCAAGTTCAACACGGGGGCCGTCAAGCACACGGCCGTGGTCGGGCTCGAGGTCTCCAACGAACGTGTTGGGATCGGCCGCTACACCGGGCTTTCGTCGGAGGTGTTCGGTGCCGGCGCATTCACCAGCAACGGCGCCTTGCCGGGTCAGTCGATCTATGCGCCAAGCTACACGTTCATTCCGTTCACCACCGTCCCGACGCTGGGCAGCGATCCGACCCGCTACAATGTCGACAGCAAGGCCTTCTACGTACTCGATACCGCGAATTGGGAAGACAGGATCATCCTGAACGGCGGCGTGCGTTATGACGGCTACGACCTGCGATCGTCGACCAGCGCGAAATCGAGCACGGTCAACTCGGATTTCATCAATTACAACGGCGGCATCGTCTTTAAGCCGGTGCCGATCGGAAGCCTCTATGCCGCCTACGCGACCTCGACCAATCCATTCGGTTCCGAACTCGACGGCACCGCGGGGGATTACGGCGGAGCTGTCCCGGGAGGCGTCGTCCTTGGGCCTGAGCGCAACAAGGCCGCCGAGGTCGGCACCAAGTGGGAGCTGTTCGATCGTCACCTGCTGGTGACGGGCGCCCTATTCCAGACCGACAAGGCCAATGCGCGTGAAACCGTCAATGGTGTTCTGCAGTCGGGAGCAGCCTACCGGGTCGAGGGTATCGATCTCGAGGTCAGCGGCAGCATCACCGACCGCTGGAGCGTCTTCGGCGGCTTTGTACTGATGAGGTCGAAGGTCACGCAAAGTGCGCTCGCTTCCAACATCGGGCTGCAGATGGCCAACATCGCCCATGAGTCCTTCAGCCTCTTGACCAAATACAAGTTCGACGGCGACTGGGAACTCGGCGGGCAGGCGGTCTACCGCTCGAAGATCTATGGCGGCACCTTCGGCGCCAATACCGGCACCGAGCTGCCGAGCTACTGGCGCTTCGATGCTTTCGTCGAGAAGAAGATCGACAAGAACTGGACCGTGAAGCTCTACGCGCAGAACCTGACCAACAAGCTCTACTACGACACGCTCTACCGCAGTGCGACGCCGTTCGTCGCGGTCGCGCCGGGGCGGGCGTTCTACCTCGTCACCTCGGCGAAGTTCTGAACGTGCTGATCTGTGTCCCCGAGGTCTTGAGCAAGGACGACGTGGCGGAGTTCCGCCGCATCATGGACGCGTCCGCCTGGGAAGACGGCCGTTCCACCGCGGGCGCGCAATCGGCGATGGTCAAACGCAACGAGCAGCTGCCGCCGGACAGCGAGGTAGCGCGCAGACTCGGCAACCAGATCGTTTCCGCGCTGACGGCCAACCCGCGGTTCATCTCGGCGGCGATCCCGTTGCAGATCTTTCCGCCACTGTTCAATCGTTACGGCGCCGCCGAGGGGCATCATTTCGGCATCCATGTCGACAATGCGGTGCGCGGCGATCATCTGACAGGGGTGCGGATCCGGACCGATCTGTCGGTGACGCTGTTTCTGTCCGAACCGGAGGAATATGACGGCGGCGAACTGGTGGTAGAGGACCTCTACGGTTCCCACGAGGTCAAGCTGCCGGCCGGCGATCTCGTGCTTTATCCCGCCTCCAGCCTGCACATGGTCACCCCGGTGACGCGGGGCAGGCGGGTTGCGTCTTTTTTCTGGCTGCAGAGCATGATACGAGATGCCCACGCCCGCAGCCTGATCTTCGATCTCGACACGGCGATTCAGGCCCTGGTGGAGCGGCTTGGGCGAGATGACCCCGAAACGGTCAAATTGACCGGTATTTATCACAACCTGATCCGCCGCTGGGCCGAAGTATGAAGATGTCACCGTTCCGAACCGCATTTGCCGTGATACTTGCGTTGTCGCTGCCGTCGCCATTGTTGGCGCAGCAGAAGGCGGCGCCTTCCGCTCAGCCGGCTCCCGCGCTTTCGCAAGCGCCGGCGGCGCCGGTGCAGGCGCCAGCGGCGGCCGACGCCACCGCGACTTCCGCCGAGGGCAGATCGCTGAGATCGACGCCCGCGGTGCCGCGCGAGCTGTCGCCGTGGTCGATGTTCCAGTCGGCGGATGTGCTGGTCAAGGCCGTGATGATCGGGCTCGCCTTTGCCTCGCTGGTGACCTGGACCATCTTTATCGCGAAAATGGTGGAGCTCTCCGTCGTGCAGCGGCGCTTGCGCGCGGCACTGGGCAAGATCGGAGAGGCGCGGTCGCTGGCGGAAGCGCAGTTTGCGCTCGGCGCCAAGGACAGCGTGTTGTCGTCGCTGCTCGCGGCCGCGATGCGCGAGGCGCGGTTGTCGGCGGGAATTTCCAGCGACGCCGGCATCAAGGAGCGGGCCGCCTCGAGCTTCGCCGAGATCGTGCGCGCCGAAGCGCGCCGGATCAGGCTCGGCATGGGACTGCTCGCGACCATCGGCGCGACCTCGCCCTTTGTCGGGCTGTTCGGCACGGTGTGGGGCATCATGAACAGCTTCATCGGCATCTCGAAATCGCAGACCACCAATCTCGCCGTGGTCGCGCCCGGTATCGCCGAAGCGCTGCTGGCCACTGCGCTCGGCCTGGTCGCCGCGATTCCCGCCGTGATCATCTACAATCATTTCGCGCGCGTGACCAAAGGCTACCTCGAACTGGTCGGCCGGGCGTCTGGCGCTGCCGGCCGGTTGCTGTCGCGCGATCTCGACCGCACCCATGTCGGTGGCGCGCATGCGCGCGCGGCGGAGTAGGCGATGGGCGCCTCGGTCGCAGAACATGACGTCGACGACGACAGCGATTTCGCGGAATCGCACGAGATCAACGTCACGCCGTTCATCGACGTCATCCTGGTTCTCCTGATCATCTTCATGGTGGCAGCGCCGCTGTCGACCGTCGACCTGCCGATCGATTTGCCGTCGTCGACCGCAACCCCGCAGAAGAAGCCGGACAAGCCGACCTATGTCAGCATCAAGCCCGATCTCGCGGTGGCGATCGGCGAAACCCTGGTCAGGCGGGTCGATCTGGTGCATTCGCTCGATGCGATGGCGGATGCCAGCAAGGAGCGCTTCATCTTCCTGCGCGCCGACCGTGCGGTGCCCTATGGCGAGCTGATGGACGTGCTGGAAATCCTGCGCGCCGGCGGATACTCGAAGATCAAGCTGGTGGCGCTGGAAGGCGTTCCCGCCAACGCCATTCCGCCTTCAGCTTCCGACAACCCGAAACCCTGAGCCGGGGACGACGTCGCGATGTCCGGCCTCGAAATCGAACCAAGACCATCCCGCCGGCTCTGGATCCTGGCCGCGATCGGCGCGCTCGTGCTTCATCTCGGCTGCGGCGCGCTGGCGATCGCGCACCTGCAGGAAGCGGAAGCCGAAAATGAACTCGGCGCCAATGCGATCGAGGTCGGCCTCGAATTCGCGTCGTTGCGCCGGGAGGCCACCGACCTGCCGCCAGGGCCGGATACCGACGCGTCGGTCGCTTCGCCGGCGCTGGCCGACCAGAAGGCCGAGCTCAAGGAGAGCGAGCTGCCGAAGGACACGCCGACCGAGACCGACGATCCCGATCGCGTGGTGGCGCCGAACGAGTCGAACAGGCCCAAGGAAGAAGATCCGAAGATCGCCGCGGTGCAGACCTCGGCCTCGACCGAGTCGGTGGCCGCCGAGGCGACTGCGACGCCCAGCTCCGAAGCGATCCCGGAAGGACCGCGCTCGGTCGCGCCCGCGATCGGCAGCGGCGAGACTGCCCGCCGGGTGCGCGCGACCTGGCAGAAAGAGCTGGTGGCGCATCTCGACAAGCACAAGCGTTATCCGGCGGAGCGTCCGCAGAAGAGTGCCGAGATACTGGTCAGCTTCGCGCTCGATCGCATGGGCCACGTGCTCTCGGCCAGCATCGTCAAGGGATCGGGCGATGCGGCGTTCGACGAGGCCGCGCTCGCGATGGTGAAGCGTTCCGATCCCGTCCCGCAGCCCCCGCCGCTGGTCGCCGACGAGGGTTTGAATTTTACGCTGCCGGTGATCTTTCGCGTCAAGGGAAAGAGCTGAGGCGAAGACGGGCAGGGCACATCGACGGCCACACCGCATGCGCCGGACAGTCGACGCACTGCGGCTCTCCAGGCTGATGTCGGGTATCAGTCATGGGCGGAAGCGGCGTTATTTGAACTAATATTTTCGCAGTTGCCTCCAGCGCGGACATTCGCCTGTCCTTTCGATGTCCGAAATTGGCAATGAACTCCACTCATTTCTGGGAAGACGCGTGATCGGGTTGCGCTAGATCAACGCGCAACGGGAAATCCGGGAGGAAAGTATTAAACAAATGTTGCGTGCCGTGGAGGAGCCAACCCATGTTGCCACACATCACAACGTTCAGCGCTCCTACGAAGTGGGCGGCGCAAGGCTCTCCATCAAGGTGGCAAATTTGGATGCCGATCGGTCGCGACGGCCTGTCTCGCGGACATGCCCGCCGTTTCGAATCTCGCAGCCATAGCGCCATTCGCGACGTCGGCGGGGTCGTCTCCGGACTGATCGGCGTTGCTCTGCTCGCGACGTCTCTATCTCTATCGTCCGCTCCGGCGGTGGCCCAGGGCGGTCCGATGATGCCGGGCGATGCCGTCGTCACCGGATTTTCCGGATTTAAGGCGCTGGATCTGCCAGCCGCTCCGCCCGATCCGCTCGCCCGCTTCTTCATCGATACCGACGGCAATGCGATGCAGGTGCTGAGACTGCAGCCGGGTGGGCCGCCGCAAGGTCAATTGATACCCGCCCCACCGGTCATGCAGATCAAGGCCGGTCAGATCGGCCAGGTGTTCGCGATTACGCTGGCGCCGCCCTTGAGTGTCGCACCCGGCACGCCGCAAGCCGTACCCGACATCTATCTCGGCGCCACCTCCGCCTTCGGCATCCAGATCGTGAGAACAGGACCGGATGGACAGCCGCAGCGTATTCGCACCGGCGGTCCCGCCGCGCAGTGGATGGTCGGCCAGTTCGGCACCGCGCTCGGCGGCGGGCCGGGAAGCATCTATCGCATAGACGGCCAGACCGGCGCCGCGTCGCTGTTCGCCAACCTCGACAATTCCGGACCGGGGCTCGGCGACGTCGTCTACGACCCGGCCACACACCAGTTCTTCGCATCGGATCTCGACAGCGGCCTTATCCACCGGATTGACGTCGATGGCACGCTGATCGACAGCTTCGATCACGGCCTGGCCGGGCGGCCCGGGCGCGGCCTCGCGCCGGTGCCGGACGATGGCAAGCGGATGATGATCCAGAGCCCCGCGTTCAACAGCGAGGACACCGCGACTTGGGGATTCACGCAGCGCCAGCGCATGGTCTACGGCATGGCGGTGTTCGCTGGCCGGTTGTACTACGCGGTCGCCGAAGGCTCCGAAATCTGGTCGATCGGTATCCGCCTCGAGGGCGGGTTCGCCAACGACGCGCGATGGGAGTTCAGCGTGCCCGGCGTGCCGCCTGGCGCGCTGATCACAGATCTCGCTTTCGACGGTGAGGGCCGGCTTCTCGTCGCGCTGCGCGGCGCGCCGCGCGGCAGCTACAATTATTCGGTATTCGCCGAACGGACCCAGCAGACCGACGTCAAGCGTTTTCGCCGCGAAGTGCCGGATAATCCGGCGACGCCGGGCTACTGGGTGCCGGTACCGGAAGAATATGCGATTGGCTTCCCCGAACCGTTTCGCAACGCGACCGGTGGCGTCGCGCTCGGCTATGGTCACGATCCATCCGGCGCCGTGCGCCGGGCAAGTTGTTCGTCGTTCGTGTGGTCGACCGGCGACAATCTACGCAACAATCCGACGCTCGGTGCTCCGCTCGAGGTGCACGGATTGCAGGGCAATTCCGTCACGCTGGTGCGGCCGCAGAACGCGCCGCCCGCCGCCAGCTATTTCGCCGATTATGATGGTGTGTTCGGCGATCCCGAGCGCGCCGGCCATATCGGCGATGTCGAGATCTGGCAGCCCTGCGAGCGCGCGGCCGGTCTCCCCGAAGGCGTAGGCGACCTCGGCATGTTCGGCTTCTGGGGCGGCGCGGCCTATTGGCCGGTGCTGCCGCCGGATTGGATTCCGCCGCCGCCGCCACCGCCTACCAATCTGAGACTGAACAAGAGCGCGCACTCGGACTCGTGCGTGCACTTCGGGGGCGGCTTCTGGTGCCTGTTCACGGTCCGCGTCACCAACACCGGCCCGGGCGACTATTTCGGTCCCGTCACGGTTCATGATGCCGTGGCGGGGGTGCCGCCCGGCGCCGTGCATGGCCTGCCGCCATGGGCCTGCGTGCCGGCCGGCCCCGGGGGGGTAACCTGTACGCATCCCCCGGTGCTGCTGCATCCAGGCGACAGCATCGACCTGCTGATCTCGGTGCACCTGCCGGCCAACTTCCCGGGGTGTTCGATCAACAACAACGCAAATCTGGTGTGGCCGCCCGGCGGCGGCGACATCAACCCGGGAGACGATGCCGACAACGACAGCATGGCCGTGCCCGGCCCGAACTGCGGAGGAACCAACCTGCGCATGGAGAAGAC
This sequence comes from Bradyrhizobium sediminis, assembly GCF_018736085.1. NCBI lineage: Bacteria > Pseudomonadati > Pseudomonadota > Alphaproteobacteria > Hyphomicrobiales > Nitrobacteraceae > Bradyrhizobium > Bradyrhizobium sediminis. Next base: position 3,575,531 of record NZ_CP076134.1, on the reverse strand, counting down.
GGGATCGGTCTGCACCGCCGTCGGCGGCATGGCCGACTGCAGCTTCGTCGTGATCGTTCACAACGAGGGCCCGGGCGCCTACGCCGGGAACATCACCGTGACCGATACGGTGCCGGCTGGAACGATGGCGACCTTCTCACCGCCGTGGATTTGCGGCGGCGGGCCGCCGACCTATACCTGCACGCTGCCCGGCGTGAACATACCGCCGGGCGGTGTCGTGCACATGCAGGTGCATGTTCGGATGCCGCTGCCGGCGGCCGCCCACGTCCCGGGCTGCCAGGTGACGAACGAGTCCCGGATTACCGTCGCGGCCGGCGGGAGCGTACAGAACAGCAACGCTGGCGATGACCAGGCTTCGGCGACGCTGAACCTGCCGCCGGACATCTGCCCGCTACTGATCATCGCCCCGGCGCCGCCGCCGCCACCACCACCGCCGCCGCCTTCGCCGACGACGTGTCCGCCAGGTTTCGTCGCCAAGGGCTCGACGTGCGAGCCGCGGCAACCGACCTGTCCGGCCGGCTGGACGATCGCCCCGGTGCCCGGTGTCTGCTGCCCGCCCGGTCAACCCTGGACCGGTCGGCAATGCGGTCAGCGGCCGCTGCCGCCGCCGCCGACCCTGTGCAGGGAGGGGTGGACTCCGACTCCGATCGCCGGGATGTGCTGCCCGCCTGGACAACCCTGGACTGGCAAGCGCTGCGGTCGCGACGAGCCTCCTCCCTCCGGGCGATGCCAGCCCGGCTGGACTCCGACGCCGATCGCCGGGATGTGCTGCCCGCCCGGACAGCCCTGGACCGGCAAGCGTTGCGGTCGCGACGAGCCTCCGCCGCGCGTCTGCCCGCAGGGAATGATCGGCACGCCGCCGAACTGCCGCGCGATCGAGCGCCGGTGTCCGACCGGAATGGTCGGCACGCCGCCGAACTGCCGCGCGATCGAGCGCCGGTGTCCGTCCGGAATGGTCGGCACGCCGCCGAATTGCCGCGCGATTGAGCGCCGCTGTCCGCCCGGCATGGTCGGCACACCGCCGAACTGCCGGCGGATCGAGCGCCAATGCCCAAGCGGTACGACGGGAACGCCGCCGAACTGCCGGCCGATACTGATAAGGGAGCCAACCCACCGCTGACCGCGCGGTCTGCAAGAACAGGATGCCCGGCGATCGCTCGCCGGGCATCTTGATCGTGACGTGGTGACGTCAGCTCAGCTCTTCTTACGCAGCGGACGCGGCTGCGTCCTCGAAGACCTTCCCGCCGAGATCAGACAAGATCGAAGCGATCGAGATTCATCACCTTTTTCCTACGCCGCACGAAGTCTTTCACGAGCTTTTCCTTCGAGTCCGCGCATGCAACCGGCGACGAGAGGCGGTGATGCTGCGCGTGGGTTCGGCGTTAGCTCGCGAGGACGAGCGCCAGTGCGATAGCGCCCACCAGAATGAGACTGACGGCCCAGGACGTATCCAGATTGAACCAGCTTCGCGATATGAATTTCAGGCCGAGATAGCGGTAAACCAGCCACGCCGTACAGCCTCCGGCCGCGATCATCGCGGTGGCGTGGACGATGGAGACCAGCACGGCCATGCCGAGATTGGCGTTGATGAGGGTCCCGGCGGCCGCGTGAGCCTGGTCGAGGTCGGCTTCCCGGCAGAGCCCGAGATAGATCGGCACCAGCATCAGTCCGGCGCCATGAGCGATGGCCACGGCGAAGGACCAAAGCCCCAATTGCGTCGGCGGTATCCGTGCCAATGCGCGGGGATGGCGCCGGCTGGCAAGCCGGAAGATACCGAACCCGATGACCAGGAGGCTGGCGCCGATCTGTATCTGGCGTTGCCATTCGACGAGAGCGACCAGCAGCGCGAAGGGAAAGAGCACCAGGAGCATCGCGAGCAGATGGCCGGCCGTCAGCGGCCAAAGCGCTGCCACCAGCGCACGCGAACTCCTTTCCATCAATCCGGCCGAAACGGCGAGCGGCCATCCCATTCCTGGATTTACTCCGTGGTAGAGGCCGCTCGCGATGACAGCCAGCCAGAGCCAGGCTGGTGTCCAATCCGCTCCGCTCAAATTCAGACCGACGGATAGCAGAACGAATCCGTCGAACAGTCGCCGCCATCAAGCCGTATCTGATGCGCCCGATATCCGTCGGGGAAGCTTATCCAATAGTCCTTTGCCAGTTCGAGACCGCCGCCCGGATTCGCGTTGGCCATCACCTCGGCGCCCGGAATTCCCTGCGGATAGAACTGGTCGTCCCAGGTCGAATAGAGCGAGTTGGACCAGTATACTCGTCTGCCGTCACGGCTGATCTCAACCATCTGTGGACCGCCCGCAAATGCCTTGCCGTTCGGGTGAGGGGTACGGCGCACGATGCCGCCGATGTGGATCGATCCGGCAAGCTTCGGCTTTCGGGGATCGGTGACATCGTATTGACGCATCTCGCCGGTGCCCCAGCAGGCGACGTAGAGAAACTTGTCGTCCATCGACAGGTCGATGTCGGATACCAGCGGCGGCACTGCGCCGAAGCCCTGCAGAAGCAGCGGCAGCTGGTCCTTCGGTGCCGGCTCGGCCGGGATCGTCGCCGTCTTTTCAATGTGGAATTTGCCGCCCTCGCGCCACCAGGTCCAGATCGAGCCCTCGAGATTCGTGGTGTCGACCACGACGCCCAGGAAACCGTACTCGCGAACGGGATCATGAGCAGGACGCACTTCCAGCGCCATTTGATGATTGGCGCCGAGATCGATGGTCTGGACATTTCGCCGGGCCCGGAGATCCCAGAAGTGGATCCGGTGGCCGTATTTGTTCGAGAGGAGGTCCTCCGGCACGATTCCATTCTCGAACTGCGGTGGCAATGCCCACTCACTCGTCACCATGTAATCGCGTGGCAGATTCCACCAGAAGTCGTAGTGCAGCTTTTGCGGGCCACGATCGATCTCCCACCGTCCGAGGATGTCGAATGTCTCGCAGTCCATGATGAAGATGCCGGGCGGCCCGTCGGTGCCGTCCTTGCCACCCCCGCCGAGCGTGCTGACGTAAATGCCCTCCGGCCCGCAGTGGACCGTGTGGGGTCGCGAGTAACCGGTCTTCTTGAAGATTTCCTCGGGCTCGATGATTTTGTGGATCCTCGCTTTGGTGGGATCCGGTTTCGTGTCCACGATGTAAATTCGAGAGGACCGCATGCCGGGGATGATGAGGTAACGCCGCTCGAGAAAAGTGTGCCCGGCGAGCGGCGACAGAGCCGACGAGCAGGCATTCCAGCCGAAATGGTGAAACTCGTCGCCCTTGTTGGGCATCACCACCGTATGGACGACCCGGCTGAATGTCGGGGAGCCGCGCTTGACGTCGATCACAGCGAGCGCGTCGGGCTTTGAGAAGTCCGGACTGAGCAGCAGGGTGTAGGCGAAGCTCTCTGGCGGAGCTTCCATGGCAAGCTTCGGCGATGCATGAAACGTCGGGTCGGGTCGTATCGTCATCGTACTGCCTCCCTGTTTGCGTGAATGTGCAGCAGCGGGCTCGGCGGCATGAAGCCGCAGGAGCCAATCCGGTTCGTCCAGTTTCGGTTGCGAGCGGCCGACTTCTTCGGATCCAAGGACGGTCAACCGCGACCAATCAATTCGACTTGGGCTGGTCTACCTGGGCCTGGCTTTCGCCACCGGCGTTCCCGCGGGAGAGCAGAAGCCAGGCTGCTCCATCTCGAGCCGCTCCATCTAATGGCTCTCGGTCCACTTACGCCAATGCGTCGGCTGAATGTGGAGGTGCTTCCTGTTTGAAGCATCGAACCATTCGTCCCCATCCTTATGACAGGGGTAGATCAGCGTGCGAACGATTCCGTCATAGTCTACGACGCAGACCTCGAGATCTTCGTCGGATGGCTCGATCGAAACAGGCAACCATTCTGCAGTGTGGGCCATTTTGGCATTCTCCACTCAAACGCTTCACGTTGCTCGAATAACGAGGCTGCCACTGATTGGCGGCCTCTCGCTTGACGTTCGTCGATTAGACCGGCGAATGGTCTTGAACCTCGGTCGGGAGCTTATTTGCGGCGGCCGTGAGTTCTTGAGACGACATCCTGCCGGTTGGCTCGCCAGAGCGCGCAGTCGAAGGCGATCGCGACCGCATGGTGGCGGCGGCAGTGGGCAGAGCGATAGCCACGAACCCCGTGATCGTCCGATGCTTCGTCATGGGAACCTCCGTTCCCCCCAGCCCTGAAGGTGTGGTCAATGGAACCGCGCAAAGGTTCAAAGGCCGCGGCATCTGCACCTAGGCGGAGGTGTCGGTGTGGGACAGGTCAGCTGTCCTTTCTGCGCTACCTGCAATCATAACACGTTTCCGGTCCGGACGTTTCGGTTGAAGCGATGCATCCGGCGCGAAACGCGGTCGCCGTCATCTTCAAACAAGAATGCCCGGCGATCGCTCGCCGGGCATTTTGATCGCGTGACGTGGTGACGTCAGCTCAGCTTTTCTTCAGTAGCGGGCGCGGCTGCGCCCCCGAAGAGCTTCCCGCCGGGATCAGGCAAGATCGAAGCGATCGAGGTTCATCACCTTGTTCCAGGCCGCCACGAAGTCTTTCACAAACTTCTCCTTCGAGTCCGCGCACGCATAGACTTCCGCAAGTGCGCGCAGCTGCGAGTGCGAACCGAAGATCAGGTCGACCCGGGTGGCGGTCCACTTGACCTCGTTGGTCTTCCGGTCGCGCCCCTCGTACACGCCTTCGGAGCCGGCGGCCGGCTGCCATTGCGCGCTCATGTCGAGCAGGTTGACGAAGAAGTCGTTGGTCAGCGTCTCCGGCCGCTTGGTGAAGACGCCGTGCGGGGACTTGCCGGCATTTGCGCCCAGGACGCGCAGGCCGCCGACCAGAACCGTCATCTCGGGCGCCGTCAGCGTCAGCAATTGCGCCCGATCTACCAACAGCTCCTCGGCGGACGAGCGTTGCTTGCCGTGGAGATAGTTGCGGAACCCGTCAGCGGTCGGTTCGAGCGGCGCGAAGGAATCGGCGTCGGTCTGCTCCTGCGACGCGTCCATGCGTCCCGGTGTGAAGGGAACCTTGACGTCGTGCCCGGCGCCCTTCGCGGCTTTCTCGATCGCCGCGCAGCCGCCGAGAACGATCAGGTCGGCAAGCGAGACCTTCTTCCCGCCGGCGTTGAACTCCTTCTGGATCGCTTCGAGGCTCGAGAGCGCCTTCGCCAGCTGAGCCGGCTGGTTGACGCCCCAGTCCTTCTGCGGTGCGAGACGGATGCGCGCTCCGTTCGCGCCGCCGCGCTTGTCAGAGCCGCGGAACGTCGACGCCGACGCCCAGGCCGTCGAGACCAGCTGGGACACCGACAGCCCGGACGCGAGGATCTTCGCCTTCAGAGCCGCAATGTCCTGCTCCCCGATCAGGGGATGATCCGCAGCGGGGATCGGGTCTTGCCACGCCAGCTGTTCCTTCGGAACGAGCGGGCCGAGATAACGCACGACCGGGCCCATGTCGCGGTGGGTCAGCTTGAACCACGCCCGTGCAAACGCGTCCGCGAACTGATCCGGATTCTCGTAGAAGCGCCTCGAGATCTTTTCGTAGGCAGGGTCGAACCGCAAGGCGAGGTCGGTGGTCAGCATCGATGGCGCGTGACGCTTCGACGGGTCGTGCGCATCCGGGACGGTGCCGGCGCCTGCGCCATGTTTCGGTTTCCACTGATGCGCACCGGCCGGGCTCTTGGTCAGTTCCCATTCGTAGCCGAACAGGTTCCAGAAGAAGTTGCTGCCCCACTTCGTTGGCGTCGTGGTCCAGATGACTTCGAGGCCGCTGCCGATGGTGTCACCGCCTTTGCCGCTTCCAAAGCTGTTATTCCAGCCAAGACCCTGGTCCTCGATGGAGGCGGCTTCGGGCTCGGGGCCGACATACTTCCCCGGATCGGCAGCGCCGTGAGTTTTGCCGAACGTGTGTCCGCCGGCGATGAGCGCGACGGTCTCCTCGTCGTTCATCGCCATGCGCGCAAACGTCTCGCGGATATCGCGCGCCGCAGCGAGCGGATCCGGATTGCCATTCGGCCCTTCCGGATTCACGTAGATCAGACCCATCTGCACGGCGGCGAGAGGATTCTGAAGGTCACGGTCGCCGGAGTAGCGCTCGTCCGCCAGCCACTTGCCTTCGGCGCCCCAGTAGATGTCCTCCTCGGGCTCCCAGACGTCGGCGCGGCCGCCGCCGAAACCGAACGTCTTGAATCCCATCGACTCGAGGGCGACGTTGCCCGCGAGAATCATCAGGTCGGCCCAGGAGAGTTTCCGGCCGTACTTCTGCTTGATCGGCCAGAGCAGCCGGCGCGCCTTGTCGAGGTTGACGTTGTCCGGCCAACTGTTGAGGGGCGCAAAGCGCTGCTGGCCGGCTCCGGCGCCGCCGCGACCATCGCCGACGCGGTAGGTGCCAGCGCTATGCCATGCCATCCGGATGAAGAACGGCCCGTAGTGGCCAAAGTCGGCCGGCCACCACTCCTGCGAGTCCGTCATCAGGGCATGAAGGTCCTTGATCACGGCATTCAGGTCGAGGCTCTTGAACTCCTTGGCATAGTCGAACGCTTCGCCCATCGGATCGGACAAAGGGGAGTGCTGGTGGAGAACCTGAAGGTTCAGCTGGCTCGGCCACCAGTCACGATTGGTGTGTGCGCGGGTCCCCGTGAACGGGCACTTGGTTTTGTCATCCATAATTCTCTCCCGTGGTGGTTTGCATGGTGTCCACCCTGTTCCGTGTTTCTAGGCAACGCAAGCCATCAGGTAAAGTTGACTTTATTGATTGCCACGATAAGATTATCTGATGAATAATGCTACGCTCAGGCAGCTTCGCTATTTCGATGCGCTGGCACGTCATTGCCACTTCGGACGCGCGGCAGAGGCATGTGCGATCTCGCAGCCGGCTTTGTCGATGCAGATCAAGGAACTGGAGGAAGATCTGGGCGGCGTGCTGCTCGAGCGGGGCGCACGACAAGTCGGGCTTACCAAGTTCGGAGAAGACGTCGCCCAGCGCGTCCGCGACATCCTGCGCTCCGTCGATGAACTGGGAGACTTCGCGCGTGCGTCGCGGGACCGGCTTGTGGGCCGGCTGCGCATCGGCATGATCCCGACGATTGCACCCTACCTGCTGCCGACGGTGATCGGGAACCTCACTCGAACGCACCCCGAACTCGACATTCACGTCCGTGAGGCGCTGACGCAGAAGTTGATACGAGAGCTCGCGGAAGGCCGGCTCGACACCGCAATTGTTGCTCTGCCGGTGTCCGAACCTTCGTTGACCGAGGTCGCCTTGTTTTCGGAAAATTTTCTGCTGGTCCGGCCCGGCGGGGATGAGGGAACGCCGGTGCCCAGCAGTGAAAAGCTGCGCGAATTGAGGCTGCTTCTGCTGGAAGAGGGGCACTGTTTTCGCGATCAGGCGCTGTCGTTCTGCGGCATGCAATCGTCGCCGTCGCGGGAGGTGCTGGACGCGAGCTCGCTGTCTACACTTGTTCAAATGGTCGGCGCCGGGATCGGGGTCACCTTGATCCCGGAAATGGCCGTGGCGGTGGAGACACGCTCGGCGCCGGTGTCCGTCGCGCGCTTCAAGAACCCGCAACCCTCGCGAACCATTGGCATGGTCTGGCGCAAGACAAGTCCTCTGACCAAACAGCTCCTGCAGATTTCCGAGGTGGTTCGTCTCTCCGCCGACGCGTTGCGCGAGCAGCACAGCCCGGGATCGTCTTCGCGCAATCGCCGGACCTGAGCCGAGCGCGTCGTCCGTCTCAGCGCCAGAAATATCGCAGGCCGACATAGACGACGACGAGGCAGGCGAAGATCAGCGCAACGGGAAGCCGCGGCTTTGCTTGCGGACCGCCGGCGGCTCTGGCCAGCTTCGGCGCCGGCCGCCTGAACGCCGTCACGTTGTCGGTCACCGGACCGTCCTTGTGGGGCCTGACATCGGGCGGCGCGCCGGCCCCGCCCATCTCGGCGTAATAGCTGCGGTAGATGAGCTGGATGGTGACTTCCGTCGCCTCCGCTTCCGCCATCTTCTCCAGCAGGGTCCGGTAGCCGGCGAGGAAGTTCTGGGCTTCCTCGGGCAAGGAGGAGGTGCCGTTCAACTTGGCCAGCATCTTCCAGGTGGCAAAATCCGCACGCGCCCTGGTATCGGCGCGTCGCGCGATCAGCATGTCGGCAGCTTTAATCAAAATGGCCTCAGCCCTTGTCGGCATTTTCCCTGGCGGATTGGACTACACATTGCCGGTTAATACGAGAAGTAAACGTATGATCGTGTCGGTCGATGTTCGCAGTATCGTTGAAATAACATCAAGATTTAGACCGAACTGCGAACCAGCCAGCGGCAGAACGATCAGAATCCCGATCAAAATCAGCATTCCGTACGGCTCCAGCCGGGAAAGCGGGTAGGCCAGTACGTTCGGCAACAGCCCGACCGCGACCCGTCCGCCGTCCAGCGGCGGGATCGGCAACATGTTGAACACCGCCAGCACGACATTGATGACGAGCGAGTTCTTGAGGTTGTCGGCGATCCACTGCGCCGAATTCGCCGGCGCGAGGGGCAAGGCGTGGAATGCCGCCGCCGCGGCCAAAGCGAGGAGGATGTTGGTCGCGGGGCCTGCCAGCGCCACCCAGACCATGTCGAGCCGGGGATGTTTCAGGGCCCGGAAATTCACCGGCACCGGCTTGGCGTAGCCGAACAGGAACGGGGAGTGGGACAACAGCAGGATACCAGGCAACACCACCGTGCCGAAGGGATCGATGTGTTTCAGCGGATTGAAGCTGACCCGGCCGAGCCGAAAGGCGGTGTCGTCGCCGAGACGGTGCGCGACAAAGCCATGGGCGGCCTCGTGAAAGGTGATGGCGATGAGGAGCGGCAGCACCCAGACCGAGATGTCGTAAAGGGAGATGTTCAATCCAGTTTGCCTCGACTCGTGTTGCTTCGTGAAATCAGGCTATCACGAATTCCGTGTGAGGTGGTCTTGCCACGGCGAGCTACGGGAGAACCGTCCCCTTATACTGCGGCAACCCGTCGTCGAGCTTCACCCAGTCCATTTTTTCGGACACCCAGATGTGTTCGGTCGGCGCAAAGGCGTTGCGGTCGTCGAAGGCCGCCAGCGCCACGCCGGCACCGGTGCCGTTGCTGCGCCAGGAAAACAGCCGCGTGCCGCACACCCTGCAGAACACCCGATCGATCGCTTCCGACGAGGCGTAGCGCGCGGTTTCGCCTTTGACCGACAGCGCGGCTAGCGGAAACAGCGCGCGGGCAAAGAATGGCGAGCCCATTGCCTTCTGGCAATTGCGGCAATGGCAGACGCGGACGTTGAGCGGCTCGCCCTCGGCCCTGAACCTGACCGCACCGCACAGACATCCGCCTTGGTGTGTCATGTTGGCTCCGCTGCTTACCGTCATTGCGAGGAGCGAAGCGACGAAGCAATCCGGCTTCGTGTGTTGCCCGATGGATTGCTTCGCGGAGCCTGTCATCGGGCGCGCGTTCGCGCGACCCGTTGGCTCGCAATGACGGTGGTGAGACTAATACGTCGCGCGGCCGCCGGAAATGTCGAACACCGCGCCGGTGGAGAAGGCGCAATCCTCCGATGCCAGCCACGCCACCATCGCCGCGAGTTCCTCCACGAGAACAAAACGTCCCTTCGGAATCTTCGACAGCATGAAGTCGATGTGCTGCTGCGTCATCTGGTCGAAGATCGCGGTCCTGGCGGCGGCAGGCGTCACCGCGTTGACGAGGATGTCGTGCGCCGCGAGTTCCTTGCCGAGCGACTTTGTCAGTGCGATCAGACCGGCCTTCGAGGCCGAGTAATGCGCGGCGTTGGGGTTGCCTTCCTTGCCGGCGATGGAAGCGATGTTGACGATGCGGCCGTAGCCTTGCTTGATCATGGCGGGTGCGATCGCCTTGCAGCAGATGAAGGGCCCGTCGAGATTGATGCGCAGCACCTTGCGCCATTCCTCGAGGTCGGTTTCCCACACCGTCTTGTTGATGCCGGCGATCCCGGCATTGTTGACGAGAATGTCGATCTTGCCGAATGCGGCCAGCGTGGCGTCGCGCGCCTTCTCGACCGCAGCGAGATCGGACACGTCGACCTTGAACGCGGTGACGGCCGGGCCGATCTCCTTCGCGGTATTCTCGGCGAACGGCTGGTCATGATCCCAGATTGCCACTTTGGCGCCGGAGGCGACGAAGCGCTCTGTGATCGCGCGTCCGAAACCCTGTGCGCCGCCGGTGACGACGGCACAGCGGCCGTTGAGATCGATCTTGTTCATGGACGGATTCCCTTTAGCTAGACCCGGTATGGATTGGATTAGTCCGCCTCCCGTCATTCCGGGATGGTCCGAAGGACCAGACCCGGAATCTCGAGATTCCGGGTTCGCGTCTTCGACGCGCCCCGGAATGACGTTGTCGTTTTCTATAGCGTCCAGCCGCCGTCGATGATGTGGGCGACGCCGGTGGTGAACGCGCTTTCGTCGCTGGCGAGATAGACGGCGAGCGATGCGATTTCCTCCGCGGTGCCGAGCCGGCCCATCGGCTGCCGGCTGATGAACATTTCGCGGCCTTGCGGACCTGCGGCGGCGGCGCGGTTCAACATCGACGGTGTCTCGATGGTGCCGGGGCAAATGCAATTGCAGCGGATGCCCTTGGTGATGAAGTCGACCGCGACCGCACGGGTCAAGGCCGCAACCGCAGCCTTGGTTGCGCCATAGACGTAGCGGTTGGGCGCGGCCTTGAACACGCCGGCGGCCGAGGAGATGTTGACGATCGAGCCGCGGCCGCGTTCCAGCATGCCCGGCAGCAACGCCCGGATGGTGCGGTGCATCGACTTGACGTTGAGGTCGAAGGAAAAATCCCAGTCCTCGTCGGAGCAGTCGAGCACGGTGCCGTGATGGACGAAGCCGGCGGCGTTGAGCAGGATGTCGACCTGGCCTGCGCGTTTTGCCATCGCGGTAACGGCGGCGGTGTCGCGCGCGTCGAGTCTTGCGACCTCCGCAATGCCGTCAGCCTTGAGCGCGGCGAGGCCCCTTTCGTCGATGTCGGTAGCGAACACCGTGGCGCCTTCGCGCGCGAAGGCGATTGCGCTGGCGCGGCCGATGCCGGCCGCGGCGGCGGTCACGAAGGCACGCTTGCCCTTGAGGCGGTCTGACATTCAAATCTCCCTGGAATTCAGCCTGAGTTGCTATCCGTCATTGCGAGCGCAGCGAAGCAATCCATGGCTGCCGTAGCAAGAAGGCGTGGATTGCTTCGTCGCTTCGCTCCTCGCAATGACGGCGGTTACTAATGATTATCCCGCGCCACTCCGACCTTGCCGGCGATGTCGTGGTAGCGCGTCGCCAGCTCCATGCAGGCGCCGGTCGACTGCTGGCCGACGGTCGAGCGGTAGATTTCCTGCCACGGCGTCTGGTTGGCCGGATATTTGAACCCGCCGTCGGCCTTGAGCTTGGCATGCCGCTGCTTCACCTCTTCATCCGAAATCAGGATGTTGGCGCTGCCCTTGTTCAGATCGATGCGGACCTTGTCGCCGGTCCTGAGGATCGCGAGCCCGCCATTGGCGGCGGCTTCGGGCGTGGCGTTGAGGATCGAGGGCGAGCCGGAGGTGCCGGACTGGCGGCCGTCGCCGATGCAGGGCAGGGACAGGATGCCGCGCTTGATCAGCGCCGCGGGCGGCTGCATGTTCACGACCTCGGCGCCGCCGGGATAGCCGATCGGACCGGTGCCGCGCACGAACAGGATGCAGTGCTCGTCGATATTGAGCGAAGCGTCGTCGATGCGGTGGTGATAGTCCTCCGGGCCCTCGAACACGATGGCGCGGCCCTCGAAGGCATTCGGGTCCTTCGGGTTGACCAGATAGCGGTCGCGAAATTCCTTGGATATCACGCTGGTCTTCATGATCGCGGAATCGAACAGATTGCCGCGCAGCACCAGGAAGCCGGCGTCCTTCACCAGCGGCTTGTCGTAAGCCCAGATCACGTCGCCATCGGGCTTCGGCGCCTCGCGGCAATTGTCGCCCATGGTGTGGCCGTTGACGGTCATGGCGTCTTCATGGATGCGCTTGTGCGCCATCAATTCGCGCACCACCGAGGGCACGCCGCCGGCGCGGTGATATTCCTCGCCGAGATAGAAGCCGGCCGGCTGCATGTTTACGAGCAGCGGAACGTCGTGGCCGTGTTTCTGCCAGTCGTCGATCGAAAGCTCGACGCCGATATGGCGGGCCAGCGCGTTGATGTGGATCGGCGCGTTGGTCGAGCCGCCGATCGCCGAATTGACGACGATGCAGTTCTCGAACGCCTTGCGGGTCAGGATGTCGGACGGCTTCAGATCCTCCCATACCATCCCGACGATGCGCATGCCGGTCTCGTAGGCGATCTGGCCGCGCTCGCGGTAGGGGGCGGGGATCGCGGCGCAGCCCGGCAGCGACATGCCGAGCGCTTCCGCCAGCGAATTCATGGTGGAGGCGGTGCCCATGGTGTTGCAGTGGCCGACCGACGGCGCCGAGGAGGCCACGATGTTCATGAATTCCTCGTAGTCGATATCCCCCGCGGCAAGCTCCTCGCGCGCTTTCCAGACCACGGTGCCGGAACCGGTGCGCTGGCCTTTATGCCAGCCGTTGAGCATCGGCCCGCCCGACAGCACGATCGCCGGGATATTCACAGTTGCCGCCGCCATCAGGCAGGCGGGGGTGGTCTTGTCGCAGCCGGTGGTCAGCACCACGCCGTCGAGGGGATAGCCGAACAGCACTTCCACCAGGCCGAGATAAGCGAGGTTGCGGTCGAGCGCCGCGGTCGGGCGCTTGCCGGTCTCCTGGATCGGATGCATCGGGAATTCCATGGCGATGCCGCCGGCGGCGCGGATGCCTTCGCGGACCCGATGCGCCAGTTCGAGGTGATGGCGGTTGCACGGCGAAAGGTCGTTGCCGGTCTGCGCGATGCCGATGATCGGCTTGCCGGATTGCAGCTCGTGCCGGGTCAGGCCGTAATTGAGATAGCGCTCGAGGTAGAGCGCGGTCATGCCGGGATTGTGCGGGTTGTTGAACCACTCGCTGGAGCGGAGCTTGCGCCTGGCGACGCCGGTGAGCGGCTTGTTCATTGTTGTTTCCTCCGCGAGTAGCATTCTTGTTATGCAGCCTAACGCGCGGCAGCGGCTCGCACCACGCGTCGAGATGCATCTTTTGCAAAGCCGGCCATTTCCCGGACCGATGTTTCGAAGATTCAACTCTAACGGCGCTGAAAAGATAGCGCTACCATTTTCTTACTGCCACGTTGATTTGATCGAGGACGGTGCTATTCGGCCCTCAAACGCCCCGTGCCGACGAGCTTTCGCGGACCATGAGTTCGAAGCCGAGGTCGACGACCGGCTCCGGTGGGCGATTACCGTCGATCGCGGCCGTCACCATGGTGACGGCGCGCCGGCCCATCTCGTAGCGATTGGTTCTGACGCTGGTGAGCGAGGGGACGGCCGAGGCCATGAACTCCAGGTCGTTGAAGCCGACGATCGCCATGTCTTCGGGGACGGATATATGCCGGCGCTGGCATTCGAACAGCGCGCCGAGCGCGATGTCGTCATTGACGCAGACAATCCCTTCGATGTCGGGCGTCCTCAAGAGCAGGTCGGCGATCAGCGTGCCGCCCAGCGTGACGGTGGTTGGTACGGGAGTGGTAACGATGTTGCGCGGGTCGAACAGCGAGGCCGCCTTCATGGCATCGCGATAGCCTTGCAGCCGGCGTTGCATACGCGGATCCATTTGCGCGCCGAGAAACCCGATGCGCCGAAAGCCTTGCGAAATAAGGTGGGCAACCGCTGCAAAGGCTGCATCATAGTGCGAAAATCCAACCATCATGTCGACCGGGTCCGGTCCGATTTCCATGATCTGCGCGATCGGGCAGTTCATGGCTTCCATGACCGAGCGGGACTCCGGGGTCTGGTCAATGCCGGTCACGATCAATCCGGCCGGCTTCTGCGCCTGGAACAGCCGCAGCAGCTTTTCCTCCTGCAGGATACTGTAGCGGGTATTGGCAAGCTGGATGCTGTAGCGGCTGCCCTCCGAGGCGTCGTAGATGCCGCGCAGCACGTCGGAGAACACGTTGTTGGTGAGGGACGGGATCAGGACACCGATGACTTCGGTGCGCTGCGAAGCAAGCGCACGCGCCGCGAGGTTCGGCACGTATCCCAGTTCCTTCGCCGCGCTCGCCACCCGTTCCCGCTTGCTGACCGACAGCGCTTCCGGGTTCCTGAAAAACCGCGATGCTGTGATCGGGCTCACCCCCGCAAGCTTGGCAACTTCTGTGAGCCGGATTTCGCCAGACTTCGCCCGTTTGCGTTCCATGATGCGCTCATATCACAACAATTCCGGCAATTGAACAAAGATTGACAGCGCTACCACCGGATTGCTAATGATATTTGAATTGCAGACAATGCCCAATCAGGTTCGACTTCCGCGTCGAAGTTGAGAACAGAGCAGCGACGGCTCGCGCCGTACGATGCCGGGAAACATGGAGGGAATTACATGTCGTCGGTGCAGATTCGCGACGTGCGGAAGTCATTTGGCGGCTTTGAGGTCCTGCACGGTGTGACGATCCCGATCGAGGACGGCGCCTTCGTGGTTCTGGTCGGCCCCTCCGGTTGCGGCAAGTCGACCTTGCTGCGGATGCTCGCGGGCCTCGAAAACATCACCTCCGGTACGATTTCGATCGGCGACAAGGTCGTCAACAATGTCCAACCCAAGGAGCGGGACATTGCGATGGTGTTCCAGAACTATGCGCTCTATCCGCATATGACGGTCGCCGACAATATGGGCTTCTCGCTGAAGCTGCGCGGTGCGAATGCGAACGAAATTTCCACCGGCGTCAAGCGCGCCGCGGAAATCCTTGACCTGACGCCGCTGCTCGATCGCTTTCCGCGGCAATTGTCCGGCGGGCAGCGCCAGCGCGTGGCGATGGGCCGCGCCATCGTGCGCGACCCCCAGGTCTTCTTGTTCGACGAGCCCTTGTCCAACCTCGACGCCAAGCTGCGCGTCGCGATGCGCACCGAAATCAAGGAACTGCATCAGCGGCTGAAGACCACGACGGTCTACGTCACCCACGACCAGATCGAGGCCATGACCATGGCCGACAAGATCGTGGTGATGCACGACGGCATCGTGGAGCAGATGGGCACACCGCTTGAGCTCTATGACAAGCCGGACAACCAGTTCGTCGCGGGCTTCATCGGCTCGCCGGCGATGAATTTCCTCAAAGGCAAAGTGAAGTCGAACGGCACCGCCGGGTTCGAGGGGCCAAACGGGGTCAAGCTTCCGCTCGCCTCGGCGCCCGCCAATTCCGAAGGCCGGCCCGCGGTATACGGCATCCGGCCTGAGCACTTCACCATCGCGGACGATGGTGCGGAGGCCGAGATCGTGGTGGTCGAGCCGACCGGCTCGGAAACCCAGGTCTTCGCCAAACTCGGCGGCGAACAGGTCGTCGCCGTGTTCCGCGAGCGGCATCAATTCAATCCGGGCGACAAGATCCGGTTGAAGCCGGATCCAACGCTCGTGCATCTGTTCGACGAGACTACCGGGAAGCGACTGAACGCCTAAAAAACATAATCAAACTCAAAAGGGAGGATCGACTATGCAAGAATTTACCCGCCGCACTTTACTTCAGGGCGGCACCGCGCTTGCCGCGGCCGGCGCACTGACCGGGCCGGCTCTTCTTGATTTTGCCAAGGCCTGGGCGCAGGCGTCGCCATGGAAGCCGGAGAAGGGCGCCAAGCTCACCGTGATGCGCTGGAAGCGCTTCGTGCCGGCCGAGGACGACGCCTTCAACGCCATGGTCGCAGCCTTCAAGGCCGCCACCGGCACCGAGATGAACGTCTTCAGCGAGTCCTTCGAGGACGTGCAGCCGAAGGCTTCCGTTGCCGCCAACACCGGGCAGGGTCTGGATCTCGCCTGGGGCCTGCACACGCTGCCGCAGTTATTTCCGACCAAAGTGCTGAAGATGAACGACGTCGCCGACTATCTCGGCAAGAAGTATGGCGGATGGACCGATGCGGCCGCCGTTACCTGCAAGCAGGGCAACGACTGGCTCGGCATTCCCGTCGCCACCATCGGCGGCTACATGACCTACCGCAAATCGGCCATGGAAAAGGCCGGCTTCAAGGAATTCCCGAAGGACTTCCCGGGCTTCCTCGAATTGTGCAAGGCGCTCAAGAAGAACAACACGCCGGCCGGCATGGCGCTCGGTCACGCCTCGGGCGATGCCAACGGCTGGCTGCACTGGATGCTGTGGGGCCACGGCGCCTACACGGTCGACAAGAACGACAAGGTCATCATCAATTCGCCGGAGACCGTGAAGGCGCTGGAATACACCAAGGCGCTGTCCGACACTTTCATTCCCGGCACCGCGTCGTGGAACGACGGTTCCAACAACAAGGCATTCCTGTCGGGTGAGCTCTATTGCACCGCCAACGGCATCTCGATCTACGTTGCGGCGAAGGACGATCCGACCAAGAAGGAACTTACTGAGGATACCTATCACGCGCTGTATCCGGTCGGGCCGATCGGCAAGCCGACCGAACTGCAACTCACGGTTCCGATCCTGGCGTTCAACTTCACCAAGTATCCGAACGCGGCGAAAGCCTTCGTCGCCTTCATGCTGGAGAAGGAAAGCTACGACAAGTGGCTGTCCGGCGCGCGCGGCTATCTGACCCACACGCTCAACGCCTACGACAACTCGCCGGTCTGGACCGCCGACCCGAAGAACCAGGTATTCAGCCAGGCCAGCAAGCGCTCGCTTCCCGCTTCCGGCATCGGTACGCCCGGCGAGAAGGCGGCAACCGCGATCGCCGACTTCCTGGTGGTCGACATGTTCGCCAACTACTGCACCGGCCGCGAGACCGCCAAGGGCGCGATCGCAATTGCCGAACGGCAGTTGAAGCGCATTTATCGTTGAACAAAATCGGCGGGCTGCAGGCAGCCTGCAGCCCGCCGATCAACGACGTTGCGCGAAATTCGACCGCCCGCATCGGTGAAGACGGCATCGCTAATACCAAGGGATTTCGGCAATGGCTGACATCGCACTCGAACCCAGGACCGGCAGGCGGCCGATTCGTGAGGCCACCACGTGGGACCAGATCAGGGCCAATCGCAACTGGCTCGGCTTCTGGTTCATGCTGCCGGCGATGGCATTCCTGATCCTGTTCCTGGCTTATCCGCTGGGTTTGGGGGTCTGGATTTCGTTTACGGATGCGCGCATCGGGCGGCCCGGCGTGTTCATCGGCATGGAAAACTACGAATGGCTGTGGGGCGATTCGATCTTCTGGTTGTCGGTGTTCAACACGCTGCTCTACACGACGGTCGCCAGCGCCATAAAATTTGCGATCGGTCTCTATCTGGCGCTGCTGTTGAATGAGAACATGCCGTTCAAGGCGATGCTCCGCGCTTTGGTGCTGATCCCCTTCATCGTACCCACCGTGTTGTCGGCGCTGGCTTTCTGGTGGATCTTCGATTCGCAATTCTCGATCATTTCCTGGTCGCTGAAGCAGATGGGATTGATCACCGACAACATCAATTTCCTCGGCGATGTTGCCTGGGCGCGGGCATGCGTGATTTTCGCCAACATCTGGCGCGGCGTCCCCTTCGTTGCGATCACGCTGCTGGCGGGCCTGCAGACGGTGTCGCCATCGCTCTACGAAGCCGCGACGCTCGATGGTGCGACCAGCTGGCAGCGATTCCGGTTCATCACCTATCCGCTGCTGACGCCGATCATCGCGGTCGTCATGACGTTCTCGGTTCTGTTTACCTTCACCGACTTCCAGCTGATCTGGGCGATGACGCGCGGTGGGCCGGTCAACGCGACCCATCTGATGGCGACGCTGTCCTATCAGCGTGCGATCATCGGCGGCGTGCTCGGCGAGGGCGCTGCGATATCGAATGCGATGATTCCGTTCCTGCTCGCGGCGATCATGATCTCATGGTTCGGACTGCAGCGGCGTAAGTGGCAGCAGGGAGAGAGCAATGACTGAGATTCCCACCCTGCCGGTCGACGTCAAGGCTGTACTCACCGCTACCTCGCCGACGGTCGCGAGAGACGATCACAGCGAGGGCATGAGCTATCTGGAGTCGCTGCCGCGCCGGATGGTTACGCTTTATCTGCCGTTGTCGCTCATCGTGATCGTCCTGCTGTTCCCGTTTTACTGGATGGCGCTTACTGCCATCAAACCCGACGACCAGTTGCTCGATCTAAACACCTTCAATCCGTTCTGGACCTGGAATCCGACGTTCAAGCACATCTACAAGCTGCTGTTCGAGAGCTACTACCCGCTGTGGCTATGGAACACGATGTATGTGGCGATCTGCTCGACGATCCTGTCGATCCTGGCCTCCGTGCTCGCGGCCTATGCCATCGTGCGGTTGCGCTATCGCGGCGCGCAATGGGTCGGCGGGCTGATCTTCCTGTCCTATCTGGTGCCGCCGTCGATCCTGTTCATTCCGCTCGCGACCGTTGTGTATCAGTACGGCCTGTTCGACACGCCGTTCGCGCTGATCCTGACCTATCCCACCATCCTGATTCCGTTCTCGACCTGGCTATTGATGGGCTATTTCAAGACCATCCCGTTCGAGCTGGAGGAATGCGCGCTGATCGATGGCGCCAGCCGCTGGCAGATACTGACCAAGATCGTGCTGCCGCTGGCGATTCCGGGGCTGATTTCGGCGTTCATCTTCTGCTTCACGCTGTGCTGGAACGAGTTCATTTACGCGCTGACTTTCCTCACCTCGGTTCAGAACAAGACGGTGCCGGTCGCCATCGTCAACGAGTTCGTCGATGGCGACGTCTATCGCTGGGGATCGCTGATGGCGGGCGCGCTGGTGGGGTCGCTGCCGCTGGTCATCCTCTACGCGTTCTTCGTCGAGCACTACGTGTCGGCGATGACCGGAGCCGTCAAAGAGTGAGCCTGCAGGCCCGCATCAGATAAGTTTTCAAGAAAAAGGAGTTGGGCTTTGCACATTCTGGTTCTGGGCGCCGCCGGCATGGTCGGCCGCAAGCTGACCGAGCGGCTGTTGCGCGACGGCCGGCTCGGCAACCGCGAAATCTCGCGGATGACGCTGCACGATGTCGTGGCTCCGACCAAGCCCGCTGACGCGGCAATCCCCATCACCGTCGTCACCAGCGACTTCGCCGATCCCGGCACCGCCGCGCCGCTGGTGGCGCATCGCCCCGACGTGATCTTCCATCTCGCGGCGATCGTCTCCGGCGAGGCCGAGCTCGATTTCGACAAGGGCTATCGCATCAACCTCGACGGCACCCGGATGCTGTTCGACGCCATCAGGCTGGTCGGCGGCGGCTACAAGCCGCGCGTCGTCTTCACCTCGTCGATCGCGGTGTTCGGCGCGCCGTTCCCCGATGCGATCGGCGACGAGTTCTTCCATACGCCGCTGTTGAGCTACGGCACCCAGAAGGCGATCGACGAGCTCTTGCTGGCGGATTATTCGCGCCGCGGCTTCATGGACGGCATCGGCATCCGGCTGCCGACCATCTGCATCCGTCCCGGCCTGCCCAACAAGGCGGCTTCCGGTTTCTTCTCCAACATCCTGCGCGAACCGCTGGCCGGCAAGGAAGCGGTGTTGCCGGTGTCGGAGGAGGTCCGTCACTGGCACGCTTCGCCGCGCTCGGCCGTGGGCTTTTTGATTCACGCGGCGACCATGGATAGCGCGGCGGCCGGTGCGCGCCGCAACCTCACCATGCCCGGCCTTACGGCCACCGTCGGCGAACAGATCGCGGCGCTGAAGCGGGTGGCGGGCGACAAGGTCGCTGCCCGGATCAAGCGCGAACCCGACCCGTTCATCATGGGTATCGTCGACGGCTGGCCGCGCAATTTCGAGGCCAAGCGCGCCCGCGAGCTCGGCTTCACGACCGCCGAAAAGACCTTCGACGACATCATCAAAATTCACATCGAGGACGAACTCGGCGGCAAGTTCGTGGCCTGAATCTGAGGATGCGGTCATGACGGGGGTGGCCAGCATCGGCGAGTGCATGATCGAGCTGAAGCAGGCCCAGTACGGCCTGTATTCGCGCGGCTATGGCGGCGATACCCTGAACACCTCAGTCTATCTCGCCCGCCTCGGCGTCGACGTCGATTACATCACCGCGCTCGGTGACGATTCCCTCAGCGACGAGATGATCGCGGGCTGGGCCGCGGAGGGCGTTGGAACGAAGCGGGTGATGCGGTTGCCCGGCAAGCTGCCGGGAATTTATCTGATCGAAACCGACGAATTGGGCGAACGCCGGTTCTTCCACTGGCGCGAAAACGCGGCGGCGCGCCGCCTGCTGGACTTGCCCGAGACCGGCGACATCCTGAATTCGCTCGCAAGCTATGATCTCGTCTATCTCTCGGCGATCACGCTGTCACTTTACAGCGCGGACGGGCGAGGGCGGTTGTTCGCGGCGCTTCGAGCCGCACGCGAGCGCGGCACGCGCGTGGCGTTCGATACCAATTTTCGCGTGCGCGGCTGGCCGGATCTGGAGATCGCGCGCGCCGTCTATCGCGACGCCTTTGCGGTTGCCGATATTGCGCTGGCCTCGACCGAGGATTTGCTGCCGCTATTTGCAGGCGAAAGCAATGAGGGCCTGATGGCGCGCATCTTAAGTCCCGAGGTGGTATTGAAGTTGTCCAAACCCGCAAGCATCGTGCGTTTCGAGGGCGCGTCGCATGAGGTGACGGCCGAACCCGTCGCCGCGCCGGTCGTCGACACCACGGCGGCGGGAGACAGTTTTGCGGCGGCTTATCTCGCGGCGCGGCTGCGAGGAGCTGATCCGATCGAAGCCGCACGCGCCGGGCACCTTCTGGCCGGTATCGTCGTCTGTCATCCCGGCGCGATCATTCCAGGTTCGGCGATGCCGGCGACGATGAGTTCGACACGAGCACACAAGGGATCTGCATGAGCGTTCGTCGGGAAAAATTCGCCGCTCTGTTGAAGTCGGCCGTGGTGATCCCCGTCCTGACCATCGAGCGGCTCGGGGACGCGGTGCCGCTCGCCAAGGCGCTGGTCGCGGGCGGCGTGCGGGTACTGGAAGTCACCTTGCGCACGCCGGTGGCGATCGAAGCCGCCAAGGCGATCATGGCCAACGTGCCGGAGGCCGTGGTCGGGATCGGCACCATCCTCAACGCCGATGACCTTTCGCGCGCCGAATCGCTCGGCGCCAGCTTCGGCATCAGCCCCGGCGTCACGCCGGATCTCCTGAAGGCTGCTTCGGTGAGCACCTTGCCGCTGGCGCCGGGGATCGCCACCGCCTCCGAACTGATGCTGGCGCTGGCCCATGGCTTCAATCTCGTAAAATTCTTCCCGGCCGAACAGTCGGGCGGCATCAAGGCGCTTCGCGCCCTGGCCGGGCCTTTTCCGGAGGTGAGGTTTTGCCCGACCGGCGGCATCGGCGAGGCCAACGCCGCGGCCTGGCTGGCCGAGCCCAATGTGGTCGCGGTGGGCGGTTCCTGGCTATGTCCGGCTGCAGATGTCAGGTCCGGCAACTGGGCCGGCATAACCGCCATGTGCAATCGGGCGATGAAATTATTGAAACCGGCGTGAAGTCTTCCTGCCGATAGGCTACAACGCCTCCCGAGCAATTCAGGGAGAACGACCATGACAGCCAGCATCGTCGGATGGGCGCACACGCCGTTCGGCAAATTCGATACCGAGACCGTCGAAAGCCTCGTGGTGAAGGTCGCGACCGAGGCGATGGCGGATGCCGGGATTACGGCCGCCGACGTCGACGAAATCGTGCTCGGCCATTTCAACGCCGGCTTCTCGCCGCAGGACTTTACCGCATCCCTGGTGCTGCAGGCCGACCCCGCCTTGCGGTTCAAGCCGGCGACGCGCGTCGAGAACGCCTGCGCCACCGGTTCGGCTGCGGTGCATCAGGGCATCCGGGCGATCGCCGCGGGCGCGGCCAAGATCGTGCTGGTGGTCGGCGTCGAGCAGATGACGCGGACGCCGCCGACCGAAATCGGCCGTAACCTGTTGCGCGCCTCCTATCTGCCCGAAGACGGCGATACCCCCGGCGGCTTCGCCGGCGTGTTCGGCAAGATCGCGCAGGCCTATTTCCAGAAATATGGCGACCAGTCCGATGCGCTGGCGATGATCGCCGCCAAAAACCACAAGAACGGCGTCGCCAATCCCTATGCGCAGATGCGCAAGGATTTCGGCTACGAATTCTGCCGCTCCGAGAGCGAGAAGAACCCGTTCGTCGCGGGCCCCTTGAAGCGCACCGACTGCTCGCTGGTGTCGGACGGCGCGGCCGCGCTGGTGCTGACGGACGCGGAGACCGCCAAGACCATGGGCAAGGCGGTCAACATCCGCGCTACCGCGCATGCCCAGGATTTCCTGCCGATGTCCAAGCGCGACATTCTGCAGTTCGAAGGCTGCACCGTGGCCTGGCAGCGCGCGCTGCAATCGGCCGGCGTGCAGCTGTCCGATCTGTCCTTTGTCGAAACCCACGACTGCTTCACCGTCGCCGAGCTGATCGAGTATGAGGCGATGGGCCTGACGCCGCGCGGGCAGGGCGCCCGCGCCATCAAGGAAGGCTGGACCCAGAAGGACGGCAAGCTGCCGGTCAATCCGTCCGGCGGGTTGAAGGCCAAGGGCCATCCGATCGGCGCCACCGGCGTTTCCATGCATGTGATGACCGCGATGCAGCTCGTTGGCCAGGCGCCCGAGGGCATGCAGATCAAGAATGCAAAGCTCGCGGGCATCTTCAACATGGGCGGCGCCGCAGTCGCGAACTACGTCTCGCTGCTGGAGCCCGCGAAGTAGGCCTAAGCGATGAACATTGCCGAATGGCTGGCGGCGACCGCGCGTCTCCGCCCGCATTCGCCGGCGCTGTTGACCGGCTTCGATCTCGATGCGGACTATGCCACCTTCGCGCGGCGTGCGGCGGCCGTCGGCGCTGCGCTGTCGCGCGATTACGGCATCGCGCCCGGCGATCGCGTCGGCCTGTTCGCGACCAACTGCACGCAATATCTGGAGTGCTTGTATGGCATCTTCTGGATCGGCGCGGTCGCGATCCCGATCAACGCCAAGCTGCACGGCCGCGAGGCGGCATGGATCTGCAGCGATGGCGGCGCCAAGCTGACCTTCGTCTCCGACGATACGATCGAGGCTTTGGCCGAAGCCGGGAGCGATCTGCCCGCCGCAATGATGACGCTGTCGATGGACAGCGAGGCCTACCGCAAACTGCGTGATGGCGAGGGGACGCCGGCGCCGGTTCCGCGCGAGGTCAACGATCTCGCCTGGCTGTTCTATACCTCGGGCACGACCGGCCGGCCCAAGGGCGTGATGATCAGCCATGGCAATCTGGTGGCGATGTCGCTGTGCTATCTCGCCGATGTCGATCATGCGACCCCTGATGACGCCTCGCTCTACGCCGCGCCGATTTCGCACGGCGCGGGGATGTATCATTTCCCCCATGTTCGCATCGGCGGCCGGCATGTCGTCCCGGAATCGAAAGGCTTCGATCCGGATGAAGTGCTCAATCTCGGCCGGCAGCTCGACAACGTCGTGATGTTCGCCGCCCCCACCATGGTGCGGCGGCTGGTCGATGCCGCCAAGCGCCGCGGCGAGAACGGCGAGGGCATCCGAACCATCATCTATGGCGGCGGGCCGATGTATCTCGCCGATATCCGCGACGCCATCGCCACCATGGGTCAGCGCTTCGTGCAGATTTACGGCCAGGGCGAGTCGCCGATGACGATCACCGCGCTCAGCCGCGAATGGCACGAGCGTACCGACCATCCGCGCTATCTCGAGCGCCTCGCTTCCGTCGGGCACGCGCAGAGCGTGATGCAGGTCCGCATCACCGGCGCCGACGGCCAGCCGCTGCCATCGGGCGAAACCGGCGAGGTCGAGGCCAAGGGCACCGCGGTGATGCTCGGTTACTGGAACAACCCGAAAGCCAATGCGGAGACGCTGAAGGACGGCTGGCTGCGCACCGGCGACGTCGGACGGCTGGACGAAGGCGGCTTCCTGACGCTGTCGGATCGCTCCAAGGACGTGATCATCTCCGGCGGCACCAACATCTATCCGCGCGAGGTCGAGGAGGCGCTGCTGACACATCCCGATGTGCGCGAGGTCTCGGCGATCGGCGTGCCCGATCCCGACTGGGGCGAAATCGTCGTCGCCTGCGTGGTGCTGGAAGACGGCGCCAGGCCCGACGACGCCAAGCTCGACGCTCATTGCCTTGCCTCGATCGCGCGCTTCAAGCGGCCGAAGCGCTACGTCTATCTCGATGCCCTGCCGAAGAACAATTACGGCAAGGTGCTGAAGACCGAGCTGCGGGCGATGATGAAGAAGTAGGTTGTCGTCGTCCCCGCGGACGCGGGGACCCATCAACCACCGGCTTTAGTTGGTGTGAGGCAACTAACCCCAGCGCAAATTAGCGACTTCACGGAGTATGGGTCCCGGCTCGCGCTTCGCTTGGCCGGGACGACGTAGATGGGTGCCTCCACGCATACGCCCATACCCGCCACGCCCTTGATCTTGCCTGCGCGCTGCCGTTACTAGGCCCGAGCAACAAAAACCGCGGCGAAAACCGCCGCATCGGGAGCAAATAACGCCATGGGACCGCTCGAGGGCATCAAGGTCATCGACATGACGACCGTGCTGATGGGGCCCTATGCCACCCAGATGCTCGGCGACTACGGCGCCGACGTCATCAAGATCGAGGCGCTCGAGGGCGACGTGACGCGGCAGATCGGGCCGACCCGGCATCCCGGCATGGGGCCGGTGTTCCTCAACACCAATCGCAGCAAGCGCAGCCTCTGCCTCGACCTCAAGCAGCCGGCGGGACGCGACGCGGTGCTGCGGCTGATCAAGACCGCCGACGTGCTGGTCTACAACGTCCGCCCGCAGGCGATGGCGCGACTGCAACTCGGCTACGACGTGGTCTCAGAACTCAACCCGCGGCTGATCTATGCCGGCGTGTTCGGCTTCGGCCAGGACGGTCCCTATGCCGCCAAGCCCGCTTATGACGACCTGATCCAGGGCGGCTCGGCGCTGGCGCATCTGATGGCGGTCGGCGGCGACGACACGCCGCGTTATGTTCCGAATGCTCTGGTCGACCGCATTGTGGGCTTGACCGCCGTCGGCGCGATCTGCGCCAGCCTGGTGCATCGCGACCGCACCGGGCGCGGCCAGCGCGTCGATATTCCGATGTTCGAGACCATGGCGGGTTTCGTCATGGGCGATCACATGGGCGGGCTCACCTACGAGCCGCCGCTCGACAGAGGCGGCTATGCGCGGCACCTGTCGCGCGACCGGAGGCCGTACAAGACTTCCGACGGCTATATCTGCGTGATCGTCTACAACGACAAGCAGTGGAACGCCTTCTTCGACGCGACCGGCCGCGACGATCTGCGCCAGAATCCGAAATTCGCCACCTTCGCCGGCCGTGCCGCCAATATCGACACTGTTTATGCCGAGCTGGCGCGGATTTTCGAGACGCGAACCACCGCCGAATGGACGGAGCTCCTGGTCAAAGCCGATGTGCCCGTGATGCCGATGCACAATCTCGAGAGCATTTTGCAGGACCCGCATCTGGTCGCGACCAATTTCTTTCCCGTCGTCGATCATCCGACCGAAGGCCGGATCCGCAACATGAAGGTGTCGGCGACCTGGTCGGACACCGCGGCGGAGCCGGCGCGGCTGGCGCCGCGTCTCAACGAACACGGCGAGGAAATTCTTCGCGAGGCGGGCTTCTTCGCCGGCGAGATCGCTACATTGGTGCGCGACGGCGTCACCAGAACGACGCCCGGCGCCAAGAAGGATTGAGACCATGGATTTCGCACTGTCCGCCAACCAGGAATCGATCCGCGACGCCGTCGGCAAGATATGCGCACGCTTCGACGACGCCTACTGGCTGAAGAAGGACAAGGAGGGCGGCTACCCCGCCGACTTCCACAAGGCGCTGGCCGATGCCGGCTGGCTCGGCATCTGCATCCCCGAGGAATATGGCGGCTCGGGTCTCGGCATCACCGACGCTGCGATCATGATGCGGACGATTTCGGAATCCGGCGCCGGCATGTCCGGCGCCTCCGCCGTGCATATGAACGTGTTCGGGCTCAATCCGGTGGTGGTGTTCGGCGCCAAGGAGCAGTGCCAGCGCATGCTGCCGCCGATCGTCGACGGCCGTGACAAATCCTGCTTCGCCGTCACCGAGCCGAATACCGGGCTGAACACCACGCAGTTGAAGACGCGCGCGGTGCGGCAGGGCGACAAGTACGTCGTCAACGGCCAGAAGGTCTGGATCTCCACCGCGCAGGTTGCCAACAAGATATTGTTGCTGGCTCGCACCACGCCGCTGGAAGAGGTGAAGAACCCGACCCACGGTCTGAGCCTGTTCTACACCGATTTCGACAAGAAGCGCGTCGCCGTGCACGAGATCGAGAAGATGGGCCGCAAGCCCGTCGACTCCAACGAACTGTTCTTCGAGAATTTCGAGATCCCGGTCGAGGACCGTCTCGGCGAGGAAGGCCGCGGCTTCGAATATATCCTGCACGGCATGAATCCGGAGCGCATCCTGATCGCCGCCGAAGCGGTGGGCCTGGGCAAGGTGGCGCTGGCGCGCGCCGCCGCCTACGGCAAGAGCCGGATCGTGTTCAACCGCCCGATCGGCATGAACCAGGGGATCCAGCATCCGCTCGCCAGGAACTGGATGGAGCTGGAAGCGGCGTGGCTGATGGTGATGTCGGCTGGCTGGCAATACGACCAGGGCCTGCCGTGCGGCCCGGCGGCCAATGCCGCCAAATACCTCGCCGCCGAAGCCGGCTTCCACGCCTGCGAGCAGGCGGTCATGACCCACGGCGGCTTCGGCTATGCCAAGGAATTCCATGTCGAGCGTTATTTGCGCGAATCCCTGATCCCGCGCATCGCCCCGATCAGCCCGCAGCTCATTCTCAGCTTCATCGCCGAGAAGGTGCTGGGCCTGCCCAAATCGTATTGAGATGAAGTCGTATTGAGATGATGGAGATGACTCGGAATTTTCCACCGTCATTCCGGGGCGCATCGAAGATGCGAACTACGATGTGCAATTGCACATCGGAGAATCTCGAGATTCCGGGTCTGCGCTAAGTAGCGCATCCCGGAATGACGAGGATAGAGCACGAAGTCGTAAGTCCATGAGCTTCATCACCGGCGTCGGACTGACCGCGTACGGCAGGCATGAGGGCTCATCCTCGCTCGACCTCATGAGCAAGGCGGCGCAGCTGGCGATTACCGATGCGGGGCTGCGGCGCAGCGAGATCGACGGCATTCTCTGCGGCTACTCCACGGTCGCCCCGCACATCATGCTTGCAACCGTGTTCGCAGAGCATTTCGGCATCAAGCCGTCTTACGCTCACGCCGTGCAAGTTGGCGGCGCCACCGGGCTCGCCATGACGATGCTGGCGCATCAGCTGGTCGAGGCCGGCGTAGTCAGGCACGTGCTGGTCGTGTCGGGCGAGAACCGGCTGACCGGGCAGAGCCGCGACGCGTCGATTCTGGCGCTGGCGCAGGTCGGGCATCCCGAATACGAGGTGCCGCTGGGGCCGACCATCCCGGCCTATTACGGCCTCGTCGCCTCGCGCTACATGCACGAATACGGCGTGACCGAGGGCGACCTTGCCGAATTCGCGGTGCTGATGCGCAAGCATGCGCTGACCCATCCCGGCGCGCAATTTCATGATCCGATCACGGTCGCGGACGTGATGGCCTCGAAGCCGGTGGCGATGCCGCTGAAACTGCTGGATTGCTGCCCGGTGTCGGATGGCGGCGCGGCCTTCGTGGTCAGCCGTGAACCGACCAGCGGGATCGGCGTGCGGGTGAGGGGCTGCGCGCAGGCGCATACCCATCAGCATGTCACGGCAGCGCCCGCCTTGAGCGAACTCGGCGCCGAGATTGCGATTGCAAAGGCAAAACAGGCCGCCGGCGTCGCGATATCGGATGTGCGCTACGCCGCGGTCTACGACAGTTTTACGATCACGCTGGCGATGCTGCTGGAGGACCTCGGCCTGGCCAAGCGCGGTGAGGCGGCGGCGCGGGTGCGCTCCGGGCATTTCAGCCAAGACGGCGCGGTGCCGCTCAATACCCATGGCGGTCTGCTCAGCTACGGCCATTGCGGCGTCGGCGGCGCGATGGCGCATCTGGTCGAAACCCACCTGCAGATGACGGGGCGAGCCGGCAATCGCCAGGTGCGCGATGCCTCGATGGCGCTGCTGCACGGCGACGGCGGCGTGCTGTCGTCGCATGTCAGCATGTTCCTGGAGCGGGTGCGATGAGCGACAAACTCGCCGACTGGACCACGGGCGCCGAAGCGATCGTCTATCAGGCCTGTGCGGCCTGCGGGAATCTGCAATACTTTCGCCGCAGCTTCTGCTGCGCCTGCGGCGCGCCGGACCCGGCGGAGAAAGCCGCGAGCGGCGAGGGGACGGTCTACGCAACCTCGCTGGTGTGTCGCGCCGCCACGCCGGAGACCCGCGCGCATGTGCCTTACAACATCGTGCTGGTCGATACCGCGGAGGGCTTTCGCATGATGGCCCACGGCGACAATGATCTCGCCATCGGCGACAAGGTCACCGCGCGGTTCGCGCCGTTTGCCGGGCGCCTGGTTCCGTATTTCGAGAAGGCGAAGTGAGTTGCTTGCCTTCACCCAAAAGGGTGAATCCGTCACCACCCGTAAAAGATGAAGCTGGCGATGACGAGCATGGCCGTCACCGCCAGCATTTGCGCGAACGCTTCCGAGGCCGCCCTTTTGCTGGCTTCCTTCATGCCGATCTCCCTGGACTTGGGCACCCTAGACTTGGGCATGAGTCATCGTTGCCCGCGAAGGCTCGACGGCTCAGATATTTTTTACTCGGAACACCCCGCGACGAGCATTCGCTTGAATTGAGTCCCCACTCAGCGAACGTCGATCTCAAGATCGAACAGCAATGCGGCGGCAATTTGACTCGGTTATGTTGCTCCGTGATCAGCCGCCCGATACTGTGGAATGGAACCCGCGATCCGAAAAAGCAATCAAGAACTGAAAAACCCAAGGTGAATCATGGCCCGCATCGACTATTGCGACACATCGAAATCGAACGAGCGCACCAAGGAAATTCTCGGCAAGAACCGCAACGCCAATATCTTCCGGATGATGGCGCATTCGCCGAGCTATTTCGAACAGTACTGCCGGCTCGGCGGCGCGATCCGGCACAAGGGCGAACTCGATCCGGTGGTGCGGGAACTCGCGATCACGCGCACCGGAATCCTGTGCGAGGCGCCCTACGAGATCGTCGCGCACAAGCGCATCGGCAAGAATGTCGGCGTCACCGACGAGCAGAACGAGGCGCTGGAGAGCTGGCAGGCCGCGACCTGTTTCAGCGACGTGCAGCGCGCCGCGCTGGCCTTCGCCGACGAGATCGTCAAGCTGAAGAAGCCGACCGATGCGACCTTCAATGCCATCGCGTCAAAACTGACGCCGGCAGCATTGGTCGAGTTGCAGCTCTCGGTCGGTTTCTACATCATGACGTCGAAGTTCCTGGAAACCTTTGGCATCGACATGCAGCCGGTGACGGAAGTGGTGAGCTGATCAGGACCGCGCTCCGATGGGCAATGGATGGGATCGTTCAGCCCAAGCCTGGATCGACTCCATGGGGGAGCGGGGCGACTGGGCGCGCGAGCATGTGCTCGATCCGGTCATGCTCGGCCGCGTCGGGAAGGGTCGGTTTGAGCGCGCGCTTGATGTTGGTTGCGGTGAGGGCCGCTTTTGCCGAATGCTGAAGGCGGCCGGCGTCAACGCGACGGGGATCGATCCGACGCTGCAATTGCTGGAGACGGCGAAACGACGCGATCCATCCGGCGACTATCGGCCCGGCCGCGCCGAGCAGCTTGAATTCGATGCGGCAAGCTTCGACCTCGTGGTCAGCTATCTGACACTGGTCGACATCGCCGATTTCAGGACGGCCGTCGGCGAAATGTCCAGGGTATTGAAGCCGGGCGGCACACTGCTGATCGCAAACCTCTCCGGCTTTACCTCGGCCGGCGCGGAGCAGGGCTGGGTGACGGACGACGAGGGACGGCGCCTGCATTATCCGGTTGACCGCTATCTCGACGAATTTCCATTCTGGTTCGAGTGGGCGGATATCCGCATCGAGAATTGGCACCGGCCGCTGACCGCCTATATGGCAGCCTTCCTTGCGAACGGGCTCAACCTGACATTCTTCGCCGAGCCTGGACCGGTGTCCGGTGAGCCGTCGCGCCAGGCCAATTTTCGGCGGGCGCCGTGGTTCGTCGTGATGGAATGGCAGCGACCCGCCAACGCCTAGTTCGCCGCGGGTTCATCGCCTCTAGTCTTGCCGCGCAATCAAGGGACGCGCAACTGGCCCGCGACAAGCGGCTGCCCCCGCATCAGGAGCCGCGCGATCACGACCGTCGGGACCAGGATGGCCAGCCCCAGACTGGTGACCTGGAATTGCGAGATCGGCATGATGCCGCCGCCGGGCGTGGCGATCACGAAGCCGCCGATCACCAGCAGCACCCGTATCGGCCATTCCATCGCGCCGGCGCGACGGAGATCGCCGACGAACGCCTGATAGCCCTGAATGCCGCCGCAGATGAACAAGGTGCCGAACGCGGCCAGCGCCATCAGGCCGAGGCCCTCGAAATAGGGGCTGTTGCCTTGCAGCACCAGCGCCGGGTTCAGCACGAAGAAGAAGGGAATGAAGTAGATGATGCTGCCGACCCACATCGATTCCCATCCGGTCTTCATCGCCGGCGAACCGGCTATGCCGGCCGCGGCGAATGAGGCAATGGCCACCGGTGGGGTGATCGACGACAGCATGCCCCAGTAGAAGATGAACATGTGGACGGCCATCTTGTTGAGGCCGAGTTTTTCCAGCGCGGGCGCCACCAGGATGGCAAGGAAGATGTAGCAGGCCGTCGTCGTCAGTCCGAGACCGAGCACGAGGCTGGTGAAGGCGCACATCACGAGCAGCAGGAAGGCGTTGTCGCCGGCGATCCGCAGGAGGTCGTTGGCGAGGCTGGAGACCACGCCGGTCATCGAGAACGCGCCGATCAAAAGGCCGCAGCCGGCGAGAATGCCGACCAACTCGACGAAGGTGCGGCCATTGACCTCGAGGAACTTGTTGATCGTCGAAAACCTCCAGCGGCTTTCCCTGGAAAACAGCTGATTCAGGACCAGCAGCAGCGCAGTGGCGTAGAACGGCGCATGGCTCTCGCGCTTGAAGTACAGCAGCATGACGACCAGCAGCGCGATCACGAAGATATAGTACCAGCCATCCTTGATGGTATCCCACACCCGCGGCAGCTCGGATCGCGGAATACCCGCAAGACCGTGCCGGGCGGCGTAGGAATCCACCTGCATGAACAGGCCGATATAATACAGCGCTGCCGGAATGATCGCCGCAATCGCGACATCGGCGTAACTGACGTTGAGGAACTGCGCTATCACGAAGGCGGTCGCGCCCATCACCGGCGGCGCCAGTACGGCGCCGGTCGAGGCGCAAGCCTCGATGGCGCCGGCATAGGAGGCGCGGAAGCCGCTCTTCTTCATGACGGGAATGGTCATTGTGCCGGCGGTCAGCACGTTGGAAATGATCGAGCCGGACATCATGCCGAGCAGGCCGCTGGCGAAGATGCAGACCTTGGCGGCGCCGCCACGGAACGTGCCGCACAGCGCGAATGCCAGGTTGATGAAGAATTTGCCGGCGCCGGTCATCATCAGCGCGGTGCCGAACACCAGAAAGCCGATCACGGTGTCGGCGAACGCCTGGATCGGGATGCCGAGCAGGCTCTCGCCCGACAGCACGTGATACGAGGTCGCCTGTTCGAGGCTCGACTGGGTGCCGCGGAACGGGCCAAGCCATTTGGCGTCGGCAAACAGCGGATAGACGGTGAAGGGAAGCACGCTGAGCAGCAAGCTCCAGCCGCCGGTGCGACGCAGCGCCTCCATCAGCACGAACCACATCACCAGACCCGCGACGATCACCGGCATCGGCGCGCCGCCGAATTCCCAGCCGGCTTCCGCGGCCTTGCGCACGCTGCGCATCAGCACGACGGCGGCGCCGGAAGTCACGACAAAGAACAGGACATCATACCAGGGGATGCGATCGAGCGGCGAGCTTTCCGAGCCCGGAAAGATCAGGAAGGTGAACGGCAGCATCAGCGCGATCAGCAGATAGAAATATTCGGTGTTGAGCTGGGTGTAGCCGATGAAGAACCGCAGCGAGAATTGCTGGTTGATGCAGAGCAGGATCGTCGCCGCGGTGGCCACGATCAGCGCCCAGCGCCAGCCGCCGCTCAAGGTCCGCACCCGCGTGACTTCGGCCTCCTGCAAATTGCCGAGGCTGCCGTGGGGATCGTCGAACTCGATACGCTTGGCCGCCGGCTTTTCGGAGTCGGCGGTCGGTGATGCAGTCGACATAAGTAATCCCGTCAAATGGCCCGGCCGATCCGGCGCGGGCGTGGCAGCTGAGGCTGTCTTCGAAGCAGCGCTATTCCTCGAACCCGTTCGGCATGTTGGCCTTCTTCAGCGCCGCGGCGCGCGCCTTCATCCAGCTCGCCAGGAATTCCTTGTCGTCGGAAGGCGGGCTGGATTTGCCGAAATCCGCCCACGCCGCCGCCAGAACCGCCTGCCGCTTGAACAGCGCGTTATTGTGCGCCTCCTGGTCGTCGCTCCACTGGCCGGCTTCCTTGAGCGCCTTCACCGCGCCGGGATGAACCGGCACCACCCACTTCTTGGTCTGCCTGTCGGCTGCGAGCCCGCTCGCACCGGCGGCGGCGTCCTTGTAGACGTCGTAGCCCGTGATCATCGCCTTGGTGACGGCGTAGACCTGGTCGGGGGCTTGCGATCCGTAAACCACGAAGATTGGATACGGATAGGTTCCCATTTCGATCGGCTTTTCCTTGGAAATGCCCGCGCCGCAAGTCGCGTTATGCCGGAAGAAGAACGATCCTACCTTCTGCACCCGCTCCCAGCCGGCGCTGTCGTTGTGCGGCAGCGGCGGCCAGACCAGGCCGCGCGGCGAGGTCTCGGCTTCCTTCGCCGGGCCCGTGATCGTGGTTGCGAAGGCGGCGTCGACGTCGTTGTTGAGCAGGCCTTTCCACATCGCGCCGTAGCTCGAGAACTCGACGGACTTGACGTCGCTTTGCTTGAGACCGCCGAACGCCAGGATCGCCAGCGAGTTCTGGTTCAAGGCCGGCGAGCCGACGACGAATCCGACGCGCTTGCCCTTGAGGTCCTTGACCTCCTTAACGCCTGTGTCCTTCGCCACGCCGAGCGAGGCGCCGTTGCAGTCGACCGTGGACAGCACCAGTTGCAGGGCCTGCGGTCCCCATTCTTTGGCGCCGAATTCGAACACGCCTTCCTGCGCGAAATAGGTGCCGGAGCCCATCGCCGACGACATCGCCCGGCCGGCACGCAGCGGCGCGAGGCGCGCAACGTCATTGCCCGCGGGCAGCACCCGCAGATCGGTGCCGTATTTGTCCTTCATCATCTTGCCGACGGCGACAGCAATATTGAAACCGGCGGTGCCGGTGTCGTAGGCCGTGAACGTCATGGTCGGCGGCAGCTTGACGTCCTGGGCGCGAGCCGCGGGCAAGGTCAGCAGCGAAACACTCGTGACAACGACAGGCGTAAGTGCCATCAGGCGACGGATCATCTTCCCTCCAATATTTTCGCTGCGCGAAAAATGACTGTTTGTTGGCCGGATCATGTCATCGCCCGATGGCGATGGCAACGTCGTAGCGGTTATCGCTGAGTCCACGATCCGTCGAGCCGGACGGATTGTCGCGGAGCTCGATCGGACCGAAGTCGATGAAGCGGCCGGCAGTGCTCACGTCTCGATGACGGCGAGCACCTGACCTTCGGCGACGACGTCGTCAACGCTGACGAGAATGAGCTTGAGCTTGCCCGCTGCAGGCGAGGCGACGGGGATTTCCATCTTCATGGCTTCGACGAAGGCGATATCGTCGCCATCGCCGACGCTGCCGCCGATTTCAACGGGCAGCGCGCAAACGCGTCCGGCCACTTCGGTCACAATCTTGATTTCTGGCATTCCGTTCTCCCAGGGACGACCGTCTGTCGGACATATGCCCTCGCGAACGGCTTTTTGTTGTGGCCGCAGATTGCCTGAGGTAGCTTGATCTGCAAGTGGAATTTTATTCCGCCTGACGGAATGGAAAAAATCACATGGGAAGACGCTCGGAACGGCTCAGTAAGCAGGGAATGCTCGCCAGCGATCTGGCGGGCGAGGGCGATGTCATTCAGGTGGTGTCGCGTGCGTTCGACGTATTGCGTTGTTTCGAGGGCCACGAGGCGCGGCTCGGCAACCTGGAAATTTCCAATCGCTGCGGACTGCCGCGATCGACGGTGTCGCGGTTGACCCACACGCTGACCCGGATGGGCCAGCTGGTCTATCTGCCGCGCGACCAGAAATACCGCATCGGCCCGAGCGCGGTGGCGATGAGCACCTCGATGATGCGGGGACTGCAGCTTCGCAACCTGATCAGGCTGCGGCTGCAGGATGTCGCCGAACAATTGCCGGGCACCGTCGGCTTCGTGATTCCCGATCGCTTTCATCTCGTCTATCTCGAATATGCCCGCGCCGCCAACGCGCTCGGCCTGCACGAGAGCACCGGCAGCCGCATCGCGATCGCCTCGACCGCGGCGGGGCACGCCTACGCGGCGGCGCTCGATGCCGATGTCGGCGACGCGCTGCTCGTGGAAATGGAACGTGAGAACCCCGAAGGCGCCAAGGTGCTGCGGCCGCGGCTCGAACCCAACCGTCGCTTCCTGGGGGAGCACGGCTATGTCGTCGCCTGCGGGCTGTGGAGCCCGCATATCAACGGTCTCGCGGTGCCGATGTGGTCGCCGCAGTACCAGACCTTCGTCGTGGTGACGATCGGCCTTTTGTCCGCGATGTATGACGAGAAGCGCCTGCACAAGGAGGTTGCGCCGCAGATGCTCGATCTCGGCTTTGCGGTCGGCAGCATGCTCGAGGGCGCCGAGGGAGATATCTTCAGCAATCGGCTGGACAGAAAACCGCTTCCAGTGACGACCCATAACAATAAAATCACAAAGACGGAGGATATGAATGACCTGGAAGCCGGAACTCGACGACCTCGCCCGGCGCGAAGCGTTCGCGCGCGAGATGGGAGGCGTTGACAAGGTCAAGCGGCAGCGCGACCAGGGCCGGCTCACCGTTCGCGATCGCATCGACGGATTGGTCGATCAGAACAGCTTCCACGAAATCGGCGCGATCTCCGGTACCGCCGAATATAACGAGCGCGGCGAACTCACCGGCCTGACGCCGGCGAACTGCGTGTTCGGCCGCGGCAAGATCGATGGCCGGCCGGTGGTGGTGGTCGGCGACGATTTCACCGTGCGCGGCGGCTCCGCGGATGCTTCCATTTCCGCCAAGCCCCTGATGGCCGAGGAGATGGCGCACGATTTCCGCCTGCCGATCATCCGCGTGATCGAAGGCTCCGGCGGCGGCGGCTCGGTGAAGACCATCGAGACCAAGGGCGCGGCCAATCTGCCCGGCGGCGTCGGCGGCACCCGCTGGTACTGGTACACGATCGCGAACATGGCCCGGGTGCCGGTGGTCGGCCTCGGGCTCGGCTCGGTCGCAGGCCTCGGCGCGGCGCGGCTCGCTGCCAGCCATTATTCGGTCATGACCAAGACCTCGGCGATGTTCGTCGCCGGTCCGCCTGTCGTGAAGCGCCTCGGCCAGGATCTCACCAAGTGGGAACTCGGCGGCGCCGACATCCAGACCCGCGCCGGCGGCGTCGATCATGCCGTCGATACCGAGGAGGAAGCCTTCGCCTGCGCCAAGCGCTTTCTCTCTTATCTGCCGTCGTCGGTTTACGACCTGCCGCCGACGGTTGCCTGCGACGACGATCCGGAGCGCGCGGAAGAATCCCTGATGAAGGCGGTGCCGCGCAATCGCCGCCAGGTCTACAAGATGCGGCCGATCATCGACGCCGTCGTCGACAAGGGCTCGTTCTTCGAGATGGCGGCGAATTTCGGCCGCCCGGTCATCACCGGATTCGCCCGGCTGGACGGCCGCGCCGTGTTGCTGCTCGCCAGCGATCCGTTCCACTACGGCGGGTCATGGACGTCAGAGGCGTGCCAGAAGGTGGTGCGCTTCGTCGATCTCGCCGAAACCTTCCATCTGCCAGTGGTCTATCTGATGGATTGTCCGGGCTTCATGATCGGGCTCGAGGCCGAGAAGGCGGCGACCATCCGCCACGGCGTGCGCGCCATGGCCGCGGTCAACCAGACCACGGTGCCCTGGTGCACCATCATCGTACGCAACGCCTTCGGCGTCGCCGCCGTGGTGCATCAGCCGGCCAACCGGTTCTCGATGCGCTATGCTTGGCCGTCGGCCTATTGGGGTTCGCTGCCGCTGGAAGGCGGCATCGAGGCGGCCTATCGGGCCGACATCGACGCATCGGACGATCCCAAGGCCAAGCTGCAGGAGATCGAGGACCGTCTCAACAAGCTGCGCTCGCCGTTCCGTTCGGCGGAGAAATTCTGGGTCGAGGAGATCATCGACCCGCGCAAGACCCGTTCGCTGTTGTGCGAATTCGCCCGCCTTGCCGAGCCGCTGCGCACGCCGGGCCCGCCGAAGAATTTCACGATCAGGCCGTGATGTGAGGCGAATGGCGAGTAGCGAATGGAATTTTCCCTATTCGCTATTCGCCACTCACCATTCGCCACTTACGCCGCCACCGGCTTCACCGTCCGCGAGATCGACAGAATAATCAGCGCCGCTGTGATGCACAGCGCGCCGGCGACGAAGAAGGCCGGCAGGTAGCTCGCCAGCACCGTCCGCGACAGTCCCGCGCCGAAGGCGGCGGCGCCGGCGCCCAATTGATGGCCGGCGAAGATCCAGCCGAACACCAGATTGGCGCGCTCCGCCCCGAAGCGTTGCGCGGTCAGCCGCACCGTCGGCGGCACCGTCGCGATCCAGTCGAGGCCGTAGAACATCGCAAACAGCGACAGCCCGTAGAACGAGAAATCGGAAAACGGCAGCAGCAGCAGCGACAGCCCGCGCAGGCCGTAATACCAGAACAGCAGCCAGCGATTGTCGTAGCGGTCCGACAGCCAACCCGACGCGATGGTGCCGACGAAATCAAATATCCCCATGGCGGCGAGCAGGCCCGCGGCCTGGACCTGCGGGATGCCGAAATCGAGGCACATCGGAATCAGGTGGACCTGGACCAGGCCGTTGGTGCTGGCGCCGCAGATGAAGAAGGTGGCGAACAGGATCCAGAACACTCTCGTCTTCGCCGCATCGCGCAGGGTGCCGAGCGCCGCCGCCATGATCGGCGCGGTGTTGGGCGGCGGCGGCGGCAGCGGCTCGGTGCCTACATCGCCGAACGGCCGCAAGCCCAGGTCGCTCGGGCGGTCGCGCATCAGCAGCAACACCGCCAAGGCGGCGACGCCGAGCATGACGCAGATCAGCAGCAGCGCGATCCGCCAGCCCAGCCGCTCGGTGATGGCAGCGAGCAGCGGCAGAAACACCAGTTGTCCGGTGGCGACGCTGGCGGTGAGGATGCCAACGACAAGGCCGCGCCGCGCGGCGAACCAGCGCGTGGCGATGGTGGCGCCCAATACCAGCGCGGTCATGCCGGTGCCGAGGCCGATGACGACGCCCCACAGCAGCATCAATTGCCAGACGTCCGTCATCGCGAGCGACATCACCAGCGCGGATGCCACGATCAGCAAGGACGACAGGGTGATGTTGCGCAAACCGTAGCGGTTGAGCAATGCGGCGGCGAACGGCGCCATCAGTCCGAACAGGATGAAGCGGATCGACAGCGCCGAGGAGATCTCCGCGGTGCTCCAGCCGAATTCCTGTTGCAGCGGCACGATGAAGACGCCGGGCGCGCCGACCGTGCCGGCGCTGATCAGCGCAGTGAGGAAGGTCACGCCGACCATCATCCAGCCGTAATGAATGTTGCGGCGGGCGAGGGCGGCGGATAGCCAGTTCGAGATCATGGAATTTCCAATATGTGTCGGGCACTGATGAATTGGAGACTAGGCCAGGCCGTGCGCTGTCCCTATCCAGTCTGCGACAGAGCTATTCGGGCGAAAAATGTTTTCACATGATCTCCGGCGCAGAGGGCGGAGGGCTCTGGCGTCAGTGGACGATGCGCTCCACGGCGATGGCGGTGGCTTCGCCGCCGCCGATGCAGAGCGCGGCGACGCCGCGTTTCAGGTTCTGCGCTTCCAGCGCATGCAGCAGCGTGACGATCAGGCGGGCGCCGGTGGCGCCGATCGGATGGCCGAGCGCGCAGGCGCCGCCGTTGATGTTGAGTCTGTCGCGGGGGATGCCGAGATCGCGCTGCGCGGCCATCGCCACCACGGCAAAGGCCTCGTTGATCTCGAACAGATCGACATCGCCGGCGCTCCAGCCGAGCTTGTCGAGCAATTTCCGGATCGCCGGGATCGGCGCAGTGGTGAACCATTGCGGTTCCTGGCTGTGGGTGGCGTGGCCCTTGATCTCGGCCAGTGCCGGGAGGCCGTTGCGGTCGGCGAGCGAGCGCTTCGCGAGGATCAGCGCGGCAGCGCCGTCGGCATTGGCCGACGAGGCGGCCGGGGTAATGGTGCCACCCGCGCGGAATGCCGGCTTCAACCCGGGAATCTTGGCGGGATCGACCTTGAGCGGATGTTCGTCATTGGCGATAACGCGCGGGCCGGTCTTTTCGGTGACCGTGATCGGCGCGATCTCGGCCCTGAACGCGCCGCCTTCGACCGCCTTGCGGGCGCGGGTCAGCGTTTCCATGGCGTAGGCGTCCTGATCTCCGCGGGTGAATTGATAGGCTTCCGCCGTGGCCTCGCCGAAATCGCCCATCGAGCGGCCGGTCTCATAGGCGTCCTCCAGCCCGTCCATCATCATGTGATCGATGATGCGGTCATGGCCGGCGCGGTAACCGCCGCGCGCCTTTGCCAGCAGGTAGGGCGCGTTGGTCATACTTTCCATGCCGCCGGACAATACGATGTCGGCGGAGCCGGCATGGATGATGTCATGCGCCAACATCGTGGCCTTCATGCCGGAACCGCAGACCTTGTTGATGGTGGTCGCACCGGTCGCATCCGGCAGCTTGGCGCCGCGCGCGGCCTGCCGCGCCGGGGCCTGGCCCTGACCGGCCGGCAGCACGCAGCCCATGAGCACTTCGTCGATCCGCTCCGGCGACAATTTCGCGCGCTCCAGTGCGGCGCCGATCACGTGGGAGCCGAGCTGGTGAGCGCTGAACGGCGACAACTCGCCCATGAACCGGCCGAGCGGAGTGCGGGCGGCGGAAACGATAACGACGGGATCGGAAGCTGCGGCCATGGCGGGACTCCTCAAATTCTTTGTGCGCGAAGGCAATGCCATTTGAATTATGGTCATCATATGATGCGCCGCGGGATTTGCAACGGCGGTGCGGGATAAATTACCGTGAAGTGGCTGGCGAGGGGGATCGGCGCCCTCAGGCCGCCGGATTGGCCCGCTTATTCAAGGCCGTCGAGCGCCATCCTGATCGCGTTCCTGAACGCGGCGATGTCGCCGAGTTCATGGCCGAGCACCAGCGCCAGCCGCGTTAGAAACAGCGCCTCGCGCCCGGGGCCGGCCGAATCGATCGCCGTCGCCAGCGTCTCATAGGCGGCTTCGAAGTCTTCGGAGGGCATCGTGCTCATGGCGCTGTTCTCCCCAGACAAAGGCTCGCAGTGTGCAGGACTTCGTCGGCAGCGATGGTCTTCCAGCGCCCGGCAATGTGCAAGTCCGGACGCAGCAGATAGAGCGTTCCCGGCTGCGCATCGAACAGCCGGGCGATTTCGCCATCCGCATCGGCAATCGCTCCCGCCGTGGCCGCGGAGCCCTGGCGTTGAATCCGTAATGCAACGAAGCGCCGGTCGAGCTTGCCAAGTTGGTTGAGAAGTTCGGCCTGTTCGGCATTCGCCGCGCCGTCGCCGAACAGGATCGCGGTCAGGCCATCGCCGGCGCGATCCAGAAGATAGTTGCCGTCGGCCAGCCTGGCGTTGGGCGAGACGCTGCCGCTGACCGGTCCGGCCACAAACTCCGCATCGCGGCGGGTATAGGGTGTCAGCGGGCTTTCCGAATAGGTGTAGGGCTGCATCTGCCTGGGATTGGCGAGGCCGCGAGGAAATTCGTGCTTCAGGCTGAGCGAGAGCACCGCTTCCCGCGCCAGCCGCCAGCCGCGGGTCGGCGGGGTCATGAAACGGGTGCTCTTAGTGGCGTTGGCGAACACATCCAGCGTGGCGCCGCGCCGCTCCGGCGAGTAGCTGTCGAGCAGTGTTTCGTCCGCCTCGCCCTTGAGCACGGCTGCGAGCTTCCAGCCGAGATTGTCGGCGTCGGCCAGGCCGTTGTTGAGACCGCGCACTCCGAAGATCGGCACGATATGGGCGGCGTCGCCGATGAAGAACACCCGGCCGTGGCGGTAGTCGTCGAGACACAGTGTGTTGGCGGAATAGATGCTCCACCACTCCAGTTCCCACGGCTTGTCGTGGTCGATATCCCTGAGGATGGCGCCGACGCGGGCGCGGATGTTCTCCTCGCGCAAGGCCTCTTCCTCGCTCTCGCCTTCGCGGAGCTGGTAGTCCACCCGCCAGATATCATCGGGCTGCTTGTGGATCAGCACGGTGCCGCCGGGATTGCCGCTCGGCTCGAAAAAGGCGCGGCGCTCGGTCGGAAAGTCGTGATCCATGCGGATATCCGCGATGACATATTTGCCTTCGTAGTTCTCGCCCTTCAGGCGCAGGCCCAGCTGTGAGCGAACCGGCGAGCGCGCGCCGTCGGCGGCGAGCACGTAATCTGCATCAAGGCGGTAGTCGCCGGCGGGGGACGAAACACTGAGCGACACGCCGTCGTTGCGGCATTCGATGCCAGCGACCTCGCTCTGCCAGCGCATGTCGACGAGGTCGCAGGCTGCGACCGCGTCGTGCAGGAACTTTTCGATATATTGCTGCTGCAGATTGTACATCGGCAGGTATTTCTCGCCGGGCGGACACGGCATCTCCAGCCGGAAGATCTGCTCGCCGCGGTAGTAGCTGCGGCCGAAGCGCCAGCCCAGTGCCTTTTCGACGAAGGGTTTGACCGCCCCGATGCGCTCCAGGATATGCATGCTCGGCCGCGCGATGCAGATGGCGCGGCTGCCGTCGTTGAACGTGTCCTTGCGGTCGAGAAGCACGCTGCGGATTCCGTGTCGCACCAGCACCAGCGCCGCGGTCATGCCGATCGGGCCGGCGCCGACGATCACGACCGGATGACGCGCCGCGAGGCCGTCGAGCTCGGGGACATGCCGGGCCGGGAAGGTCGGATAGTGAAAATAGAGCGAATCGAGCGGCCCTTTGCCGGCAGGTCTCATGCGTTTCCCGTTTTGTCTTGTTCTCAGGCCGGCTGTGCGGCTTCGTTTACGATAGGCGTCCGGTGGACTACAGCTTGAAAGAGGCAGGATGGCAAGGCAGCATGCGCCGGAATGCGATCACCGCCCACCTTCGCGATTGAAAGAGACGCTTACGATGAATCAACCCGCACGCGCCGAGCAGACCGAATCCAGCGAAGTCCTGTACGACGTCGATGACGGCATTGCGGTCATCACGCTCAATGCGCCCGAGCGCATGAATACGATCTCCGGGCCGATGCTGAACGACCTCACGCGGCTCCTGATCAGGGCCAACGAGGATAGAGCGGTGCGGTGCGTCATCCTGACCGGCAACGGCCGCGCCTTCTGCGCCGGCCTCGATCTGCGCAAGGAGCGCAGCGGGGACGGGATCAGCGCGGCGTCCTCGTCGACGTCGCTCGATCTGCGCAACACCCCACCGACGGTGCTGCAAGCGATGGACAAGCCGACGATCTGCGCAGTCAATGGCGGCGCGGCCGGCTACGGCATGGACACCGCGCTCGGCTGCGACATCCGCATCATGGCGGAGTCGGCAAAGCTCGCGGCGGCCTTCGTCAAGCGCGGCGTGGTGCCGGAGTCCGGCGGCACCTGGTTCCTGCCGCGGATGATCGGCTGGGCCAAGGCTTCCGAACTGATCTTCACCGGACGCACGCTCAGCGCGCGCGAATGCCTCGATTGGGGCCTCGCCAACGAGGTGGTGCCGGACGCGGAACTGATGAGGCGGGCGCGCGCCGTGGCGCGCGAGATCGCGGCCAATGCGCCGTTGGCGGTGCAGGCCGCCAAGCGGATGATGCGAATGGGGCTCAACGAGACCTTTCCGGACCATGTGCATCACGTCTATCTGCAGCTCCTGCCGCTGTTCAAGACGCAGGACATGCACGAAGGCATCAAAGCCTTCATGGAGAAACGCGAGCCGAAATTCGAGGGCCGCTGAACGCCTACCGCTTGCGATTGATAAAACCCTGCATCAACCGCTGCGGCTCGCCGGTCAGGAAGGATTGCCCGAACACGCCGATCGAGAGATCGACGGATTCTTTCAGCGGCAGTTCTTCCCATTGCCGGAGCAGCGCCTTCTGCGCGCGCAGCGCCTCGGGGCCGCATTCCAGCAGCGCCACTACCGTCGTCTCCACCGCGGCATCAAGCCCGCCTGATGGCGCGACCACATCGATCAGTCCCCAGGCCAGCGCGGTGGGTGCGTCGATATTCTCCGCCGTCATGACCAGCCAGCGGGCGCGGCCCCAGCCGATCAGCCGCGGCAACAGCGCTGCGTGGATGACCGAGGGGATGCCGACGCGAACTTCGGGCATGCCGAAATGGGCATCGTGCGAGGCGATCCGGAAGTCGCAGGCGGCGGCGAATTCGAGCCCGCCGCCGAGGCACCAGCCCGGCATCCGCGCAATGACCGGCGCCGGAAACGCGCGCGCGGCCTCGCAGAGATCGCGCAGGCCGGTGATGAATTTCTCCGCCGAGGCCTGATCGAGCTTCGCCATTTCCTTGATGTCGGCGCCGCCGATCATGCTCTTTTCGCTTTGCCCGGCGATGACCAGCACGCGGATCTGCTTGTCGTCGGCAAGTGCCTCCAGCCCTTCGCGAACGCCGTTGATGGCCGGGGTGCCCAGGATGTTGAGCGAGCCGGCATTGCAGATGGTCAGGCGGACGACGCCGCGCGGGTCTCGGTCGACGCCGCAATGGGGATTGAGCATTTCCATGGACGGTCTCGCAGTTCGTGAAGTGCGCGGTTGGTGCCACTTCCCGGCAAAACGTCGCCTTGTCAAGTAGTGCGCCCGGCCGATCGCCGCCGGGACCGCCCACCCGTTGCGAAGCGGCGGCCGCTGCTATAATATGATGATCGTCATCTATAACCAGGGGGAGCCCATGACCGTGGCCGACAGCATTGATACGGCGGAATCCACCGACCTTTTCACGGCGGCGCGGAGGCGGGAACGGGTGGTGGACTGGCAGACGCCGGGGCCGGTGGCGAAGGCGGCCGCCGGGATGTCGGGGCTGGAGACGATGCGGGCGATCCGCGACGGCATCCTGCCGGAGCCGCCGATGGCCCGGCTGATCGATTTTCGGCTGCGCGTCGCCGAGCCCGGCTGGATCGTGATGGAACTGGAGCCGCACGAGGCGCTCGAAAACACCATCGGGTTGCTGCATGGGGCGACCGCAGCGGCCTTGCTCGACACCGCCATGGGCTGCGCGATCTCCACCATGCTGCCGGCCGGGCAGGGCGCGGTCACCCTCGACCTGAAGCTCAGCTATCTGCGGCCGCTGTCGGTCAAGTCGGGTACGATTTCCGCTGAGGGAAGGCTTATCAAGCTCGGCCGCCAGACCAGCTATGCCGAAGGCTCGGTCCGCGACGGCAGCGGCAATCTAGCAGTGCACGCGACAGCGACGTTCTCGATGGTCGGCGAAGCCTCTCGAACCAAATAAGATGCAGCATTGTTCGGCGCCAAATGCTATCAGGTGCCTTTATATGACTGCAAACATCTTATGGGACCGCCGATGCGCTATTCCAGGGAACACAAGCTCGAGACCCACGCCCGGATCGTGAAGAAAGCCTCGGTGCGGCTTCGCGAAAAGGGTGCGCACGGCATCGGCGTCGCCGACCTGATGAAAGAGGCCGGGCTGACCCATGGCGGGTTCTACGCCCACTTCGATTCCCGGGAAGCGCTGGTGATCGAGGCCTTCG
The DNA here is from genome assembly GCF_018736085.1 of Bradyrhizobium sediminis. Classification (NCBI taxonomy): domain Bacteria; kingdom Pseudomonadati; phylum Pseudomonadota; class Alphaproteobacteria; order Hyphomicrobiales; family Nitrobacteraceae; genus Bradyrhizobium; species Bradyrhizobium sediminis. Next base: position 3,531,465 of record NZ_CP076134.1, on the reverse strand, counting down.
GCTATGCGATGGACCGCTCGACCGAGCACTGGCGCAAGCTTGCCGCAGCGACGGCGCCGGAAAAGCGGCTGGCGGCGATCGTGGATTCCTATCTGACCTCGCTGCATCGCGACGATCCCGGCCATGGCTGCTCGCTGACAGCGCTGGGCGCGGAAATCGCCCGTGAGAGCCCGAAGGCCCGCAAGGCGTTCGCGGCCAAACTGGAGGAGATGATCGACATGCTGGCGGCGCAGCTTCCGGAACTGACGCGCAAGGCCGCGCGCAAGCAGGCGATATCAGCGCTAGCGACCATGGTGGGCACGCTGGTGCTGGCCCGCATCGCCGGCACCGGGGAGTTCTCCAATGAAATTCTGGGCGCCGGGCGCGAGGCCACGCTGGGCCGCGCGGCGCCGGCGAAGCCTGCGGCGAGGAAATCCCGGTCGAATTAGGTTGGCCGGTTGAACAGCGACCGCTCGCTCTCCACCGTCTCGTAAATGTAATCGGCGACGGCGCGAATCCGCGCCAGGTCCTTGCTGTCGGCGTGCATCAGAAGCCAGAAGGTGCGCGAGATCGAGATTTCGTCCGGCAACACCGGCCGTAGTTCGGGATGCGTGGTCGCCATGAAGTGCGGCAGCACCGCAATCCCGAATCCGGCGATGGTGGCGTTGAGCTGCGCGATCAGATTGGCGCTGCGGAATTTGGCCGAAATCTTCGGCGAGACCTGCGGCAGATAGTCCAGCTCGGGCGTGAACAGCAAGTCCTCGATGTAGCCGACGAAGCGGTGCCGGGGCAGATCGCTGCGCGTTGCGATTTCAGGGAAACGATCGAGATAGGCCGGCGCGGCATAGAGCCCGAGGCTGTAGTCGAGCAGCTTGCGCCCGACGATCCGGCCTTCCTTCGGCATCGACAGGCTGATCGCGATGTCGGCCTCGCGTTTCGACAGGCTGAACAGCCGGGCCGTGGCGACGAGTTGCAGGTCGAGATCCGGGTAGCGCTCGGTGAACCGCACCAGCCGCGAGGCCAGGAAGTGGCTGCCGAAGCCGTCGGGCGCGCCGATCCGCACGGCGCCGGTCAGGTGGGCGCGCGACCCGCCGACCGCCTCCTGGTTGGCGACGATGGTCGATTCCATCGCCTCCGCGCTGTCGGCGACGCGCTGGCCGGCTTCGGTCAAGAGGTATCCGCTCTTGCGGCGGTCGAACAGCTTTGCCGAAAGGTGGCGTTCCAGCCGGTCGACGCGCCGGATCACTGTGGCATGATCGACGCCGAGTTGTTTGGCAGCCGCGGAGACCGATCCGCCGCGCACGATGGCCAGCACGAAGCGGAAGTCATCCCAATCGATCGTGCCGCCTTGATCCTGCATTTCCGCACATCTATGGTGCAACATCTCGGACTTGAATACTACAAAATGCGGGTCCAAAGGGTCTGAAAGCGATCCAGCCGGGACCAGGGAGATCATTCAATGCGCTTAATCGGACATTTCATCGGCGGCCGCGAGGTCAAGGGCACATCGGGGCGGACGGCCGACGTTTTCGAGCCGATGACCGGTATGGTCCAGGCCAAGGTCGATCTGGCCACCAAGGCCGAGCTGCGCGCCGCCGTCGAGAACGCCAAGGCCGCGCAGCCGGAATGGGGCGCCACCAACCCGCAGCGCCGGGTTCGCGTTCTCATGAAATTCCTCGAGCTGGTGGCGCGTGACAATGATGCCCTGGCCGAATTGCTCGCCCGCGAACATGGCAAGACCCTTCCCGACGCGAAGGGCGACATTCTGCGCGGCGTCGAGGTGGTGGAGTTCGCTCTCGGCATTCCGCAATTGATGAAGGGTGAATATACCGAAGGCGCTGGCCCGGGCATTGATATCTATTCGATGCGCCAGCCTTTGGGAGTCGTCGCCGGCATTACACCGTTCAATTTTCCGGCGATGATTCCGATGTGGAAATTCGCGCCCGCGATCGCCTGCGGCAATGCCTTCATCCTGAAGCCATCGGAACGAGACCCCGGCGTGCCGATGAGGCTCGCAGAACTGATGCTGGAGGCGGGGCTCCCGCCGGGCATCCTCAACGTGGTCAACGGCGACAAGGAAGCGGTCGACGCCATCCTCGACGATCCCGACATCCGTGCCGTCGGCTTCGTCGGCTCTTCGCCGATTGCGCAGTATATCTATGAACGGGCAGCGGCGACCGGCAAGCGCGCACAATGCTTTGGCGGCGCCAAGAACCACGCCATCATCATGCCTGACGCCGACATGGATCAGACCGTGGACGCGCTGGTCGGCGCCGGATACGGCGCTGCGGGCGAGCGCTGCATGGCCGTATCGGTGGCGGTTCCCGTTGGCAAGACCACGGCCGACCGGCTGATGGAAAAGCTGATTCCGCGCGTCGAGAATCTGAAGATCGGGCCCTCGATCGATCCAACTGCCGATTTCGGTCCGCTTGTGACCAAGGAGGCACTCAATCGCGTCAGGAACTACGTCGAGATCGGCATCAAGGAGGGCGCCAAACTCGCCGTCGACGGCCGCGGCTTCAAGATGCAGGGCTATGAGAACGGCTTTTACATGGGTGGTTGTCTGTTCGACAACGTCACCAAGGACATGCGAATCTACAAGGAAGAGATTTTCGGTCCTGTGCTGTCGGTCGTGCGCGCCCATGATTACGATGAGGCGCTGAGACTGCCGTCCGAACACGACTACGGCAACGGCGTGGCGATCTTCACGCGCGATGGCGACGCCGCGCGCGACTTCGCGGCCAGGGTCAATGTCGGCATGGTCGGGATCAACGTGCCGATCCCGGTGCCGGTCGCCTACTACACCTTCGGCGGCTGGAAGCGTTCCGGTTTCGGCGATCTCAATCAATATGGCCCGGATTCCGTGCGCTTCTACACCAAGACCAAGACGGTGACTTCGCGCTGGCCGTCCGGCGTCAAGGAAGGCGCGGAGTTCTCGATTCCGACCATGAAGTAGACGCCCCGGTAGCAGATGCAGTTCGCTCTCAACGAGGACCAGATTGCGGTTCGCGATATGGCGCGGGATTTTGCCGCGGAAAAAATCGCGCCGCATGCGATCCGCTGGGACGAGGAGAAGCATTTTCCGGTCGACGTGATGCGCGAGGCCGCCGGCCTCGGCATCGGCGGCGTCTATATCCGGGACGACGTCGGCGGCTCTGACATGACGCGGTTCGACGCCGCGCTGATCTTCGAGGCGCTGGCACAGGGCTGTCCGACGGTGTCGGCCTTCATCTCGATCCACAACATGGCCTCGTGGATGATCGACGCCTATGGCAACGACGCGCAGCGCCGGAAATGGTTGCCGAAGCTCTGCACCATGGAATTGCTGGCGAGCTACTGCCTGACCGAGCCGGGCTCCGGATCGGATGCCGCGGCGCTGCGCACCCGCGCGGTGCGCGACGGCGACCATTATGTGCTGAACGGCCAGAAGCAGTTCATCTCCGGCGCCGGCAAGGGCGATCTCTATGTGGTGATGGTACGGACCGGCGGCGACGGGCCCGGCGGCATCTCGACGCTGGTGATCGAGGGCGACACGCCGGGGCTGTCGTTCGGCGCCAACGAACGCAAGATGGGCTGGAACGCGCAGCCGACCCGCGCGGTGATTTTCGAGAACGCGCGGGTGCCGGCCGAGAACCGGCTCGGCGACGAGGACATCGGTTTCAAGATCGCGATGGCCGGGCTCGATGGCGGCCGCATCAATATCGCGGCCTGTTCGCTCGGCGGCGCGCAATCGGCGCTCGACAAGTCGCTCGCCTATATGAAAGAGCGGAAAGCCTTCGGCAAACGCCTCGACGAATTCCAGGCGCTGCAGTTTCGCCTCGCCGACATGGCGACCGAACTGGAGGCGGCGCGGACCTTTGTCTGGCGCGCGGCGGCGGCGCTCGACCGCAAGGATGCGGACGCCACCATGCTGTGCGCCATGGCCAAACGCTTCGGCACCGATGTCGGCTTCGAAGTCGCCAACCAGGCGCTGCAACTGCACGGCGGTTACGGCTACCTCAGCGAATACGGCATCGAAAAGATCGTGCGCGACCTGCGCGTGCACCAGATCCTCGAAGGCACCAATGAAATCATGCGGCTGATCGTATCGCGGAAATTGATCGAGGGCGCGCGATGACGGCGGCGACTGCCGCTGCCGGGGCGCCGGAGCCCGACCTGATCGCACGGCGCGAGGGCGCCGTCGGCGTGATCCGGCTCAACCGGCCGAAGGCGATCAACGCGGTGACGCTGGAGATGTTTCGCGACGTCGACAAGGCGCTCGACCTATTCGAGGCAGATCCCGCGGTCGGCGTGATCCTGCTGGAAGGCGCCGGCGAGCGCGGCCTCTGCGCCGGCGGCGACATCCGCGCGCTCTGGGAGAGCTCGAAGGTCAAAGGCGATCTCGGCAAGATCCTGTGGCGCGAGGAGTACATTCTCAACGCCCGCATCGCCAGGTTCGCAAAACCCTATGTGTCCTTCATGGACGGCATCGTGATGGGCGGCGGCGTCGGGCTGTCCGCGCACAGCAGTCATCGCGTCGTCACCGAGCGGACCAAGCTCGCGATGCCGGAAGTCGGCCTCGGCTTCTTCCCGGATGTCGGCGGCACATGGCTGCTGGCGCGCTCGCCGGGCGAGGTCGGCACCTATTTTGGGCTCACCGGCCAGACCATGAACGGTCCCGACGCGGTATATGCCGGGTTCGCCGATGCGGTGGTGCCGTCAGGCAAACTGGCTGCCCTGCGCGAGGCGCTGACGAAGCTTCGTCCCGGCGCGACGGCGGCGGAGGTCAAGGGCGTGATCGATGGTTTCGCGAGCGGCGAGACCGCGGGGCCGGTTGCCGCGATCGAGCCGCAGATCGACCGCTGGTTTGGCTTTGATCGGATGCAGGATATCGTCGCCGCGCTGCAGGCGGATAGCTCGGAACTGGCGCAATCGACGCTGAAGACATTGAACGAGAAGTCGCCGCGCGGCATGGTGGTGGCGCTGAAACTGCTGCGGCTGGCGCGGACGGCGTCCTCGCTGGAACAATGCCTGGTGCGGGAATATCGCGCCGCGCTGGAAGTATTCGCCAGCGACGATTTTCGCGAAGGCGTGCGCGCCGCGGTGATCGACAAGGACCGTAGCCCGAAATGGTCGCCGGCTCGGATCGATGACGTGACGCCCGAAATGGTGGCGCCTTACTTCGCCGAGATCGGCGCCGACGAACTCAAGCTTTAGCCAACAAGAACAGCAACGACCCAAGCGGAGGAAATACCATGGCAACGATCGCATTCATCGGTCTCGGCAATATGGGTGGGCCGATGGCGGCCAATCTGGTCAAGGGCGGCCACAAGGTGATCGCGTTCGACCTCGTGGAAGCGTCGCGCAATCAGGCCAAGGCGGACGGCGCTGCGATCGCCGACAGCGCGACGGCCGCGGTGCAGGGCGCCGACACCGTGATCACGATGCTGCCCGCGGGCAAGCACGTGCTGTCGGTCTGGACTGAAGTCGTACCGGTGATGACCAAGGGAACCCTGATCATCGACTGCTCAACCATCGACGTCGAAAGCGCCAAGCAGGCCCATGCGCTGGCGGCGAAAAATGGCGTCGCCTCGGTCGACGCGCCGGTGTCCGGCGGCACCGGCGGCGCCAAGGGTGCGACGCTGACCTTCATGTGCGGCGGCGACGACAAGGCGTTCGCGGCGGCCAAGCCTGTGTTGGAGAAGATGGGCAAGAAGATCGTGCATTGCGGCGGCGCCGGTGCCGGGCAGGCGGCGAAAATCTGCAACAACATGATCCTGGCCGTTTCCATGATCGCGGTCGGCGAGGCCTTTGCGCTCGCCGAAAAACTGGGGTTGTCGCATCAGGCGCTGTTCGACGTCGCCTCGACCTCATCGGGACAATGCTGGGCGCTGACATCCTATTGCCCGGTGCCGGGCCCGGTGCCGACCTCGCCCGCGAACAACGACTACAAGCCCGGCTTTGCCTCGACCCTGATGGTGAAGGACCTCACGCTGGCGCAGGACGCCGCCAAGGCGACGGGTGCTGCGACGCCGCTTGGCAAGCATGCGCAGGAAATCTACAAGGCATTCGACGCCGCCGGGCATGGCGGGGTGGATTTCTCGGGGATCATCCAGCACGTGCGGAGTCTGGCCGGCAAATGACAGGCAATCGATGACGACATTCCAAGAAGCGCGCGCATTCCTCCTCAGGCATCGGACCGATTACGACAAGGCGGTTGCGGATTTCCGCTGGCCGGATCCGGCGCCGTTCAACTGGGCGCTGGACTGGTTCGACGCGGAGCTGGCGCGCAACCCCGACAGCAGGGATCGCGCGGCGCTGTGGATCGTCGATGCCGGCAGCAACCGCGAAACCAAACTCTCCTTTGAGGCGCTGTCCCGCCGTTCCAATCAAGTCGCCAATTTCCTGCGCGCGCAGGGCTTGAAGCGCGGCGATCATCTGCTCTTGCTGCTCGGCAATGTCGTGCCGCTGTGGGAGACCATGCTGGCGGCGATGAAGCTCGGGGTGGTGGTGATCCCCGCCACCACGTTGCTGACGCCGGACGAATTGCGCGACCGGCTGGATCGCGGCCGCGCCAAGGTCGTGGTGGCGACGCAGGATCAGGTCGCGAAATTCTCAGGTCTCGGCGCCGAACGGCTTGTTCGGATCGTGGTCGGTGCATCCTCGAAGCAGGACGGCTGGCTGGCTTACGAGCAGGTCGCGGAGTTTGCGGAAGGTTTTGTGCCTGACGGACCGACCGGCGCCGACGATCCGATGCTGCTGTATTTCACTTCCGGCACGACCGCCAAACCGAAACTGGTGCGCCACAGCCAGCGCAGCTATCCGGTCGGCGCGCTCTCGACCATGTTCTGGCTCGGCCTGCAGCCGGGCGACGTGCATCTGAACATTTCCTCCCCCGGCTGGGCCAAACACGCCTGGAGCTGCTTCTTCGCGCCGTGGAACGCCGGCGCCACCGTGTTCGTGGTCAACCAGCCGCGCTTCGACGCCAAGGGACTGCTCGCGACCATCGGCCGCTGCGGCGTCACCACGCTGTGCGCGCCGCCGACGGTGTGGCGGCTGTTCATCCAGGAGAAGCTCGACACCTTCAAGGTGTCGTTGCGCGAAGTCTGCGGCGCCGGCGAGCCGCTCAATCCTGAAGTGATCGATCAGGTGCGCGCCGCCTGGGGGCTGACAATCCGCGACGGCTACGGCCAGACCGAGACCACCGCGCTGGCCGGCAATTCGCCGGGGCAGAAGGTCAAGGTCGGATCGATGGGCCGCCCGCTGCCGGGTTACCGCGTCCAGATCAGCGATATCGACGGGCACATCACCAAGGAGGGCGAGGTCACCCTGTTGCTCGGGGACGTCAGGCCCGCCGGCCTGATGCAGGGCTATCAGGGCGACGACGGCAAACTCTCCGGCGCCGACGGCAATCTCTACCGCAGCGGTGACGTGGTGTTTGCCGACGAGGAGGGCTATTTGACCTTCGTCGGCCGTTCCGACGATGTCTTCAAGTCGTCGGATTACCGGATCAGCCCGTTCGAACTCGAAAGCATTTTGCTGGAGCATGAGAAGGTGGCGGAGGCCGCGGTCGTGCCCAGTCCGGATCCGATCCGGCTGGCGATCCCGAAAGCCTATGTGCTACTGGTATCGGGCGCGGAGCGCTCGGCGGAAACCGCGTTATCGATCTTCCAGCATCTGCACACGCGGCTGGCGCCGTTCAAGCGCATCCGGCGCATCGAACTGGTGACGGAATTGCCGAAGACGATTTCCGGAAAAATCCGCCGCGTGCAGTTGCGCCGGCTGGAGCATGACAATGATCGCGGCGATCCCTTGAGGGGCGACGAATTCCGCGAAGAGGATTTCCCGGAGCTGCAAAAGGTGCGGGCGGCCGGATCGTCGGAGAACTAAGGAATGAATGAAGTCTGGAAGAAGCCCCCGATCTCGCTTCAAGCCTATCAGAACATGGTCGGCCACGAAGTCGGGGTGTCATCATGGCATCTGCTCGATCAGAACCGGATCGACGTCTATGCCGATGTGATCGAGGATCATCAGTTCATCCATGTCGATCCCGAGCGCGCCAAACGCGAGACCGCGTTCGGCGGCACGGTGGCGCATGGCTTCCTGACCATGTCGCTGCTGAGCATCATGTCCTACGAGGTGATGCCCGTGATCGCGGGCACCACCATGGGCGTCAATTACGGCTTCGATAAACTGCGCTTCCTTTCGCCGGTGCGTTCCGGCAAGCGCGTCCGCGGCCGCTTTACGCTCGCGGAAGCCAAGCTGCGCAAGCCGACCGAACTGCTGTCGCGCACCAATGTCACCGTCGAGATCGAGGGCGAGGAAAAACCCGCGCTGGTGGCCGACTGGCTCGGCCTGATCTATTTCGCATAGGCCTCAATCGTCATCGCCGGGCTTGACCTAGCCACCCATCGCTGCTCAAAAACCGTCACTCTCTTGACGGATGCTCGCCGCACCCTCTCCCCTTGTGGGAGGGGGTGGCGTAATCGAGCGAAGCGAGATGAAGCCGGGTGAGGGGTTTCTCTCCGCGGTGAACGACCCCTCATCCGGCACGGACTTCGTCCGCGCCACCTTCTCCCACAAGGGGAGAAGGAAGAAGACGTCATCGATTGACTTCATAAATTCGGGAATCTTACTCATGGCAATCAGGTTTGACGGGCGCGTCGCCATCGTTACCGGCGCGGGCAATGGTCTTGGACGGGCGCACGCGCTGGGATTGGCGAGCCGCGGCGCCAAGGTCGTGGTCAACGACTTCGGCGGCGCCCGCGACGGCACCGGCGGGTCGCTGACCCCGGCCGAAACCGTGGTCGAGGAAATCCGCAAGGCAGGTGGCACGGCGATGGCCGACGGCGCCGACGTCTCGAATTTCGAGCAGGTCAAGGCGATGGTGGCTCGCGCCACCAGCGAGTGGGGCAGCGTCGACCTGCTCTGCGCCAACGCCGGCATTTTACGCGACAAGTCGTTTGCCAAGATGGAGGTGGCCGACTTCGCCAAGGTGCTCGACGTGCATCTCACCGGCACCTTCTATTGTTGCAAGGCGGTGTGGGACGGCATGCGCGAGCGCAACTACGGCCGCATCGTCATCACCACCTCGTCGTCCGGCCTGTTCGGCAATTTCGGCCAGGCCAATTACGGTGCTGCGAAAGCCGGCATGGTCGGACTGATGAACGTGCTGGCGGAAGAGGGCCGCAAGAACAACATCCGCGTCAACACGATCTCGCCGACCGCAGCGACGCGCATGACGGAAGAACTGCTGCCGCCGCAGGCGCAGGCGCTGTTGAAGCCGGAGGCGATTACGCCTGCGGTGGAGTACCTGCTCAGCGAGGACGCGCCGACCCGCACCATCATGGGCGCCGGCGCGGGCTCGTTCGCGGTGATCAAGGTCATGGAAACCGAGGGCATCAACCTGGCCCAATCCGACTGGACTCCCGATGCGGTCGCCGCGCATTTTTCCGAGATCGCCGACATGTCGAAGGCGAAGGCGCTGGAAGGCGCGTTCCAGCAGACCCAGAAATATGTCGCCCAGGCCGCGGCGCGGGCGGGGATCAAGCTGTAGCGATTGTTTCAAAGCGTCATTCCGGGGCGCGCCTCAGCGCGAACCTCAGATGTGCAATTGCACATCGGGGAATTTCGAGATTCCGGGTTCGATGCTGCGCATCGCCCCGGAATGACGAAAACCCCCTTCGTCATGCCCGGGTCAAGCCCGGGCATGACGACTGTGTTGTGTTCAGCCGATAACGCCTACAGTCTCTTCATGTCTTCAATTCCAAAGAACCACGTCGCCGTCATCGGCGCCGGTCCCGCCGGCCTGATGGCCGCCGAGGTGCTGGCGCAGGGTGGCGCGCGCGTCACCGTCTATGACGCGATGCCGTCGGCAGGCCGCAAGTTCCTGATGGCGGGGCGCGGCGGGCTCAATCTGACCCACAGCGAGAAGCTGCCGGCGTTTCTCGCGCGTTATGGCGAGGCGCAGCCGCTGCTGGCCGACGCGATCAAGGCGTTTCCGCCGGATGCTCTGCGCAAATGGAGCGAGGCGCTGGGGCAGCCGACCTTCGTCGGCTCCAGCGGCCGCGTATTCCCTGAAGCGTTGAAGGCCTCGCCGCTGCTGCGCGCCTGGCTGCGGAAGCTGGACTCCATGGGCGTGAAATTCGCGCTGCGCCACCGCTGGGCCGGCTGGGACGAGCAGGGCCGATTGCTGTTTGAAACGCCCGACGGACCGCGCGTTGTCGGTGCGCACGCCACCGTGCTCGCGCTCGGCGGCGCCAGCTGGCCGCGGCTTGGGGCGACCGGCGCATGGGTAAAAATACTCGCGGCCGAGGGCGTGACGATATCGCCGCTCAGACCAGCCAATTGCGGCTTCACCGTCGCCTGGTCCGATGTCTTTCGCAATCGCTTCGAAGGCCATCCGCTCAAGGGCGTAGCGCTGTCGTTCGGCGAACATAGCGTTCGCGGCGAGGCCATGGTCACACGGACCGGCATCGAGGGCGGCGCGGTCTATGCGCTGTCGGCTGTGTTGCGCGAGGCCATCGCCGGTTCGGGGCTGGCAACCCTGCATGTCGCCTTGCGGCCCGATCTGGAAATCTCCGATCTGGTTGCCCGGCTGTCTGCCCCCCGCGGCAAGCAATCCCTTTCAAACTGGCTGCGCAAGGCGGCGCATCTGTCGCCTGTCGCCATTGGCCTGCTGCAGGAGGCGGCGGCGGTATCCGGAGCGTCGCTTTCGTCGCTGCCGACGGAAAAACTCGCTGGATTGATCAATGCGGTGCCGATCAGGCTCACCGGCATTGCCGCGATCGCGCGTGCGATCTCGACCGCGGGCGGGATCGCGTTCGATCAACTCGATGCCGATTTCATGATCCGCCGTTTGCCCGGCGTGTTCGCTGCTGGTGAAATGCTCGACTGGGAAGCGCCGACCGGCGGCTATCTGCTGCAGGCCTCGTTCGCGACGGGGGCGGCGGCGGGGAAGGGTGTGTTGAGGTGGCTTGACCGAAAAATCTGACCTCGTCATTGCGAGCCAACGGGTCGGCGCGAAGCGCCGCCCGATGATAAACTCCGCGAAGCAATCCATAGTGCCGCGTACGGAAATATGGATTGCTTCGTCGCTGCGCTCCTCGCAATGACGGTGGGATGCGATAGTGCCTACCGCAGCTTCCCCCTTGCCGCCACCGGCAGCGTGCCGACGATTTCCTCGCCGCGCACCATCACCACCTCGTCCATCATGTTGACGACGACGCACACATGATTGGGCACGATCCGCACGACATCGCCGACATTGGGGCGGGTGTTGCTGCGGGTCAGGTCGAGGAATCCGTGTTCCTCGGCGAAACGGGCGATCTTGGCCTCGGGATGTTCGAGGATCAGGCCGTGGCCCTCAAGGCCGCCGGTGTCCGAGGTCAGCGTCTTCGAGCCGGCGTCGAGAATGCCGCGGTCCGGGCCGGCGCGGCTGACCACGGTCGAATAGATATTCAGCGCGCAATCGTCCCAGCTGGCGACGCCGGCGGCGACCTGCATGCGGTCGTTATAGATATAGGTGCCGGGCCGGTGCTCGGTGGCGCCCTTGAGCTTGCCGACATTTTTCAGGTTCGGCGTGCCGCCGGTGGAGACGATTGCCGCGTCGAGCCCGTGCGCGCGCACCCCGGCCAGCGCCTCGTCGTAGAACTTCTGCGCTTCCGCCCAGCCGGTTTCGGTCGGGTACAGCATGAAGCCCGCGAACAGCAATCCCTTCGACGCTGCGATCTCGCGCGCCAGTGCGATAGCTTCGGCTGGGGTTTCGACCCCGGCGCGCTTGCGCCCGGTGTCGCACTCGACCACGACCGAGAGCGGCCGGCCGGAAGCGGTTGCCGCCTGCGGCAGGCCGGCAATCACGGTCGAATTATCGGCGGCGACCGTCATATTGGCCTTGGCCTGCAGTGCGCCGAGCCGGGTCATTTTCTCCTCGCCGATCAGATTGTAGCTGATCAGGATGTCGTCGATCCCGGCGTTCGCCATTACCTCGGCCTCGCCGAGCTTCTGGCAGGTGATGCCCTTGGCGCCGGCCGCGATCTGCAGCCGCGCCAGGACAGGGCTCTTGTGGGTCTTGATATGCGGCCGGTTGGCGACCCCGGCCGCATCGCAGGCGGCCTGGATCCGCGCGATGTTGCGCTCCACGCGCTCCATGTCGATGACGGCGCAAGGCGTGCCGTATTCGCGGGCGATCTTGGCGGCAAGCGGCGTGGTCATCGAGGCGACTCCGGTTTCGCGTCCTCGTCATTGCGAGCGAAGCGAAGCAATCCAGCTTATTGCTTGATTAAAGAAAGCTGGATTGCTTCGTCGCTTCGCTCCTCGCAATGACGGTAGAAAATATCCGACGGCTTAGGCCTGTTCGATTTCTTCGCGCAGCACTTCAAGTTCCAGCCATCGGTCCTCGGCTTCCTGCAGTTCCTTTTGCGCTTTGGTAAGTGCATCAGAGGCTTGGTCGAACTTCTTGCGATCCTTCTGGAACAAATTGGGATCGTCAAGGTGCCGCTGCTGCTTGGCGATTTCGGCCTGCAGCCTGGCGATGGTCTTGGGCAGCGTTTCCAGCGCGTGCTTTTCGTTGAAATTGAGCCGGCGCTTCGATGTGCCTGATGGCGTGCCGGTTTTCGATTCCCGTTTCTCTTCGGCGGCGGTTGCCGCCGCCTTCACTGCCTCGCGCCTCAGATCCGCGCCCCGCTGCGACAGCATGTCGGTATAGCCGCCGGCATACTCGATCCAGCGGCCGTCGCCTTCCGGCGCGATCACCGAGGTCACGACGCGATCGAGGAAGTCGCGGTCATGGCTGATCAGGATCACGGTGCCCTCGTAGTCGCCGAGCATTTCCTCCAGCACGTCGAGGGTTTCGAGATCGAGGTCGTTGGTCGGCTCGTCCAGCACCAGGAGGTTGGAGGGCTTCGCCAGCGCGCGGGCCAGCATCAGCCGGCCGCGTTCGCCGCCGGAAAGCACCTCGAGCGGCGTGCGCATCTGCTCCTGTCCAAACAGAAAGTCCTTCATGTAGCTGACCACGTGTTTCGGCTTGCCGCCGACCATGACATGGTCGCCGCGGCCGCCGGTCAGGGCTTCGGCCAGCGTCGATTTGGGATCGAGGCTTTCGCGGTGCTGGTCCAGCGTCGCCATCTCGATGTTGGCGCCGAAGCGGATGGTGCCGCTGTCCGGCGGCTTGGCGCCGGTCAGCATCTCGATCAGCGTGGTCTTGCCGGCGCCGTTCGGACCGACGATGCCGATACGGTCGCCGCGCTGCACCCGGATCGAGAAGCCGTCGACGATCTTGCGGTCGCCATAGGTCCTGGAGATGTTCTTGGCTTCGATGACGAGCTTGCCGGATTTGTCGGCTTCGGCGGCGGCGAGGTTGGCATTCCCGGTGGCGCCGCGGTAGTCGCGCCGCTGCTGGCGCAGCGTGTAGAGATTGCCGAGCCGCTTGACGTTGCGCTTGCGGCGGCCGGAGACGCCGTAGCGCAGCCAGTGCTCTTCATTGACGATCTTGCGGTCGAGCTTGTGCTGGTCGCGCTCTTCCTCGGCCAGCACCTCGTCGCGCCATTCCTCGAAGGCGCTGAAACCGCGGTCGATCTGCTTGATCTGGCCGCGATCGAGCCAGGCGGTCGAGCGCGACAGGTTGGAAAGGAAGCGGCGATCATGGCTGATGATGACCAGCGCGCTACGCCGGCCGCCGAGTTCGCTCTCCAGCCATTCGATGGTGGTGAGGTCGAGATGGTTGGTGGGTTCGTCCAGCAGCAGGATGTCGGGCGAGGGCGCCAGCACCCGCGCCAGCGCGGCGCGGCGGGCTTCGCCGCCGGAGAGATGTGCGGGGTCTTCGTCGCCGTGCAGGCCGAGCTGCTCCAGCACATAGCGGGCCTGATAGTGATCGTCGCCGGGGCCAAGGCCCGCCTCCACATAGGCCAGCGTGGTCGCAAAACCGTCGAAATCCGGCTCCTGCGGCAGATAGCGGACGGTGGCGCCAGGCTGCACGAAACGGCTGCCGCTGTCGGGCTCGACCAGGCCGGCGGCGATCTTGAGCAGCGTCGACTTACCGGAGCCGTTGCGGCCGATCAGGCAGACGCGCTCGCCTGCCGACACCGACAGTTCGACGCCCGACAACAGCGGCGTACCGCCGAAGGTCAGCTTGATGTCTTTCAACTGGATCAGCGGAGGCGCCATGGCTCTTTAATTCAACTCTGTTCTTGCGCGGTTTGATCGGCGCGTTGGCGCTGGATGCGGCGGATGGTCTGGTCGAGCGCCGACAGGAACGCCGAGCGGTCGCGCGGCGCGAACGACCGCGGACCGCCGGTGATTTCGCCCGAGGACCGCAGGTCGGTCATCAGATTGCGAACCGCCAGCGTCATCCCGATCGATTGCTCCGTGAATGGCTTGCCGTTCGGCGCGATCACCTCGGCGCCGGTCTTCACGCAACGGCTCGCCAGCGGGATATCCGAGGTGATGACGATATCGCCCTTTCCCGCGCGTTCCGCAATCCAGTCGTCGGCGGCGTCCATCCCGGAGCCTGCCGCGATGCGCTCGATCAGCGGGTCCTGGGGCACTCGGATGAAGCTGCCGGCGACCACGCTGACGGGCAGGCCGTGCCGGATGGCGACGCGGTAGATTTCGTCTTTGACCGGACAGGCGTCGGCGTCGACATAGATGCGGGTGGTGTTCAAAACGGCTGTCATCGGCTGGAGATTTAGGTCGGGGGCGCAAGCCGCGCCCTCCCTGGAGCGCAACTGCACTCCTGAATGCGCGTGGTACCCCATCACGGGCGGAATTGCGAGGAAAACGGAGCGTGGAACACGCTTGCCTCGGCATTTTCTTCGCGTACCATCGTGGCCAGAAAAGCCAACCAGAAACCGAGGAAACCCAGGATATGCCGAGCCGGCTCGAAACCTACCGCGTCCAGGCCTTCAACACCGCCAAACTCTCCGAAAACAAGATGCACGACGACACCGTGGCCAAGCGGTTCGGATTTTCGGGCGGCCTCGTCCCCGGCGTCGACGTGATGGCCTATATGATGCACATGCCGGTCGCGAAGTGGGGCCGGGCCTTTCTCGAACGCGGATTGATCGACGCGCGCTTCGTCAAGCCGGTCTATGACGGCGAGACCGCCGACGTGACGGCTGCGGAAAACAATGGCGTGCTTTCGATCGAGGTCAAAAGCCGGGACCAGCTTTGCGCCACCGGAACCGCCTCGTTGCCCGCCGCCGCACCGACAATTTCGATCGCGGATTACGAGGCGGTCGCCGCGGTGGCCGAGCGCATGCCGGTCAATGCCGCCTCCTATGAGCTTGGCAAATGGCTCGGCACCGTGCCGCGCGACTGGGCCGGCGAGGCGGGCAGGGAATATCTCGCCGATGTCCGCGAATCCCATCCGATCTATGCTCGGGAAGGCCTCGCCCATCCCGGCCTGCTGCAGCGGGTGATGAACAGGGTGCTGGTCGACAACGCCATCCTGGGGCCGTGGATCCATGTCGGCAGCACGATGCAGCTGCTCTCGGCCGCCAAGGCCGGCGACGAGATCACCGCGCGGGCCAGGGTCACCGGCAATTACGACAAGAAGGGCCACCGCTTCGTCGAACTCGACGCGCTGGTGGTCGCCAACGGCAAGACGCCTTT
The DNA here is from genome assembly GCF_018736085.1 of Bradyrhizobium sediminis. Taxonomy (NCBI): domain Bacteria; kingdom Pseudomonadati; phylum Pseudomonadota; class Alphaproteobacteria; order Hyphomicrobiales; family Nitrobacteraceae; genus Bradyrhizobium; species Bradyrhizobium sediminis. Next base: position 3,515,898 of record NZ_CP076134.1, on the reverse strand, counting down.
GGCGCATTGCCAGCACGTCGCGATCACCCAGCCGCGCGAGCAGGCGGCGGCGTAGGCGCGCACGCCGCCTGCAACATCTTCAGTTGTCGTCCTCCGCGAAAGCGGGGGACCCAGTACGCCGCGGCTTCTCGATTCTATCTCCGGCCTCTGGAATACTGGGTCGCCCGGTCAAAGGTGTTCAGCCCGGGGACATCAAAGGCCGGGCGATGACGGCTGGGGGATGAGGCGCTCACACGAGACAATTTGAGGATTAGCGGACCATGACCGTCACCGTCGACTACTACATGACACTGACTTCGCCCTGGACCTATCTCGGCAGCGCGCCGTTCGCCGAGATCGCTAGGCGAAACAAGGTGACCGTCAATATCAAGCCCTGCAAGTTCGGACCGATCTTCGAGCAGACCGGCGGGCTGCCGCTGCCGAAGCGCTCGCCGCAGCGGCGCGCCTACCGGATGATGGAGTTGAAGCGCTGGCGCGAGGTGCGCGGCGTTCCGCTGAACCTCGAGCCAAAATCTTTCCCCTGCGACGACACCATGGCGACGCGGCTGGTGATCGCTGCCAAGCTGCAAGGCAAGGATGCCCTCAAGCTGTCGCAGGAACTCGGGCGCGCGCTGTGGGAACGCGAGGAAACGCTCAACGATCCGGATCACGTTGCATCAGCCGCGCGGCGGGCCGGCCTCGATGCCGCGGCGCTGCGCGCCGGCGGTCCTTCCGACGCCGAACTCGACGCACTGCACGAGCAGTACACAAATGAGGCTCTTGCGGCCGGCGTGTTCGGGGCGCCGAGCTACGTGCTGCCTTCCGGCGAGATCTTCTGGGGCCAGGACCGGCTGGAGCTGCTGGAACGCGCCTTGAAGCAGCTGGCGTAGCCGGAGCGCTTCGTACGCTGGCGATCCCTTCACATCGTGAAGATGCGCCCGGGATTGAGAATCTGATGCGGGTCGAGCGCGCGCTTCAGCGTGCGCATGGTCTCGATCTCCTCCGCGGTGCGGCTGAGCTTGAGATAGGGCCGCTTCAGGATGCCGATGCCGTGCTCGGCAGAGACCGAGCCTGCGAATTCGCCTGTGATGCCGTACACGAGCTTCGAAACCTCGTCGTGCTTGTCGGCCGGCGGCGGGTACTTTGCGCTGACGTGCAGATTGCCGTCGCCGGCATGGCCGAACACGATCGCGTAGGCATCGCTGTGGATCGTCTTCAGTCCCTTGTCGACGGCGTCCGCGAACGCCTCCATTCTGTCGATGGCAAGGCTGATGTCGAAGCCGACGCCGGGGCCGAGCGCGCGGCCGAGCTCGACCGAGGAATCGCGAATCCGCCAGATCGCCGCGGCCGCCGCCCCAGAGCTCGCAATCGTGGCATCGAGGATGATGTCGTCCCCCAGCGTCTGCTCCAGCAATTTCTCGAGGTCGGCGCGGATACGTCCGGCGTCGCTGCCGGAGGATTCGAGCAGGACGTAGAAGGGATGATTGGTCGGAAGCGGCGCGGCGACGCCTTTCACCAGTTCGGTGGTGAGGCGATAATAGTTGTTCCACATCACCTCAAAGGCGGTGAGGTCGCCGCCAAGCCGCGAGCGCGAAAGCGTCAGCAAGGCGCGGACCTTGTCGAAGCTCGAAAGCGCGCACAGCGCTACCTGCTGCTCCGCCGGCGCCGGGAAGATCCGCAGCGCGGCGCGCGTGACCACGCCGAGCGTGCCCTCGGTGCCGACGAACAACTGCTTGAGATCGATGCCGGTGTTGTTCTTGATGTATTTGCGCACCCCCTTGAGGACGGTTCCGTCCGCAAGCACAGCTTCGAGCCCGAGCACGAGGTCGCGCGTCATGCCATAGCGGATCACCCGGTTGCCGCCGGCATTGGTGGAGATGTTGCCGCCGATGGTGCAACTGCCCCGCGCGCCGAGATCGAGCGGGAACATGAAGCCGTCCTGTTCGACGCGCTCCTGCAACCGTTGCAGCGGCACGCCGGTTTGGGTGATGACGACTCCGCCGCCGGTATCGACTTCTTCGATCGCGTTCATGCGCTCGGTCGACAGCACGATTTCGCCCGGCGCCGGCATCGTGGCGCGCACCAGCCCGGTCATGCCGCCCTGTGTCGTGACCGGCACGCGCGCCCGATGGCAAAGCTTGAGGAATTGCGAGACCTCTTCCGTCGTGCGCGGCCGCACCACCGCAAGCGGGGGTGCGACCGCAATACCGGCCATGTCGGTGTGATAGCGGGCGCCGATGCCGCCGCCGGTCAGGACCGTCGTCGCATCGAACGCCGCGCGAAGTTCGCCGATGATTGCCGCCTGCACGTAACTCGCTCCGTTTCACTCTCAGTCATCATCCCCCGCGAAAGCGGAGGATCCAGTACGCCACGGCTTCTCGGTCTATCACAGGTGTCCCGGAGTACTTGGTTGCCGGTCAAGCCGGGCGATGACGACTGTGGATGTGGCGGCTCACGCCGCCTGCTTGGCCTTGGCATCCTGGATCGCACGCCAGACCCGCTCCGGCGTCAGCGGCATGTCGATGTGGGTGATGCCGTATTCGGAGAGCGCGTCGAGCACCGCGTTGACGATCGACGCCAGACTTCCGGCGCAGCCGGCTTCGCCACAGCCCTTGGTGCCCAGCGGATTGGATTTGGCGGGCACCGGATGATCGCCGACCTCCATCAGCGGCACGTCCTCGGCGCGCGGCATCGCGTAATCCATGAACGAGCCGGTGATCGGCTGGCCGCTGGAGTCGTAGCTGACCTGCTCCATCAGCGCCTGGCCGATGCCCTGGGCGACGCCGCCATGCAACTGGCCGGCGACGATCATCGGATTGACGATGGTGCCGAAGTCGTTGACGCCGGTGTAGCGCACGATGCGCGTCACGCCGGTCTCGGGATCGATCTCGACTTCCGCGACATGGCAGCCATTGGGGAAGGTCGACGGCGTGTCCTTGGTGGCGTGGTCGACGTCGAGTGTATCAGGCGCGCCCTCCGGCATCTTGCCCTCGCGCATGCGCTGCGCCAGTTCCATGATGCCGATGCTGCGGTCGGTGCCGGCGATGGTGAAGCGGCCATTGCCGAATTCGATGTCGCCTTCCGACGCTTCCAGCAGATGCGCCGCCGCCTGCTTGCCCTTGGCGACGACGAGTGCTGCGGCCTCGACGATCGCGGCGCCCGTCGCGGTGATCGAGCGTGAACCGCCGGTGCCGTTGCCGAAGCGCACCAGATCGCTGTCGTTCTGCTCCAGCGTGATCCTTTCGAAGGGTACGCCGAGCTGGGCGGAGAGCACCTGCGCGAACGGCGTGGCGTGGCCCTGGCCATAATCGAGCGTGCCGGTCGTCAGCTTCACCGAACCGTCCGGTTCGAAGGTGATCTTGCCGAGTTCGCCGGAGGGTGGGGCGGTGACTTCGAGATAGGAGCCGATCGCGATGCCGCGCAGCTTGCCTTTCTTGCGGCTCTCCTTCTTGCGTTTGGCGAAATTGGCATGATCGGAAATTTCCAGCGCCTTGTTGAACACGCCCTGGAAGTCGCCGCTGTCATAGGTGACGCCGCTAGCTGCCGCGAACGGCATCTGCGCCGGCTTGATGAAGTTGCGCTTGCGCAGCGTCAGCCGGTTGATTCCCATCTCGTCGGCGGCGCGGTCGATCAGGCGTTCCATGTAGTAATTGGCCTCGGGCCGGCCGGCGCCGCGATAGGCGCCCATCAGCGTGGTGTTGGTCAGGACCGTCTTGATGTCGACGCCGAGCAGCGGGGTGCGATAGACGCTGGCGAGATTTTTTCCCGTGTTGAGCGACAACGGTCCCGGCGCCACGCCAGTGATGTAGGCCCCGAGGTTGCCGTAGCCGGAGAGGCGGACCGCGAGGAACTTGCCCTCGGCGTCGAGCGCGAGTTCGGCATGGATGAGCTGGGCGCGGCCGTGGCTGTCGGATAGGAAGCTGGTGGACCGTTCATCGGTCCATTTCACCGGCCGTCCCAGCGCTCTCGCCGCATGCAGGATGCAGGTATATTCGGGATAGCTGACGTTCTTCATGCCAAAGGAACCGCCGACATTGGCGGTCAGGATGCGGACCTTGTCGTTTGGCACGTTGAGGATCTTCGCCAGCGTCACCTTGTTGCCGGACACGCCCTGGGTCGGAACCTGCAGCGTGTAGCGCTCGCTTGTCTTGTCGTAGGCCGCCAGCGCCACGCGCGGTTCCATTGACACCACGGCGACGCGGGTATTGACGATGTCGAGCTTCGTCACATGCGCCGCGCCGGCGAAGGCGGCCTCGATCCTGGCGGTGTCGCCGTAGTGATAATCGAGCGCGACATTGTTGGGGATGTGGTCGTAGAGCTGGGGGGCGCCGGGCCTGGCCGCTTCGGCGGCGTCGGTGACGGCGGGGAGCGGGTCGATATCGACCTCGACGGCTTCGGCGGCATCGCGCGCCTGCGCCAGCGTCTCGGCCACGACGAAGGCGACGGGATCGCCGACGAAGCGCACCTTGTCGCTCACCAGCGCGGTGCGGTTGGTCTGCAGCAGTGGCGTACCGTCACGGCTCTTCAGCGGCAGGCCGCAGGTGAAGGGCCCGTAATTCGCCGGTGCGAGGTCCTTGGCCGTATAGACCCCGAGCACGCCGGGCATGCTCTTGGCGGCCTTGGTGTCGATGCCGCGGATGATCCCGTGGGCGTGGCTGGAGCGTACGATCCAGGCGTAGGCCTGGCCGGGCAGGTTGAAATCGTCGGTGTATTTGCCCTTGCCGCGGACCAGCGTGTCGTCCTCCTTGCGGCGCACCGGTTGCCCGACACCGTATTTTTGCAGTGCGATAGCGTTTTCCAGAGAGGATGAAGACGAGCGATCTTGCATTGGCAGGTACCTGAAAGGCTTGGTTTTTGCGCGATTTCGCGGGTTCCCGTGAGATAACGCACCGATACCGGTACGACAACGCCTGATTGGGCATGCTGCCATGTGAACGGCTGTTGCGCGGCGCTAGCGCGCTGCTAAAGTTTCCGTGAACAGGAAATTCCACGCCGGCTCCCGAAGGCCGCGGAAAGACTTTTGGATGAACCAGGACACCCGGCTTCGCGATGGCCTTGCGCCGCGCGAAGACGACGGCCCAAGGCTGCGTAATGGCGTGCCCGGGGCGGCCCATTCGCCGGCCGCCGGAACCGGCGTCTACGCCGCGCTGGACCTTGGCACCAACAATTGCCGGCTCTTGATCGCCTGTCCCACCGGCGACGGCTTTCGCGTGGTCGACTCGTTCTCGCGGATCATCCGGTTGGGGGAAGGCATCTCGGCGACCGGCTGCATTAGCGACGCCGCGATCGACCGCGCCATCGCCGCCCTGAGCATTTGCCGCGACAAGATCCATTCCAGGAAGGCCGGACGCCTGCGGCTGATCGCAACGGAGGCCTGCCGCGCGGCCTCCAACGCCGACGGCTTCCGGCACCGGGTCGAAGCCGAGACCGGGATCCGGCTCGAGGTGATCGATCGCGAGACCGAAGCGACGCTGGCCGTGATCGGCTGTTCGCCGCTGCTCGATCCGAAGGGCCGCGGCGCCATTCTGTTCGACATCGGCGGCGGATCCACGGAACTGGTCCGGATCGAGCGCGATCCCGATGAGCAGGATGCGGCGCCTCGCATCAAGGGATGGATGTCGATCCCGCTCGGCGTCGTCTCGCTGGCCGAACATTTCGGCGGCAAGGACGTCACGCCGCAATCCTACGCCGATATGGTCGAGGAGGTCGCCCAGCATATCGCGCCGTTCGCGGTCCAGTACGGCGAGGACCTGGCGGAGATGCATCTGCTCGGAACCTCGGGCACGGTGACGACGCTGGCCGGGGTCCATCTCAACCTGGCGCGATACGATCGCCGCCGGATCGACGGCGTCTGGATGAGCGATGCGGATCTTTCCGCCACCATCGCGCGCCTGCTCGGCATGAGCTATCAGGAGCGCGCCGGCAACAATTGCATCAGCGTCGAGCGCGCCGACCTGGTGCTGGCGGGCTGCGCCATTCTCGATGCCATCCGCGACGCTTTTCCGCTGCCGCGGCTGCGGGTCGCCGATCGCGGCCTGCGCGAGGGCATGCTGGTCGAAATGATGCGCGAGGACGGCGCGCTCGGCGGATGCCGATAGGCGTTTGCGCCGGCAATGTGCTAGAGCCCTCAAATCATGGCGAAAGACACCACCGGCCGGCTGCACGTTACCGTCAAGACTGGCGGCAAACGCAAGCTGTCCTCCAAGCTCTGGCTGGAGCGGCAGCTCAATGATCCCTATGTGGCGCAGGCCAAGCGGGAGGGCCTGCGCTCGCGCGCGGCCTTCAAGCTGATCGAGATCGACGACAAGCACCATTTTCTCAAGCCGGGCATGACGGTGGTCGATCTCGGCGCAGCGCCCGGCGGCTGGAGCCAGATCGCCGCCAAACGCGTCGGTTCGGTCGGCGGCAAGGGCAAGGTGATCGCGATCGATCTTCTGGAGATGCCGGAGATCCCCGGCGTCAGCTTTGCGCAGCTCGATTTCCTCAGCGAAGACGCGCCGGAGAAGTTACTGGAGATGATGGGCGGCCGCGCCGACGTGGTGCTTTCCGACATGGCGCCCAATACGACCGGCCATCGCAAGACCGATCAGCTCCGTATCGTCGGCCTCGTCGAAGCCGCTGCAGCGTTCGCCGCCGAGGTACTCAATCCCGGCGGCACGTTCGTCGCAAAAGTGTTCCAGAGCGGCGCGGATGCCGAACTGATGACGCAACTCAAGCGTGACTTTGCCACCGTCAAGCACGTCAAGCCGGCGTCAAGCCGCAAGGATTCTTCCGAGCGCTACGTGCTGGCGATGGGATTTCGGGGCGGGCAGGCAAAGCCGCCGGGCGAGCGCACCTAAGCGCGCCGATCGGCTATTGGCCCGTCGCCAGCCGCCGAACGCCGGATGCAGTCAGCCCGAGCTCTCCGAGCCGTCTGACGGCGTAGCCCAGTCCGACCAGGCGCTCCCAGTGCAATTGAGGAATCTCGCGCTGCGCGTCGCCCTTGCTGACCTCGAGCAACGAGGCAAATTCATCCGGACTGAGGGCAGGGGAATTATCTGTCTTCACGCGACCTCGTCGGTCCAGACCTTGAAGCTGACCAGCGTATTCGGCCCGAACGTCTGGGTGATCGGGACATCGGAAGCATCGCGCCCCTGCGCAATCAGAACGCGGCCGATCCGCGGCACGTTGTTGCGCGGGTCGAACGTATGCCAGCGTCCGCCGAGATAGGCCTCGAACCACCCGGCGAAGTCACCCGGCCCGTAAGGCGGCAGCGTTCCCATGTCGCCGAGATATCCGGTGCAGTAGCGCGCCGGAATATTCATGCAGCGGCAAAATGTAATGGCGAGATGGGCATAGTCGCGGCATACGCCCTTGCCCTCGGTGTAGGCGTCCCAGGCGGTCCTGGTTGCGCGGGCGTGCGCGTAACCGAAAACGATGTGGCGATGCACGAAATCACAGATGGCCTGGACCCGCGCCCAGCCCGGGTGCGTCTTCTCGAACAGCTTCCATGCGATGTCCGAGAGCCGGTCGGTCTCGCAGTAGCGGCTGCCGAGCAGGTAGACCAGTGTATCGGTCGGCAGATCCTCGACCGCATATTGTTGGGCCGAGAGAACAACCGGGTCAGGCAAGCCGCTGTCGCGAACCACACCGTCGGCAGCCAGGCGCACCCGGCCGGCCGGTGCGACGATGCGGCTGCACCAGTTGCCGAAGAGATCGCGATAGGGCGTGATCGGCACGGAAGGGCTGATGGTCAGGAAATCGGGAACGATGACGTCGGACGCGCGCGTGAAGTGCGTCCCCAGCACCATGATCATCGGCGTCGGCTGCGGAAAATCGTACAGCATTTCGAATCCGACACGAATTTTCATTCGAAACACTTTCGTTAAATACAACCATTGAGATGGCTATCGAGCCCTCGAATACAAGGCGCGGACTACCTTATTCGGTCAAATGCACGCATGCGGCGAGAAAGCCATAGCTAATTTCCTTGAAAGCGCGCAGGGTGCGCAGATGTCCGAATATGTCGACGTCCTCACGCGCAGAAGCGCTGGTCTATGACCACGCGCTCGCGACGGGAAACGGTTCATTTCAAGCATCCCTTCCGGCTCAAGGGTGTCGATCGCTTGTTGTCGCCCGGCGCTTACGAGATCGTCACCGACGAGGAGATGATCGAGGGTCTTTCGTTTCCGAGCTTTCGGCGCGTCGCCACGATGATCACGGTGCCCGGCGTCGCGCCGCGGAAGTCCTCGATGGAGATGATCGCGATCGGTTCGGTCGATCTGTTGGATGCGCAGCGTAACGATGCCAGTGCTCGGGATGAGTGACATCCCGGTCGACCTCGACAAGCATCGCGGCATGGCGGCACAAAAGGCGACCGACATCCGCCGTGTGTTGGCCGATGTCGAGGCCAATGCAAAGCTGCTGCGCGACCGGCAGGGCGAGGTGGAAATCGAGCTTCTCGCCGTGCCGGCCACCTCGTGGCCCGAGGCGGCCGCAAAGGCGCGCTATGTCCTGAACCTGTATGCGGCCGATCTTGCTCCGGCCGATACGCATCATCGCGACCTGGTCGCGGCGGTACTTGCCGACTTTGCCCGGCTCTCCGGTGAGAGCTGAACGACGCGGGGTTATCCCCGGATCAACTGAAACTTCACCCCTTCGTTCGCTGCGGAAGCGAACGTCCGAATTGAAAGTATCCGATGCAGAACCTATCGCCACGTCACGTCAAGACGGAAGAATCGCTTCGCCTCGGCGTCGTATCCGGCTGGTACTCGACCAAGGTCAGCGGAACATTCGTCTCGGGACCGCATGAGTCCGAGGCCGATTGTCTTCGCAGGATTTCCGAGATCGATCCCCCGCTGAAAAAGCGAAAATGAGGGGGTTCAGATGACCCTTGCACGCGGCAGTGCCGGAGCTTTCGAACATAATCGGATGGTCATGCTGTTTTCCATGATGGACGGCAGCAGGGAGGTCGGTTGCGCCATCAGCAGCTCGGCGATGGACGATCTGGAACACGTGGCCCGGACCAGGCCGGAACAGCGCGAGGAGCAATTTCTGCGATTGCGCGACCGGATCGAACAATGCGCGTCCCGCAAGTTTCTCGCGGGGGAGTTCGAGGGGACCCCGCCCGGCATCATCCTGCGAAGCATCGATTTTCGCAGCTAGGACGTCGTCCGAAAGAGCAGGCCGGCGCAACGACGCCGCGCCGATCTAGCCTTGCGCCACGCCGCTGCTCCTGGGCCGGGCTTCGATCGCCATTCGCACTTCCCTGGCGCTCATCAGAGCCCGCCGGATATTCTTGTCTTCCGAAGTGGTATCGAACGTAATCAGCCGGTTGCAGTGCTGGCAATTGGTCTGAAAGCCGTCACGAATTCTTTGCGCCCGCTCCCGGAATACCTGCGTGCATTTCGTGCATTTGATTCTCACTTTTTCGTCGATCATGAAATACCCCTTGAGACTCTGAGGCAGCAATCTGCTGGCCGGGGTTTAAGGGCGTGTTCGAAGGGTCGCTAAAACTCTCTTCAAATGTAGCTGCGATGACGTGGCGATCTACCCGAGCCGCTGATCCCGGGCGTCTTCGGTGGTTTCGCCGGCCGCTTTGGCCGCCGCTTTCGCAGCACCCTTGCGGCTGGAAATCTCGATCGCCTGGCGGCCGGAGATTTCGTGACCGGCATCGTCGGGCATCTGCCAGAAGAACCAGGCCGAGACTGCGGAGATGGCCGCTACCACGAGGAATGCCGGGGCGAAGTCAGCGGCGCCGAGTTCGCTGACGTGGCGCATCAGCATGGTGGATTCTACCGAAAAGGCGCCGACGGCGACGCCGGCGGAAATTGCCAGTTGCTGATTGACACTGACCAACGTGGTGGCCCGGCTCATCTGGGCCGGCTCGACCTCGGCATAGGCGACGGTGCTGATGGCGGTGAATTGCAGCGAGCGGAAGAAGCCGCCGACCACCAGAACGATCATGATCAGCAGCAGCGGCGTCGTCGCCGTGAACAGCGCGCAGGCGGCCAGAAAGACCGAACTGATGACGGCGTTGATGGTCATCAAGTTGCGGAAGCCGAAGGTGCGGATGATCCGCGCGGCCAGAGTCTTCATGCCCATGGCGCCGACGGCGGAGGCGAACGTCACCAGCCCGGAGCGGAACGGCGACAGGCCGAAGCCCACCTGCATCAACAGCGGCAGAAGAAACGGCAGCGCGCCGATGCCGAGGCGGAACAGGAAGCCGCCGACGATGCTGGCGCGCAAGGTCGGCAGCCGCATCAGCGAAAAGTCCAGCACCGGCGACCCGGTGCGCCTCGCGTGAATCACGTAGAGCGTCATCGAGATCGAGCCGATCGCCACCAGGGCCACGACGACGGTCCACGGCAGCAAATTGAGGCCGGCGACCGACAGGCCGAACGCGATGCCGGCAAGGCCGATCCCGGCCAGCACCAGGCCGTAGAGGTCGAAGCGCTCGGGATCCTCGCTTCGGATCGGATCGATGTACTTGATCGCCATGAAGATGCCGACGAGGCCGATTGGAATGTTGATCAGGAAGATCCAATGCCAGGAGAAATAGGTGGTGATGAAGCCGCCGAGCGGCGGCCCGATCACCGGGCCGATCAGCGCCGGCACCGTGACCCAGGCCATCGCGTTGACCAGCGCGCTCTTGTCGATCGAGCGCAGCAGCACGAGCCGCCCGACCGGCGTCATCATCGCGCCGCCGATGCCCTGCAGGATGCGCGCGATCACGAAATGGGTGACGGAAGAGGACAGGGCACAGCCGATCGAGCCGACCATGAAGATGCCGATGGCGACCGAGAACACCATGCGCGCCCCGAAGCGGTCGGCGGTCCAGCCGCTCGCCGGGATGAACACCGCGAGCGACAGCAGGTACGAGGTGATGGCGAGCTTGAGCGTCAGCGGACTGGTGCCGATGTCGGCCGCGATCGCCGGAAGCGAGGTCGCAATCACGGTCGAATCCATGTTCTCCATGAACAGGGCGGTGGCCACGATGAGCGGGATCAGGCGTTCTTTGGTCATCGGGATCCGCGGAGGGCCGGGAAAGCGGCGGGCAAACTGGCTGTATCATCGCACGGCCGGTTGGGCCATTGCGGAACCCGGCAGACCACCCAAATCCCGCGTGATCTGCCCCCGGAGGATCGCCGGCATCGGGAGGTGGTGGAGGCGATCCGCCGGCACGGCCCGCCGCCGGGTTATCCGCGCTGACGCGGCGGAAACCGGGCTATCCGCGCTGACCGGGCAAGAGGCCGGCCGCCGCCGACGAAAAGCCTGTGCATGGCTGGCAAACGCTTTGATTCGGCGGCCCGCCATGCTATCGACCACCGCCAACCCTACCGATGGGCTTCGATTCGACGGTAACGCCATCTGCGTCGCCGAAGGTCCTGTTCATCCCTAGATCGTACCGCGGCAAACGAGCCGCCGAAGGAGTTGGTAATGGCTGTTGTGCAGGGACTTCAGGGGATTCGCGAAGCCTATACGTTCGACGACGTGCTTCTGAAACCGGGCCTTTCGGATATCCTGCCCTCGGAGGCCGATATCCGCTCCCACGTCACCCGCGCCATCCCGCTCAATATTCCGATCATTGCCTCGGCGATGGATACCGTCACCGAAGCGCGCATGGCGATCGCGATGGCGCAGGCCGGCGGCGTCGGCGTCATTCACCGCAATTTCGACGTCGACGGCCAGGCCGCCCAAGTGCGGCAGGTCAAGAAGTATGAATCGGGAATGGTGGTCAATCCGCTGACCATCGGTCCCGATGCGATGCTGTCGGACGCGATGACGCTGATGAACGATCACGGTTTTTCCGGCATTCCGGTGGTCACCGGCGCCACCAAGGGCACCCCGGGCAAGCTGGTCGGCATTCTCACCAACCGCGACGTGCGGTTCGCCACCGACCCCCGGCAAAAAGTCTCAGAACTGATGACGCATGAAAACCTCGTCACGGTGCGCGAAGGCGTCAGCCAGGACGAGGCGAAGCGGATGTTGCACAAGCACCGCATCGAAAAATTGCTTGTCGTCGACGAGCAGTATCGCTGCGTCGGTCTCATCACCGTCAAGGACATGGAAAAGGCGGTCGCCCATCCCCTGGCCTGCAAGGATGCGCAGGGCCGCTTGCGCGTCGCTGCCGCGACCACGGTCGGCGAGGGCGGTTTCGAGCGCACCGAGCGGCTGATCGACGCCGGTGTCGACCTGATCGTGGTCGACACCGCGCACGGCCATTCCTCGCGGGTGCTGGAAGCCGTCAACCGCATCAAGCGGCTGTCGAACGCCGTGCAGGTGATCGCCGGCAACATCGCCACCCAGGAAGGCGCGCAGGCGCTGATCGATGCCGGGGCTGACGCGATCAAGGTCGGGATCGGGCCGGGTTCGATTTGCACCACCCGTATCGTCGCCGGCGTCGGTGTGCCGCAACTGACCGCGATCATGGATGCAGTCGAAGCCGCCAAGAAAGCCAGCGTGCCCGTGATCGCCGACGGCGGCATCAAATATTCCGGCGATCTCGCCAAGGCGCTCGCCGCCGGCGCCGACATCGCCATGGTCGGCTCGCTCTTGGCCGGCACTGACGAGACGCCGGGCGAAGTGTTCCTGTGGCAGGGCCGCTCCTACAAGGCCTATCGCGGCATGGGCTCGGTGGGTGCGATGGCGCGCGGCTCGGCCGATCGCTATTTCCAGCAGGACATCAAGGACACGCTCAAGCTGGTGCCGGAGGGCATCGAGGGCCAGGTGCCCTATAAGGGCCCGGTCGGCAATGTCATGCACCAGCTCGCCGGCGGCTTGCGCGCGGCGATGGGATATGTCGGCGCCAGGAACCTCGCCGAATTCCACGAGAAGGCGCGGTTCGTGCGCATCACCGGCGCGGGCCTGCGCGAAAGCCATGTCCACGACGTCACCATCACGCGCGAAAGCCCGAATTACCCCGGCGGAGCCAGCTTCTAGGGCCCCAAATAGACTGCCACAAGGCCGATGAAACGCGGTACAGTTCGCTGCCTGCGGATCGTCGCGCCGTCCCGGAATAGACGCGCGGATCGCGGTGCGGTCTTGAGCGATTGATCTCAACGCATTCAGAAGAGAAGTTGGACACGATGGTCGATTGGACGGACGACAGGATTGCCGCGCTTTCGGATCAGGATCTGAAGAACCTCCTGGTCAATGCAGAGCGCAAATCCGTCGCCGAGGTCATTGCACAGTGCAAGGCCGAGATGGAAAAGCGCGATGCCCTGAAACCCCGCAAGGCATCGAAACCGCGCACCGAGCTGAAGGAATTCGAGCACGAGATGGCCGGTCAGCTCGCCGCGGTCGGCCGGGAGATGGCCGCCAAATACGATCTGTCGGAGGAGACCGCGAAGGCGAAATCGGCCGACGTCAAGGGTTTCAGGGCGCACAAGCTGCTGGACGCCAAGGGCTACGCCAAACTCGGCGGCATGCAGCGCGACGGTTCGGTGGCGATCGACCGCTACATTTCATACCGGCGTGGCACGGACGTCGTTTCGCTGAACGTGTTTCTGCTCAAGGACCAGCCGATCGAGGCCCACGAGTTTCACGTGATCGCGCCAAAGGCCCTGCTCGATGGCGCAAGGCCGGTGGCCGAGATCCGTCCCACCGCGACCGAAGCGCAGAAGCAGTCCGCCGACAGCGGGCTCGCCTTCAAGGATCTGCCGAGCGCAGCCGCCGCGTTCGACGCGGCGCTGGCGAAGATCACGGCTTGACACTCACCGTCATTACATTTCCTGTCATTGCGAGCGCAGCGAAGCAATCCATCGTCGCCACGGAAAGAAAGCTGGATTGCTCACATGGGGAATGTGTGTGTCAAGGATGAGCAGTCACCTTTTTGTTCGACTGCGGCCACCTTTCCGTCCCGACCGTGGGCTGTGCAGGATGACGCGCGCAGATCAAGTCAAGGCCGGCCCGTTAGGGCCGCCGCGCAGCGGCTTGGCCTTGAGTTGAGCGAGCACGTCATCATGCTTGGTGCGTCGGGCACGACAGGAGCTCCTGGTGTTGGCGGTTCCGTCAGGGCATCTGCAATCCTCGCAGTTACGATCCAGGGTTCGAGCCGGTTCGGCGATCTGGGTTGCTTGCCAGATCAAACTCACATTCGGTCGTCGCTTGATGCGACTGCACCAGGATTCCGCTTGCGGCGGGCAGGCTCGAGAGGACGAGGCCATTCTTCGTTGCGGCATTTGAAGCCATGCAATCCATCGGTTCGTCCACCCGGATCTTCCGAGGCTGATCGGGCCTCGGCAGATGGGTTATGGTTGTTTCGTTGCGTCCGGGCGGCTTGCTGTTGGGCTCGGTCCCGGATCAGGCGGCGGGCTTCATCACGGCCTCCTCGAGGATGACGCCCTGGGTGACATACTTCCACAACGCCACGAGAAGCTTGCGCGCCAGCGCCACGATCGCGCGCTTGCGGCCTTGCGGGCTTCGCTCCTTGAACCAGCGCGTCAGGGCCGACTGCGGCTGGTGACGTACCCACAGCCAGGCGAGCTGGATCATCGTGGTCCGCAGCCTGGGATTGCCGGCCTTCGACACGCCTTGCTCGTGTCGGATGCGTCCGCTTTGCCAGGGCGTTGCCGCAAGGCCCGCATAGGCGGCGACCTGGCGGCGGTTGGCGAACTGCCGATAGAACGCCTCCGACCAGAGCACGGCGGCGAAGTTGGCGCCCACTCCCTTCAAGGCGAGCAGCATCGTGACCGGGTCCGGCGCGGCCTTCTCGCTTGCAGGCATTCTCGCCGCCGCCAGCAGGGCTTCCTGCGCGGCCTCGACCGACTTGATCTGGTCCAGAAGCAGCTCGATCCGATCGAGCTCGCGGCCGATCTGAGCCTTCAGATGCGACGGCAGCTCCCGTCCATCTCCGGTGCGCAACGCTTCAAGCCGCGCCCGCCGGTCGCGCCGCAGCGGTCCGTAGTCGGATATCCCCTGCGCGAACAGAAGCCCCTTGATCCGGTTCACATGCGTGACGCGCTCCTCGATCAATGTCCGCCGTTCGCGGCAGAGCCTCCGGCGATCCTCCTCCTCGGGCGAGGGCGCAACCACCATCGCGCAGACCCGCGGCTCGCCGCGCTTGTAGGCCAGAAGCGCCCGCAGCAGCGTCTCGCCGTCGAGCCTGTCCGTCTTGGCCCGCCTGCGCCGCCGCGGCGTCGCGATCGAAGCGGGATCGACCACGTGGCTCTCGATCCCCTCCTGTTGCAGAACGCGGTGGAGCCAGAACCCATCCAGCCCGGCCTCCTGGATCGTGATGATCGGATAGCTTTGGCCGGTCCGGACCTCCGCCTTGCGCTTGAGCTCCGCAAACAGCGCCAAAAGCTCGGCCACATGGCCAGCTGCGACGCTGCGCTTGGACATCTTTTCGCCTTTGCCCGGCGACAGCGACGTCACCAGCCAATTCGAACGGCTCAGTTCCAACGACACAAAAATTGCGCCAATATGCGTGCGGATAGCGGTCGGTTCGTCGGAAGGATGATCGAGCAACATCGTCGTCTCCAGGTTGAGTGGTTTCAGCAACCTCAGTCTGGCTCCAGACCCGGCCGCTATCCACTCCCCATGGAATCTTCGTCGCTCCGCGCCTCGCAATGACGAGGGTGGATCATCAAAAAAACCAGAGGAAACAACAATGGCCCAATCTGCAAAGCGCGTCGTTCTCGTCTCCCGTCCGGTCGGCGAGCCCAAGGCGTCGGACTTCCGCATCGAGGACTGCGCGATACCGGCGCCGGGCGAGGGTGAGGTCCTGTTGCGCACCATCTGGCTGTCGCTCGATCCCTATATGCGCGGCCGCATGAGCGATAGCCCGTCCTATGCGGCGCCGGTGCCGATCGGCGGCGTGATGGAGGGCGGCACGGTCAGCGAGGTGGTCGCCTCCAACAATCCCGGCTTCGCCAAGGGCGACATCGTGCTGTCGCGAGCCGGCTGGCAGACCCACGCGCTCTCCGACGGCAAGGGACTGGCGAAGATCGATCCGAAACTCGCGCCGATCTCGACCGCGGTGGGCGTGCTCGGCATGCCCGGCATGACCGCCTATACCGGCCTGCTCGATATCGGCAAGCCGCAGGCCGGCGAGACCGTGGTGGTTGCGGCGGCCTCCGGCGCGGTCGGTTCGGCGGTCGGACAAATTGCGAAGATCAAGGGCGCGCGCGCGGTCGGCATCGCCGGCGGCAAGGACAAATGCGACTATGTGAAAAAGGAGCTCGGCTTCGACGAGTGCCTCGACCACCGCGATCCCAATCTGGCAGCCAAGCTGAAAGAAGCCTGCCCGAAGGGCATCGACGTCTATTTCGAGAATGTCGGCGGTGCGGTGTTCGAGGCGGTGTTTCCGCTGCTCAACGCCTTCGCGCGCATTCCGGTCTGCGGCCTGATCGCGGAATACAATAATTTCGGCGAGACATCGCCGAAATGGGCCGGCAAGTTGATGCGCGCGGTGCTGACCAAGCGGCTGACCATCCGGGGCTTCATCGTCAGCGATTTCGCCGCGCGCCATGGCGACTTCCTGCGCGACATGTCGCAGTGGGTGCGCGAGGGCAAGGTCAAGCACAGGGAATTCGTCACCGAAGGGTTGGACAGCGCGCCCGCCGCATTCATGGGGCTTCTGAAGGGCGCCAATTTCGGCAAGCAGCTGGTGCGGGTCGGGCCTGACAAGGCGTAAGCCGCCGAACGCGGGCGTCCGCTCTCGACCCCGGAGCGGACGCCGCAGGGATATCGGCTGTCATTACAATGCGACGCATCCTGTTGACGGTACGCTAACCAGCCCGCTTTACGCGCCCGCAAGCTTTGCCGACTAGCAACGAGAAGCGTTGCGAGTTTTTTTGCGGGCTTCTGACAATGCGCATCATTCCAGTCCTATTGCTGATCGCCGCCGCCGGCATCTCGGCGGCATCCGCGCAGCAAGCCTCTGCGGATAACGAGCGCGCGGATGGAGACGCGGCAGCGTCAAGCGACGGGGATGCGGCTGCGTCAAACAACGCAGCTGCCGCCGCATCGAACCGGGCGGCCGCCGGCGCCGCCGGAGCTCCGCGCAGCCCCAGCGAATTTACCGATTTTCACGTCAATGCCGGCGGCACCATCCCGGCGCCGCCGCCGCGGACGCCGGAGCAGCAGAAGGCGGACGCAGAGGCCCACGCCGCCTGGCAGGCGCGTTGCCGGCCGACCGTGGTCGTGGACCGGGAAGGGCTCCGCCGCACCAGATATGCCGAGCCCGATTGCGATCTGCTCCGCATCAAAACGGCCGGGACGCGGTAGCCGCGTGGCAATGCATCGGATGGGCAGCTAGCTAACTCTTGGCGGTGGCGCCGAGCAGCGAATCCAGATCGACGTCGACCTGGCCCTGCGCCCTGATATGCCGGACCTCGAAGCCGTCGGGCCGGAAGCGATACTCCACCAGTCCGACCTCCTTGGTGCCGATCACTTCCTGCTTGCGGTCCGGGATGACGAAGCCCGTGGACGGCGCCCAGACGTGCCGGACATGGCCGCATGTGAAATCCCGGCGCTGGTGGACATGGCCGCTGGCGACCAGCCGCAGGTCGACCGCGCCGAGCATCTCGACCAGCCGGTTCCGCGCCGACGGCGGCACGTAGCGTATCGCGGTTGCCGCCAGCTCGGGATCATCCGGTGAATTCAGATACAGCGGCTTGTGCAGGAACAGCGCCACCGGTTTGCCGTTGGCGCCCGCGAGCTGCGACGCCAGCCAGTCGAGCTGTTCGGCCTCGCTGGCAAGGCCGGTGTTCATGATCAGCGAATTGAGGCCGATGAAGCACCAGCCGGCGGCCTCGAAACGCCAGCGGTCTTCGCCGAAGCAGGAGAGAAAAGCCTGCCGATCCCGTTCGGTCGCCGGCTGAGCCGGTGCCGGCCCGAACTCGGTCGGATTATCGCCGACGTCATGATTGCCGGGCAGGTAACGGCAGGCGACGGGCAGCGCTGCGTGCAGCTCGCGGGCAAATGCGAAATCGTCCGGGTTAGTCGGGGCATCCCAGGCGAGGTCGCCGCTGTTGACGACGAGATCGGGCCGCGTCGCGTCGATGTATTCGCTGACCCGGTGAAAACTGTCGGTGAGTTTCTGGTGGCGGCGTGCGAGGTGGGTGTCGGAAATCTGGGTCAGGCGAAATTCGGGCATGCAGTATTCCTTCCGGCGCTGACTATATATCGATCGGCGACGGAATGATGAAACCCCGGCTTGATGCTCAGAACACCCGGTAGCGGATCGCGAAGGCGTCATTCGGTTCGCGCGCCGGCTCGCCGGCCGGCGAGGCGACGCGATCGGCCAGATGCCATGGCCCGAACTGATCGGAGTGGCTCGGGCTTGCCGCCAGCCGCAGCCTGAACTCGCGCTGCGGCTGACCCGGCAGGTTGAGGACCACGACGCGGTCGGTGGTCCGGTAATCCAGCGTCACCGAGCCCCGCAGCACGATGCGGCCGTGGCTGTCGGATGCCGGCGCACCCTGGATGTCGGCAAGCTTCTGGTTCCGGTTGGTGACCAGCTCGACCTGGCTGTCGCCGACGGCGGTGAGCGCGGCGCTGGGCAGGCGGATTTCGAACTCGACCGCAGGTTTGGCCGGGTTGATGCCGAGATAGGCCAGCGCTGCATGCCGCATGTCGTAGGCGACGAAGGCGAGCAGCGCGAGCACCACGGTGGCGGCGAGGCTGTGGCGGAGGATATCGTGGCCGCTCCGGTAGCCGCTGCGGAAATAGACGGTGAGGACGATTGCCACGGCGAGCGCAGCCGCGACGCCCGACAGCCCCGACATCAGCATGCCGAGCGCCCCGTCCGGGCTGTCGTCGGCCATCTTGAGCAGCGAGGCCACGGAGTCGCCGGGCACTTCGGCTGCCTCGGCAACGCCTTTCAGGACGGGAGAGGTCCGGTTCATCGCAGTATCCGCAGGATAGAGTTTGGGGCCAATTCGGCGCTGAAATCACTGGAACTATCCGCAGTTGGTCACCGGAGCGGGGAATGTGGTTCAACAGGCGGACGGCGATTCATTGTCAGGCGGGGGCGCGGTCGCTATAGCGGGGGCTCGCGCTTCACCCCCCGAGGGAGGCCGGCGTGCCGGTGCTGTCGCGACATGGCTCTACTTCGCGCTGAAGATTCTGTTGTTGATCTAACCCCTTCTCGAACCGAAAGTTTTGAATGACCCCCGCAGCGCGCCTCTCCGCCGCCATCGAACTGATCGGCACCATCGACGCGCAGCGCGTTCCGGCGGCGAAGGCGCTGAAGGAGTGGGGCACAGCACATCGCTATGCCGGTTCCGGCGATCGCGCCGCGATCTCCGGCCTGGTCTGGGACGCGCTGCGCCGGCGCGCTTCCAGCGCCTGGATCATGGACGCCGACACGCCGCGGGCGCGGGTGCTCGGCATGCTCAGGCTGGAGCGCGGCATGGACGCCGATGCCATCGCAGCCCTTTGCGACGGTGGCCGGTTTGCGCCGGAGCCCCTGACCGAGGGCGAGCGCGCGGCGCTGACCTCGCGATCCCTGCAAGACGCGCCGGCGCATATCGCCGGCGACTACCCGGAATGGCTCGACGGCCATCTGGCGCAGGTGTTCGGCGACGACCGGGTCGCGGAGGCGACCGCGATGGCGAGCCGGGCGCCGCTCGATTTGCGCGTCAACACGCTGAAGGCCAAGCGCGAGAAGCTGCTGTCCTCGCTGGCCCATCTCGGGGTGCAGCCGACGCCGTGGTCGCCGATCGGGCTGCGCATCGAGCTTTCCGCCGACGCGCGCAGTCCC
Source organism: Bradyrhizobium sediminis (assembly GCF_018736085.1). Taxonomy (NCBI): domain Bacteria; kingdom Pseudomonadati; phylum Pseudomonadota; class Alphaproteobacteria; order Hyphomicrobiales; family Nitrobacteraceae; genus Bradyrhizobium; species Bradyrhizobium sediminis. The sequence goes on along the minus strand of NZ_CP076134.1, from coordinate 3,496,229 downwards.
GGCATCCATGCCGAGGAGGATTTTATCAAGGGCGCGATCGAGGTTCAGGATGAGGGCTCGCAGCTCGCGGCGCTGCTGTCGGCGGCGAAACCCGGCGAGCAGGTGATCGACCTCTGCGCCGGCGCCGGCGGCAAGACCCTGGTGCTGGCGGCGATGATGCAGGGCAAGGGCCGGCTGATCGCGACCGACCATGACAAGCGGCAGCTGGCGCCGATCTACGAGCGGCTGTCGCGGGCAGGGGTGCATAATTGCGACGTCCGCACGCCGAAGGGGCCGAACGACACGCTGCTCGACATCCACGCCTCCGCCGACCTGGTGCTGATCGACGCGCCCTGCACCGGCACCGGCACCTGGCGGCGCAACCCCGACGCCAAATGGCGGATGCGCCCCGGCGCGCTCGAGGTGCGGCTGAAGGACCAGGTCGCCGTGCTCGACCGCGCCGCCGCGCTGGTCAAGCCGGGCGGGCGGATCGCCTACATCACCTGCTCGGTATTGCCGCAGGAGAACAACGAGCAGATCCGCGCCTTTGTCGCGCGGCATCCGGAGTTTGCGGTGGTGCCGCCCGAGCAGACCGTGACGGTGCTGTGGGACAAGGCGGAGGAATTTTCAAAAGCCGCGCTGCAGTCGCCGGAGGGATGGCTGATGACGCCGCGCCGGACCGGCACGGACGGGTTCTTCGTGTCGGTGCTGAGGAAGGCGTGAAGTGGCGTCGTCATTCCGGGGCGATGCGCAGCATCGAACCCGGAATCTCGAGATTCCGGGTTCGCGTCTGCGACGCGCCCCGGAATGACGGCTACCTGTTAGTGCGCCAGATGATTGGCCGAGGCCTGCGCGAACTTGCCGGCCCCACGACCCCTGCGATTCTGCAAAAACGCGAAAACGAGCCCATGCAAAGGTAGAATACGTCAACAATACTGACCTATATGGACCCTGTCCATGCCTCCTAAAGAATATGGGCCATCGTTTTGCACAGTTGCGAGCGCCGCCCCCGTCGCGTAATTGCTATCCATGACAGCAGCACAAGAAGCCCGCGAGTCGGCGCCCTCCGTGGCCTCGGCGCATGACAAGATTCTGATCGTCGATTTCGGCAGTCAGGTGACGCAACTGATCGCGCGGCGGGTGCGCGAGGAGGGCGTCTATTCCGAGATCGTGCCGTTCCAGAACGCCGAAGCGGCGTTCAAGGAAATGAGGCCGAAGGCGGTGATCCTCTCCGGCGGCCCGGAATCGGTGCACGAGGAGGGCTCGCCGCGGGCGCCGCAGGCGATCTTCGATTCCGGCGTTCCCGTGCTCGGCATCTGCTACGGCCAGATGGCCATGGCCGCCCAACTCGGCGGCGAGGTTCAGGGCGGCCACCACCGCGAGTTCGGCCGCGCCGACGTCGAGGTCAAGGCCGCGAGCCAATTGTTTGATTCCACCTGGGCCATGGGCGAGAAGCATCCGGTCTGGATGAGCCACGGCGACCGCATCACCAAAATGCCGCCGGGCTTCGTCGTCGCCGGCGTGTCGCCGAACGCGCCGTTCGCGGTGATCCAGGACGAGAAGCGCAAATATTACGGCCTGATGTTCCACCCCGAAGTGGTGCACACGCCCGACGGCGCCAAGCTGCTCCGCAATTTCGTCCGCAAGGTCGCCGGCCTCACCGGCGACTGGACCATGCGCGCCTTCCGCGAGGAGGCGATCGAGAAGATCAGGGCACAGGTCGGCAAGGGCAGGGTGATCTGCGGCCTCTCCGGCGGCGTCGATTCCGCGGTGGCCGCGGTGCTGATCCACGAGGCGATCGGGGACCAGCTCACCTGCGTGTTCGTCGATCACGGCCTGCTGCGGCTCAACGAGGCAGAGACGGTGGTCGACCTGTTCCGCCACCACTACAACATCCCGCTGGTACACGTTGATGCGTCGAAGCTTTTCCTCGGCGAGCTCCACGGCGTCAGCGACCCCGAAGCGAAGCGCAAGACCATCGGGCGCCTGTTCATCGATGTGTTCGACGCCGAAGCGAAGAAGATCGGCGGCGCGGACTTTCTCGCGCAGGGCACGCTCTATCCCGATGTGATCGAGAGCGTGTCGTTCACCGGCGGCCCCTCGGTCACCATCAAGTCGCACCACAATGTCGGCGGCCTGCCGGATCGCATGAAGATGAAGCTGGTCGAGCCCTTGCGCGAACTGTTCAAGGACGAGGTGCGCGTGTTGGGGCGCGAACTCGGCCTGCCCGAGATCTTCGTCGGCCGCCATCCGTTCCCCGGTCCGGGCCTCGCGATCCGCTGCCCCGGCGACATCACCAAGGAAAAGCTCGACATCCTGCGCAATGCCGATGCCGTCTATATCGACCAGATCCGCAAGGCCGGCCTCTACGACCAGATCTGGCAGGCCTTCGCGGTGCTGCTGCCGGTCAAGACCGTCGGCGTGATGGGCGACGGCCGGACCTACGATTTCGTCGTCGGCCTGCGCGCGGTGACCTCCACCGACGGCATGACCGCCGACTTCTATCCCTTCGACATGAAATTTTTGGGCGAGACCGCGACCCGCATCATCAATGAGGTGAAGGGCGTCAACCGGGTGGTGTACGACGTGACGTCGAAGCCGCCGGGGACGATTGAGTGGGAGTGAGGGGTACCCCTTGCAGGAGCCTGCGCGAGCCCTAAAGCGGTGGCTCCCCGAAAGATATTGTCGGGGACCGATGAAATGTAGGATGGGTTGAGCCCTTCGCGAAACCCATCAGGCATTCATGAATGGCGATTGATGGGTATCGCTTCGCTCCGCCCATCCTACCCGAAGACCGATCGCTTCGACCCGCGTTTATCGCCCCCCGCGACGGATTCCCGAACCGCTTGATCAGCCGTTTTTGCTTGGGGACGATAGCCCGATGGGAAAGTGGTCCAGATCGTCGGCGAGGCGCGACCGGCCAAACGGCGGTTTCTGCTACCTGAATTTCGGTGAGGATAAAGTGGAAAACGGAAGGGGAACAAGTTCCGGATAGGTCCGAATTGGGGTAGATTAGCAGTGGAGTCTCGAATCGGCTCCAACAAGCCGAAGGACGGCCCCACTCTGGCAAGCGGGTCACCGTCCTTCAAATTTGAAACCTAAGCCACGAACCTCGCGACAGCGGCCTCCCTTAACAAGAGTCGTTGTACAACCGCAGGACAGAATGTCCAGCGATTCGTGGTCAGACCGCACAGGAATTGCGACCATGAAATCGCCGAAGATTACGAAACTCGTCCAAGAAACCAAGCAGACCGTTCGCCTCACCAATGCCACGGCACGCTTGATGGAAATGAAGTCGGTCCATTACAAGACCGGCAACCGAGATATACCGTTCAACATCGACCTGACGGTAGCCACGGTGTGGGCAACGCAGAACCAAATCGCGGACCTCTATGGTCGCGACAAGGCTACCATCCGAGAGCACATCAAAAACCTCTATTCGGAGGGAGAATTGGTGTCTTCTTCAGTTGAGAGGAAATTCCTCTCAACTGCGGCAGACGGCAAAACCTACGAGGTGGCCCATTACAGCCTGCCTCTGATCTTAGCGGTTGGGTTTAGAATAAAATCTCCGGAAGCTGTCGAATTTCGCCGTTGGGCTAACGAGATCCTGCAGGGTTACCTTCAAGATGGTTACGCGCTCAACGAGAAGCGCCTTCGATCTGATCCTGCCGCTGCTGATAGCCTTGCCAAGAGGCTGCGCGCCATCAGGGCAGAAGAAAAGCACCTGTTCGCCAGCATCCGGGATTTCTTCAAGGAGGCATCGGTTGACTACGATCCATTAAGCCCAACCTGCAAATCATTCTATGCCGTGGTGCAGGTGAGCTGCTGCCGGTTTGATGGACACCCGGTTAAGCTAATCCCACCTTGCGCTCGAACTCAACAGGGCTGAGGTATCCGATCGTCGAATGACGTCGGGTCGCATTGTAGAACCGCTCGATGTAGTCGAACACATCTGCTCTGGCCTCGTTCCTGGTACGGTAGGTTTTGCGCTCGATGCGTTCGGTCTTTAGCGACGAGAAGAAGCTCTCCATCGCCGCGTTGTCCCAGACGTTGCCGGATCGGCTCATGCTGCAGACGATGCCGCTGTCAGCCATCAGGCGCTGGAACTGTTCGCTGGCGTATTGGCTGCCCCGATCCGAGTGATGCATCAGGGCATCCGGCTTGCCCCGGCGCCAGACGGCCATCAACAGGGCGTCCGCAACCAGCTGGGCTGTCATGCCGGCGCTCATCGACCAGCCGACCACCCGTCGCGAGAACAGGTCGATCACAGCCGACACGTAGAGCCAGCCCTCGGCGGTCCAGATGTAGGTGAAGTCGGCGATCCACTTCTGGTTCGGCCGCTCGGCCGCAAACTGACGATCGAGAAGGTTCGCCGGCACGTTCGCAACCTGGCGATCGCCTTCGTCCTTCGGCAGACGCCGGCGCCGTGGCCGCGCCCGCAAGGCCTGCAGGCGCATCAGCCGCTCGATCCGGTGAAGACCGCATTCGACGCCGTCTGCCAGCAGGTCTCGCCAGACGCGCCGTGCACCGTAGGTCCGGTCGCTGGCAAGGAAGCTGGCCTTCACCTGCTGGCCGACCGCTTCGTCGCTTCGGGATCTGGCGCTGGGAGATCGATTCAGCCAGGCATGGAAGCCCGACCGCGACACGCCCATTGCTTCGCATAGCCATGCCACCGGCCAGATGTTCCGGTGCTTCACGATGAAGCCGAACTTCATGTCGCTTCCTTCGCGAAGTAGGCAGCGGCCTTTTTTAGGATATCCCGCTCCGCCTTCAGCTTGTTGACCTCGCGCCGCAGCCGCTCGATCTCCAGCTGCTCGGGTTTCATCTGGCCGTGGCCGGGGAAGGCCTGCACGGGATCGGAGCCGAACTCCTTGACCCATTTGCGCAGCACGTTCTCATGAATGCCCAGGTCTCGGCCGGCTTGCGCTACCGATACTCCGCGCTCCCTGACAAGCTTGACCGCCTCGACCTTGAACTCTCGACTGAATCTTCGTCTCTGCATGACCCACCTCCGGCTGTATGAAACACCCAATCTTGGTGTCCATCAAACCGGCAGCAGCTCAAGGATAAGTTTCACTATGCAGTCAGCGCCATGACGGCGGCAGAGATCATCCTTGATCGCGCCAATCACAAACACTCCAATATGGGTCTTCAGACATTTGATGGGAATTTGCCGACCGTGCAGGAGGCCAAGGTCGGAAAGAATTATCTCGAAGAAAGCGAACTCTTTGCCCTTCACATCTTGGCCGAGCAGTTCTTGCTTTACGTCCAGTCGAAAGCAGTCCGCAATAAGCTTATGACAATGGTTGATCTTAGCAAGAAACTGGATGAGCTGATCGCCGTCAATGATTATGAGGTGTTTAAGGGCTACAAGTCCGGTGTTGATCGCCAGCGCGCGGACGAACATGCGACCGAACAGTATGCCCGCTTCTTGGTGAGGCTCCGCAAGGATGACGTGCAGCCGATCAGAAAGGCCTAGTCGGCGAGGTGGCGCTGCCAGTAGCCGGTGAAGTCCAGAGACTTCCGCGCTTCATTGCCAGCGCCGCCACGCGGCCTCACCTGACCCTTGATGGAGCGATCTAAATGAGGAGTCATTGGATTCACCGTCAGTCGCACCCGCGGCGTTTAGAGTCGGGTGGTACGACCTTCGTTCGCGAGACTTGGGAGCTACGTCCCGAACGAAGCAAGCGACGAGCTCAGACCTATCGTCATCCCTGTCCTCACTGTGGCGCAGTTGTTATCAGCGTGCATATGAAACGTTGATCTTCCCCCGAAAAAGTGGACGGGTTTAAGCGGCTTTTAGCTCCATCTCGATCGGGGCGATATACCCGATGGCGGAATGGAGCCGGGTTCGGTTGTAGAAGCCCTCGATGAAGGTGAAGATATCGCGCTGGGCCTCGGCGCGAGTCTTGTAGTTGCGATGATGAACGAGCTCGGTCTTCAGGGTATGGAAGAAGCTCTCCATCGGGGCATTGTCGTAGCAATCGGCCTTGCGGCTCATCGATGCGGTGATGCCGGCGGCCGTGAGAGTGTTGCGATAGGCGTGTGAGGCATACTGCACGCCGCGATCGGAGTGGTGGATCAATCCGGCCTGCGGGCGTTGCTGCTGGATGGCCATCGTCAGCGCCGCGGAAGCGAGTTCGACCTGCATATGATCCCGCATGGCCCAGCCGACGATCTTTCGGCTGAAGAGATCCATGACGGCCGCCAGGTACAGCCACCCCTCCGCGGTCGGGATATAGGTGATATCGGCGAGCCAGACCCGGTTCGGGGCTGGGGCCGTGAAGTCGCGCGCGATCAGGTTCGGTGCGATCGGCAGGTCGTGACGGCTGTCGGTGGTGCGCACACGGCGCGGCGGTGCCATGATGGCGCGGATACCGTGCCGACGCATCATCCGCTCGATCCGGCCGCGGCTGGCGCCACGGCCCTGCCTCCGCAGGACGGTATGGACGCGGGGACTGCCGTAGCGCCCGCTGCTGTCTTGATGGACTTGCCGGATTGCAGCCAGGAGCGTGGCATTGGATTTTGTTCGCTCACTCACCGGGCGATCACGCCAGGCGTAATAGCCGGCTGGCGAGACCTCGAGCACGGCACACATCAACCGCACCGGATAGGTGTCGCGGTGGTCCTCGATGAAACGGAAGCTCATGTCCGGGTTCCGGCAAAGATCGCGATCGACTTTTTTAAAATGTCGCGCTCCATACGCAGCCGTTCGTTCTCCTGGCGCAACCGGGCGATCTCCGAGGCCTGGTCCGCCGACATCGGCGTCGCCTGCGTGGTGGGGCGCCACGCCGCCGATGTCGGCCCCTGCCGGAACTTGTCCACCCAGCGCCGCAGCACCGAGTCGCGCAGACCGAGTTCCTTGGCCACCGACGTGACCGAGCGACGGCTCGACGCCACCAGCTCGACCGCTTGGCGCTTGTACTCTTCGGTAAATGACCGACGTTGACGTTCCATTCGACACCTCCGGGCTCAACGAGCCTACTACAGGTGTCCACTCATTCGGAGGAGGTTCACGTGGTGGTTGGGCGCACTTCGAGGGAGCCAAGGGTCTTGGACGCGTCAAGCACCCTTGCTTTCATCGGGGTGAAGGGCTTGGTCGGCGGCGTGACAACGAGACGCCTGATTTGTTCGATAAGCTGACACCGCCCGACGGTACTAAGGGCGGTAGGGCGGAATAGCGAAGCGTATTCCGGCAAGTCCAAGTCGGTCGGCGCAGCACGTAGCACGTAGGATGGGTTGAGCGTTCGCGAAACCCATCACCCATTTACAAATGTTGATTGATGGGTATCGCTTCGCTCCACCCATCCTACCGCGCTGACGGCGGCCCATCGTGCTCCCTGGCCTGCGCGGCGGTTGGCCTTCTGTGCCTCAACCGTAAAAAAAATTGCAGGACGATGTCGGTTTCCGGAAACTCCGTTCGTCATCCCGATGAGAACGCCAAAGAGGCCGGCTCAAGCAAGAGACAGACGATGCGGTTATGGTGTCCTGCAAAACAACGCCCAGGCCAGGCGCATTACGCAGATGGTTCGAGCAGCATACCGGGAAAAATCGCCATGGCAAAAATCGTATTTGGAATGAACCAGTCGCTGGACGGCTATGTCGACCACGACCACGCCGAATTCAGGCCGGACCCCGCCCTGTTTCGTCACTTCGTCGGGCAAGTGCGCGCCCTCGCGGGCAGCGTGTACGGTCGCCGCATCTACGAGGTGATGCGCTATTGGGACGACGACCAGCCCGAGTGGGACTCCGATGAACGCGATTTTGCGACGGCCTGGCGGAGCCAGCCGAAGTGGGTGGTGTCGCGCTCCCTTAAGTCAGTCGGCCCCAACGCCACGCTGGTCGGGGATGACCTCGAGGCGGTGATACGGAAGCTGAAGGCCGAGCGCGCAGGCGAGATCGACGTCGCCGGACCGGAGCTGGCGCGAAGCCTGAGCGATCTTGGCCTGATCGACGAGTATCGCCTCTACCTCCACCCGATCGTGTTGGGTCGCGGCAAGCCGTTCTTCGCCGGCCCCCGGCCGCCGCTCCGCCTGGTGGCCAGCGATCGAATTGGCGAGGAGGTGATCAGGTTGACGTACGTTCCTGCTTGAACCGGTCGACAAGGCGCAGCACATCCGCCAACAGGATGTCGGCGACGGAGAAGGTGCCCGCCAGCCGTTGGCGTCCTGCCAGCACCGGTTCGAGAAAACACGACGAAGTTTTACGTAAACTTGTCCGGTTTGAGCTACGTCATGATGATGATCATCGAAACCTGATGAGCTAATTTTTGTAGCTGCAGTAGGTGTCGATGAGAATGAAAAGTTCCGCTCTGTCGTGCGTTTTCGCAACCAGTCTGGCGGCAGTGATCGCCACCGCACCTTCGCTCTCGCTTGCCTGTACGCGGCTGGTATATCTCGGCGCCAAGAGTCAGGTCATCACTGCGCGCTCGATGGATTGGCGATTTGAGATGCCCACCAGTCTCTGGGTTTTCCCGAGAGGCATGGCGCGCAGCGGAGAGGTCGGGCCGAACTCGCTGCAGTGGAAATCCAGATATGGCAGCGTAGTTGCTTCCTCTTATGAGGTTTCGACGTCGGACGGCATGAACGAGGCGGGACTTGTCGCCAACGTCCTCTGGCTCGCGGAATCCGAGTATCCAAAGTTCGACTCCAGCAAGCCGGGCCTGTCCATCGCCGCCTGGGCGCAATATGTGCTCGACAATTTCGCGACCGTTCGGGAGGCGGTCGAGATACTTGAGAAGAATCCTTTCACGATCGTCACGGACAACGTACCCGGGCAGAAGTTGCTCGCCACGCTTCACCTGTCGATCTCGGATGCCACGGGTGACAGCGCGATCGTCGAATACATCAACGGCAAACCGGTCATCCATCACGACCGGAAGTACCAGGTGATGACCAATTCCCCCATCTTTGAACAGCAATTGGCGCTGAACGAATACTGGAAGGAGATCGGCGGCACGGTGATGCTGCCGGGCACGAACCGCGCCGCGGACCGGTTCGCGCGGGCATCCTTCTACGTCAACGCAATCCCGAAAGATGAAAATCCCGACCGCGCCTTGGCCAGCGTCTTCAGCGTGATCCGCAACGTGTCTGTGCCATTCGGCATTTCGACGCCGGACCAGCCGAATATTTCCTCGACGCGGTGGCGCACCGTCGCCGACCATCAGCGCAAGCTCTACTTCTTTGAATCCGTCCTGACCCCGAACACATTCTGGGTTGATCTCAAGGCGATCGACTTCTCACCTGAGAAGGGAAAGGTGAAGAAGCTCGATCTGGGACCTCAACAGTCGCGCACCTTTTCCGGCGATGCGACGGTGAATTTTCAGGAGGCTGAACCGTTCAAGTTCCTGGGTCTGCCGATGTGAGCACCACCCACTGTGCAAGCAGTGGGAACAACCGGGGCCCTTCACTCGGATTCCTCTGTCTGTATGTTGCCGTCGACGTCGCGATGGCCGATCCGCACGCTGGATGGAAACGCCTCACGCCAACCCGGAACCGCCCGCCACGATCTTCTCGTTCAGTTTCTGGTCGACGATCTCGACCGTGCGATCGATCTCGGCGTTGGGCATGCCGAGCTGATGCGAGATCAACTTCACCAAGAGGTCGACCCGCTCAATGAAGGGCGCTCCGGCGGCGACGGCCCGGGCCGCCGATGAGGGCTTGAGAAGGCTTTCCGCCGCTTTGGCGTATTTTGCGAACGGCACCTGATCGGCAGGGTCGGCTCCGAGACGCCGGGCGATGGCGTCGACGTGGTCGTAGATCGACTGCGAGAGCTTCAAATCGCCGTGCACGGCGTCGCGGATCGGCCGCGGCTCGTGCAGCGTGATGCAGCGGTAATTCCCGGTCAGCAGCATCGACCATTTCGCCAGGGGGACGAACAGCGAATCGAACACCTTGAGCTTCACCGGAACGTCGTGGCCATCCAGCTTCACCGCGTCGATGTCCGCTTCGAGCTCCCGAAGCAGCAGGTTATGTTTCTCGTCCGCAAATGCCGCTGCCTTGAAGTTTGTCGGCAGGCCGACATGAAGGACGTTCGCCGCCTCTTCCGGCGGACGGAAGGCCTGCGGATCGGGCGAGCACAGCGTCACCAGTCCCGGTTTGAACCGTTCCCAGACTTGCGCATTGGTATAGGCCTCCTCGAGCTGCATTTCCGCCAGTGCCGGGATTCGCTTGAGATAGGGTAACGGCGGCATGTTCATGATCGAAAGACAAGGCAGCTTCGCCTCGGCGATCTTGATCATCAGAACCCTGATCGTATGGTTGGTGTATTGCGGTTCCTGCATCGCAAGACCGACCAGATCATAACGGGAGAGGTCGACGTCGGCGGGCGTGGTCGCGTCCAGCTTCCCGGGCAGGTCGCGCGAGAAGATCGCGCGGTGCACCGCCTCGTCACGCAGCTTGATGCGAACTTCGGTACCGTCGCGGTTGATCAGTTCCGCAGTCTTTGCCCGGCAGACCAGGGTCACGTTGTGACCCGCCATCAGCAGCTTTGTCGCCAGCAATGAGCCATACGAGGCTCCAAGGATCAGAATGTTGCGCGCCATACTCTCTCTTCCACCGATGATCTGACGTCCCGATCCGCGCCAGGCTGAAAATTTCCGTTAGGGATCCGCGTGGGTGCCTACCGCAAATTGATATGTGTGACAATCATAGCGGTTCCCAGTTTCATCCCCTGCGGCGCGCCGTCCGAAGCATTCAGCTCAGCCCCGCGACATCTTCTCGAAGCGCTTGACCAGCCGCTCGCGCTTGAGGCGGGACAGCCGCTGGATCCAGAACACGCCGTTCAGCTGATCGATCTCATGCTGGTGGCAGACGGCGCGCAGCCCCTCGGATTCCTCGGTCTGCGCATTGCCGTTGATGTCGCGATAGCCGAGCCGGACGCGGGCATGGCGCCGGATGTCGTCATTGACGCCGGGCATCGAGACGCTGCCTTCCTGATGCAGGATCATCTCGGGCGATGCCCAGATAATCTCGGGATTGACATAGGTCCGCGCGCCATCGACCGGGTCGAGGTCGAGCACCACCACCCGCAGGGAGATGCCGATATGCGGCGCGGTGATCCCGATCCCGGGTGCTGCGTGCATCGTCTCCAGCAGGTCCCTCGCCAGCTCCCGCAGCGCGCCGTCAAACACGGTCACGGGCTGCGCCGGTAGCGCAAGCCGGGGGTCGGGATATCGGATGATCGGGCGGATGGTCATGATCCCTCTCGTAGGCCGGTGAACGGCGGCGGGCAACGCGGCGCTCAACTCTGTTCCGTGTTGGAATCCCCGCGCTGGGTGCGGCGACGGCCACCCACGGACATCGACCGGGCTCTTGGTTCCCGGCGTTGGAAAAGAAATTAGTATTGACTAATGCATTAGTGTGTACTAATTGATTGGCATGATCGAAGCCGCCGCCATCAACACCGTGCTGCGCACGCTTGCCGACCCCACCCGGCGCGCCGTGTTCGAACGGATCGTCGGCTCCGACGAAATTACGGTGGTCGAGCTGACGCGGGGCAGTGGGGTGACGCAGGGCGCCATCTCCCAGCATCTCAAATCGTTGAAGCTCGCCGGCCTGGTCGCCGAGCGGCCCGAGGGCCGCAACGTCTTCTATCGCGCCGAACCCGAGGGCCTCGCGCCGCTCGTCGATTGGATGAGCCATTACGGCGTGTTCTGGCGCGAGCGCTTCGCCAACCTGAAAACCCTGCTGAAGGAGATCGATCCATGAACGACACCGCATTGAAATCCGACACGCAGGCCATCGTGGTCGACGAGGTCCTTCCGCATGCGCCCGAGACGATCTGGAAAGCGCTGACGACGAACGAACTGATCGGCCGCTGGCTGAAGATGTCGCCGACAGGGTTCGAGCCGGTCAAGGGCAAACACTTCACGATGAAGACCACACCCGCCGGCGCCTGGGACGGCGTCATTCATTGCGAGGTGCTGGAGGCGATCCCGAACCAGCGCCTCGCCTTTGCCTGGAAAGGCGGACACGAGGGCAACGTCGGCTACGGCGCGCCGCTGGACACTGTCGCCACCTTTACCCTTTCAAGAGTGGAGAACGGTACGCGCCTTCGCCTCGTCCACTCCGGCTTCGTGCTGCCCAGGAATGAACTGGCGTTCAAGAATATGGGCGAGGGCTGGAAGAAGGTCGTGCCAAGCATCGGCGTCATCGCTGCGGAACAGGATCGCCCGAAAAAGCCGCACTAGGGAGGAAAACACATGAGCGAGGCTTATACCGGCGGATGCGCCTGCGGCGCGGTCCGTTATGGCATCTCTTGCGAACCTGTCTTCATGAATGACTGCCAGTGTCGCGACTGTCAGCGCAAGAGCGGCACCGGCCACGGGTCCTACCTGACTTTCCCGGGCAAGAGCGGCGTGAAGCTCGAAGGCGAAGCGACGCATTGGGACATCGTTGGCGATAGCGGCAATGTGAAGACGCGTGCCTTCTGCCCTACCTGCGGATCACCGGTCTACATGACGTTTGCGGCGATGCCCGATCTGTTCACCGTGCACGCCGCTAGCCTCGACGATCCCAGCCGATACAAGCCGCAGGCTGTGACGTATCGCGTGAGCGGTTACGCCTGGGACCAGATCGATCCAGCGCTGCCGAAATTCGACAAGATGCCGCCGATGTAAGTGCAGCGCGATCGGAATCGCGGGAGCTACGCAAGACTCGGGCATCTCATGCCGCGAGAATGCGAACCCATATCCTCACGCTGTCTGGAATTAAATGGGAAAATGCCGCCATCGCGTCCCGGAGCGGAGCGATCCCTCGCGTCAACTCGCCCCGGATCGACCAACGGCGGCTGGAGGATCGCGGGTCCCCGGTAGCGGTGTGTGACTCCTTTTCCCTGCCTCAATCGTTCTAGCTGCATCTGGACACTGCAGCAGAAGGAACCGGACATGGTGGAGAGGAGATCAACAATGCAGACATCACCCGAGAATGGCCGGAAAGGGCGGACCGCAATGAACACCCCACCGATCGTGTCGCCGCAGGAGTGGGCGGCTGCGCGCGAGCAGCTGCTAGTGAAGGAGAAGGCCTTGACCCGCGCCCGTGACGCGCTGGCCGCCGAGCGTCGGCGGATGCCGTGGCTGGCCGTGGAGAAAGAGTATGCGTTCGACGGGCCTGCGGGCAAGGCGAGCTTGCTCGACCTGTTCGACGGCCACCGTCAGCTGATCGTCTACCGCGCCTTCTTCGAGCCCGGGGTGTTCGGGTGGCCCGAGCATGCCTGCCGCGGCTGCTCCATGGTGGCCGACCAGGTCGCCCACGTCGCCCATCTGTACGCCCGTGATACCACTCTCGCGTTTGTCTCGCGCGCGCCTCAGACGGACATCGCAAGCCTGAAGGCGCGAATGGGATGGGAGATACCCTGGTACACCATCACGGACGGCTTCGACGCAGACTTCGGCGTGGACGAGTGGCACGGCACCAACGTGTTTTTCCGCGACGGCGACAAACTTTTCCGTACCTACTTCATCAACAACCGCGGCGACGAGGCGATGGGGAGCACCTGGAGCTACCTCGACGTGACGCCGCTCGGGCGCCAGGAGGAGTGGGAGGACTCCCCGGAGGGCTATCCGCAGACCCCACCGTACAAGTGGTGGAACTGGCACGACAGTTACGCCGCCGACGCCTCGCGCGACTCGAGGTGGAGCGAGGTGGTGGACAGCGCCTTGGTGACGTTGGGAGAACCTCAGCGTTCCGCACCGTGACATGGGTGCCAGCGGCGCAATTGCGCTCTTTGCAGGAGAGAGAACATGAGCGAGGTGCTTACCGGCAGATGCAGCTCCGGCGCGCCCGATGGTGAAAACGGCAACGCAGCAGCGATTGGGGCAGCCGATTTTCTATACCTCGCGGCCGCGCCAACCTTCGCGATCATGGCGCTGCTGACGGGCGTCCTTGGTGGCGGATCGCAGGATGCGCTGTGTTCGATCGTGAGTGCATCGCCGCTGAGCGGAATGGTCCCGATGTACTTGCTGATGAGCGCCTTCCATTCGGCGCCCTGGCTGAGGCTGATCTCCAGCCGGCGAAGGGCGTCGACCGGGTCTATGACGTGACGTCAAGACGGACGGGGACGATCCAGTGGGAGTGGCGTTCGTTGCGGACTCTCGTCAGTCTGTCACGACCAACGGCGCAGTACGATGCTGGCATTGACGCCGCCGAAACCGAAACCGTTCGAGATCGCATGCGTGATCGGCATGCCTCTCGCGTTGCCCCGGACCAGATCAATGCCGTCGGCGAGAACGTCCGGGTTTTCAAGGTTGAGCGTGGGCGGAGCGACCTGGTCGCGAAGGGCAAGGATGGTGAAAATCGCCTCCAGGCCGCCGGCGGCTCCGAGCAGATGACCCGTGGCTGATTTCGTCGCGCTGACCGCAATGCCTTGATCGTCGCCGAACACGGCCTTGATGGCCGCCAATTCGCCGCTGTCTCCGACCGGCGTGGAGGTGGAATGCGCGTTCAGATGTTGTACGTCGCCCGGCGCCAGCCCGGCCTGTCGCAGCGCCAGTTGCATCGCGCGGCGGGCGCCTTCGCCGTCCTCGGGTCCCGATGTCAGGTGGTAGGCATCGGCGCTCGTGCCATAGCCGATGAGTTCGGCGATCGGATTGGCCCCTCGCGCCAGCGCGTGCTGCAATTCCTCGATGACGAGAATTCCCGCGCCTTCGCCCATGACGAAGCCGTCGCGGTCGCGATCGAATGGACGGGACGCCTGCGTCGGCATGTCGTTGAAGCCGGTCGAGAGCGCGCGGGCAGCGGCAAAGCCGCCGAGACTGACCAGGTCGATACAGGCTTCCGCGCCACCGCAAATCGCGATGTCCGCTTCGCCGGCCCGGATCAGCCGCGCGGCATCGCCGATGGCCTGGACGCTTGCGGCGCAGGCGGTGACCGGAGCGCCGATCGGACCCTTGTATCCGTAGCGGATGGAGATCTGACCGGCTGCCAGATTGGCCAGGAATGACGGCACGGTGAACGGGGAGAGGCGCCGGATGCCGCGCTGATCGGTGGTGCGCACGGCCTCGACGATGGCCGGGAAGCCGCCGATCCCGGACGCGATGACCGTCGCGGTCCGTTCGAGCGACTGCGCATCCGCAGGCGCCCAGCCGGCCTGCGCGATCGCCTCGGCCGCCGCCACCATCGCGAACAGGATGAAGCGGTCCATCTTGCGCTGGTCCTTGCGCGCCACGACGGTATCGGGATCGAACCCGCCCTCGGCGTCGTCGGCCTTGTCAGGCACGAGGCCAGCCACCCGCGCGGCAAGACCTGCGCCGATGGTGGCGGGGAGGGAACGCAGCCCCGATCGGCCGGAGAGCAGGCGCGACCAGATCAATTCCACACCGCAGCCCAGCGGCGACACCGCCCCCATGCCAGTCACAACAATTCGGCGCATGTCATTACCTATGCTGGAGAAACGTCTGGCCGCATCGCGCGCATCGCGGCTAGCCGCCGATGCATGTCCCGGCTGGCCTTCGGGCCGGGAACGAGAGCCACATTGTCCGGCGTGATTGGCGCAAGTGTGCCGGCCGCGACCACGACCGGATCAACCCTGAGCGAAGACGCCCGGTCCGCCATCAGCAGAGCCTCTCCGTGAGGCGAAAGGTATTTGTTGCCCCAGGCAAACATCGTCACGACGACGGGAAAGAAGTCGCGGCCTTTCTGGGTGAGTATGTATTCGTACCAGTTGGGCTTCCTGTGATAGAGGCGGCGCTCGAACAGGCCTCGCTCGGTCAGATGCTTCAAGCGGCGAGCCAGGATATTCGGAGCGATTCCCAGACTTCGCTGGAATTCGTCGAAGCGGGTACAGCCCTGGAACGCATCGCGCAGGATCAGAATGCTCCACCATTCGCCAACGGACTCGAGGGTCCGGGCGGCCGGACATTCAGAACGGGGCTTCTTCCGCGGCTGCATGAAGCAAGGTTAGGCGAGGTACTTGCAATTTGCAAGTACCTCGCCGCTGTAACTGCAGGAGCGGATTGGCAAGGCCGCATCCTGCGCAGCGCTGCCTTTTCGGGTTGATGGCGTGACCGAGCGGGGGTAACGCCAGCCGTGGCCGGCACCACGAGAATCAGGGAAGATCGCTGGCTTCTCCGTCCGCTAACGAAAGCAGGAAACCGATGGCACGCGTGCGCTGTATCACCGAAATGGGCATGGGCGTTGACGTCCACGGCAAAGACGCTACCAAGGCCGCCAAGCGCGCGGTCTCCGACGCCATACGCCACTCCAGCCTCGGGTTCTTCCGGATGCTCGGCAAGACCGCCAACGATATGTTCGTCGACGTCACCATCGGCGTGCCGGACCCGAGCACGGTCGACACCGCAGCTGTCGCGAAAGAGCTGCCATATGGAACGGTGACGGTGTCAGCGGTCAAAGGCGGGCTCGAGGTTCCGGCGGAGAGCGGCGGTGATAGCATCATCATTGCCAATGCGGCTGTCATTGTCAGTCTCGACGACGGGAAGGCCGGCTAGACATTCGTCGGAGATAAACCCAAGCTGGTATTCTCTGACCTGATTGACATCGAGCCATTGCTGCAGTCGGCCCCATGAAAGCCAAGGGCAAAATCCGTTTCGACACCGACGCCTTGCGCGAACTCGCCGGCGGTAAGGTATTCGCGCGCGGCGAGGCCTATCATCGTGACGGCCAGGTTCAGATCCTCGTCATCAATCCGGAACGGGTGCTGGCGCAAGTCGCCGGCAGCGAGGATTACCGGACCGAACTCTTAGGGCGCGGCCGGGCCATCGGCGGCGAATGCTCCTGTCCCGCGTTCGAGGATCACGGCTTCTGCAAGCATATGGTCGCCACAGCGCTTGCGGCAAACGATTTGGGTGCGGACGAGGCCGACGGCAGCGGCGCGCTTGTCCGTATCCGCAATCACCTGAAGGAAAAGGGCGTCGATGCCCTCGTCGACATCATCGTCGGCCTCGCCGAGCAGGATCTGGCCCTGTTCCGCAAGCTCGATGCCGCCACAGCAGCGCTGCATGAGGATGACAAGACTCTCGGCAAGCGCCTGTGCAAGGCGATTGATCAGGCGACGCAAACTCGCGATTTTATGGATTATCACGAGGTTCCGCGTTGGGCGGCCAATGTCGATTCCGCGCTCGACACCGTTGCCGGTCTCGCCTCGGGCGCCCGCGCCGGCCTCGCATGCGAGCTTGCAGATCACGCGGTCGACCGGATCGGGCAGGCGATCGAGGAGATCGATGACTCCGACGGCTATTGCATGGCGCTGTTGGAGCGCGCGCGCGACATCCATCTCGCCGCAGTCTCGGAGATCAGGCCCGAACCGGTCGAACTCGCCCGCGATCTGTTCGCTCGGGAAATGGCGGAGGACTACGGAACCTTCGATGGGGCGGTGAGGCGCTACGCCGACGTGCTCGGGGAGGCCGGGCTCGCCGAATATCGTCGCCTCGCCAGGAAGGCATGGGAGAAACCGGCGCCGTCTGCGGGCCGCAAGGGGCAGCAGGACGATGACAGCGTCGATCGCCATCAGCTGATGCGCATCCTCGATTTCTTCGCCGAGCGCGACGGCGACGTCGATGCCCGCATCGCGCTGCGGGTCAGGGACCTGTCCTCCTCGTGGGATTATCTTCAACTCGCCGAATTCTGTCTGTCGCACGGCCGCGCGGACGAGGCATTGCGGTGGGCAGAGGAGGGCCTGTGGAAGTACGAGGACGGGCGTCCGGACGTGGGGCTCACGATGTTCGCCGCGGAACTGTTGTCGAAGGCTGGCCGAAAGGCTGACGCGGAGGCGCATCTGTGGCGGCTGTTCGAGAAGTCGCCCACATTCGATCTCTACAAACGGCTTTGCGGCATCGGCGGCAAGGCCGCCCGGGAGCGCGCTTTGTCTTTCCTGGAAGGCAAGCAAGCGAGCGGAGCGCGGTTAGGCTGGAATAGTCCGATCGACCTACTCGCTCGCATCTGGATAGACGAGGAGAAGTTCGATGCCGCCTGGGCGGCGGTGGGCAAGCACGGTGCGTCCGCGGGCTTGAAGGAAGAACTCGCCGGAAAATCCGAAGCTACCCATCCGCGCGAGGTGCTCGAGGTGTATACCCAGCGAGTCGATCAACTCGTAAATGCCGGCGGCGGTTCGAATTACCAGCAGGCGGCGAAGCTGGTCGCGAGGATGGCAAAACTCCGCCCAAGGGGCGAGCAGGTTGCCTACGTTCTCGGGCTCAGGCAGCGCTTCGGCCGCCGGCGTCATTTCACCCAGTTGTTGGAGTGAATGGATGCGGCGCGCCAAAATAGAAGAGGAAAACAATCGTATGGTGAGACAGCAGCGCGAGTTTCGAGTGGCTGCTGACGTCGTGACAAAGTGCTGGATGGTGTTTCCGGAGGTTGAGGCGATTGCGGTCATAGGCTCGGTGGCAAAGCCGCTGTGGAAGGAGGTTCCGAGATTCAGCGAGTTCCGGAAACAGCGCGTCGAGATCTGGCATGAATGCGGCGACCTCGATCTGGCGCTGTGGATCGACTCGCTGCACCGCCTCGGCGAGTTGCGACGGGCGCGCGACCGCGCATTGCGCGATGCCTTTGAGAGCGGCGTCGGAATCAGTGTCGCGAACCACCAGGTCGACGTGTTCCTGTTCGAGCCGCAAAGCGACCGCTACCTCGGCCGGCTGTGCTCGTTCAACCAATGTCCGAAGCGGAAACCTCCCTGTTTCATTGCCGGCTGCGGCGCCATTCCCTTCAACAAGCAAATTGCGGATTTCGTCCCGCGTGCCGACCTTTTGGCTTCGGCGGCCGAGGCGATGCTGTATCGGCGGGGTTCCGGTGTACTGCGCTCCGCCCTCGAACTGCCGTCGATCGAAGCGCGGCAACCATGAGGCCGACGTCAGCCCATCCGCTCGATCATCCGATCTGGACCGCATTGACGACCCGGCAGCAGGCCCTGGCGGAAGGCGGCGCGCTGGCGCGGCGCTATCCTCCGGCGATCGCGCCGTTTGCGGCAATGGTGGACATGTCACCGCAGAGCTTTGCGGCGCTTCACGCGCTGATGTCGAAATCCGACATGGCCGTGCTGTTTACGCCCGACCCCGTGACCCCGCCCGCCGAGTTCAAGGTTCTGCTCGCCGAGACCGGAGAGCAGATGATCGGGACGCTCGCGGAAGCTTCGATCCGCGGCGTGGAAATCGTCACACTCGGGGCCGATGACGTTCCTGAGATGCTCGCGTTGACCGAATTGACAAAACCCGGTCCCTTCAGCGCGCGAGCGCATGAGCTGGGAATCTTTCTCGGGATCCGGATCGATGGTCGGCTGGTTGCGATGGCCGGCGAGCGAATGAAGCCCGCCAACTACACCGAGATCACGGCCGTCTGCGTGCACCCATCGCACCGCGGCCGAGGTTACGGGCAAGCTCTGCTTGGCGAGATTTCCCGCCAGATCCTGGCGCGGGGAGAGCTTCCGTTCCTGCACGTATTCACGAACAACACCTCGGCCATCGCGCTGTACCGGCGGCAGGGGGTGGAAATCCGCCGCCGTTTCCACGTCACCGTGTTGCATCGGCGAAAGTGAACGGCCGGCTGAGACCGCAGGCCGGGCGGCTCGACGCCGCCCGGTGCGGCCGGGACGCTCACAAAGAAGTGACGCCGCACGCAAGGCAAGCGTGTCGCCATTTGCACCTCCTCATTCGTCCTGTGCGCAGAGAACTCGAACGGGAGATATGGGATGAGCAATTCTCGCTATCGCTGGGTCATCGTCGCAGCCGGCGGCGTGCTGGGCTGTATCGCGATCGGCGGCATGTTTTCATTGCCGGTTTTGCTTCAGCCGATCACGCGGGATACCGGCTGGTCGGTCGCCGGCGTATCCAGCGCCATGACGATCGGCTTCCTCGCGATGGCCTTCGCCAGCATAATCTGGGGCACGCTGTCCGACCGCGTGGGGCCGCGCCCGGTGGTGCTGACGGGCTCGATCGTCATCGCGGCAAGCCTGGCGCTGGCGAGCCGCGCCACCTCGCTGATCGAGTTTCAACTCCTTTTCGGGCTGCTGGTGGGTGGCGCAACCGCTGCGATCTTCGTGCCGTTGATGGCGTGCGTCGCCGGCTGGTTCGATACCCATCGTGGCCTTGCGGTGTCGCTGGTGTCGGCCGGCATGGGGATGGCGCCCATGACCATGTCGCCGCTCGTGGCATGGCTCGTCTCCTTCCACGACTGGCGAACCACGATGCAAATCGTTGCCGTCATCGTCGCCGCCATCATGATCCCGGTATCGCTGCTGGTGCGGCGCGCGCCGGCGCTCGCGGGCGGAAACGCACCTGCATCCGAAACCGGCGCGCCGTCGGCCGAGATGTCGCTGGGCGAAGCGGTGCGCTCGCCGCAATTCGTCATCCTGCTCGCGACGAATTTCTTCTGCTGCGCCACGCATTCGGGACCGATCATCCATACCGTGAGCTATGCCATCAGCTGCGGCATCCCGATGCTGGCCGCGGTTTCGATCTACAGCGTGGAAGGGCTCGCCGGCCTCGGCGGCCGCGTGGCGTTCGGCCTGCTCGGCGACAGGTTCGGGGCCAAGCGCGTGCTCGTCACGGGACTGCTGGTGCAGGCATTCGGCGCGCTGGCCTATGTGTTCGTGCGCGAACTGGCCGCGTTCTATGCCGTGGCGGCGCTGTTCGGCTTCATCTATGCCGGCGTCATGCCGCTCTATGCGGTGCTGGCGCGGGAAAATTTCCCGTTGAAGATGATGGGCACCGTGATCGGCGGCATTGCGATGGCGGGCAGTCTCGGCATGGCCACGGGACCGATCGCCGGCGGCTTGATCTACGACACCTTCGCCAGCTACGCTTGGCTCTATATCGGCGCCTGGGGCATGGGCATCGGTGCGTTCCTGATGGCCTTGAGTTTCCGGCCCTTTCCAAAAGCGCAGGCCGCGCCCGCGCCCGCGTGATCCGTCAATGGTCGCCGCCAAAATAATCCGGCTTCCCCGTCGTCCAGGTCTCGCCCCACAACTGCCCGCCGCCGTCGACCGTCAGCGTCTCGCCGGTGACGAACCGTCCCGACGGCCCGGCGAGGTAGACGCACGCTTCCGCGATGTCCCACGGCGAGCCCGCGCGCATCATCGGATTGGAGCGCGGGTAGGCGGCGCGGGCCTCCGGCGTGTAGACGTTCCAGCCCTCGGTCTCGATCACGCCGGGGGCTACGCAATTGACGCGGACGTTCAGCGGCGCCCATTCGACCGCGACGGCGCGCGACAGGCCGATCACGCCGGCGCGCGCCGCGACCGAATGCGCAATGCCGTAGAGCCCGTGGGTGGTGACCACCACGATGTTGACGATGCTGCCGGGATGTCCGTGGTCGCGCCAGCGTTTTGCCGCGGCCTGCATCATGTACCAGGTGCCGTTGAGGTTGGTGTTGATGACCGTGTTCCAGCCTTTCACCGAGAAATCGATCGCGGGTTGCGGAAACTGGCCGCCGGCGCTGTTGACGAGGCTGTCGATGCGGCCATGCGCGGCCCAGACCTTGTCGAACAGCGCGTCGACCGCGTCCGGTTCCCGGATGTCGGCGGCATGCGCGGAGGCCTTCAAACCGCGGCCGGCCAATTGGCCGGCAAGGATGTCGAGCTTGTGCTGATCGCGCCCGACAATGACGACATGCGCGCCCAGCCGCGCCAACAGCCAGGCGATCGCGCGGCCGATGCCGCCCGATCCGCCGGACACGACCGCGACCTGACCCTTGAGCGCATCGGGTGCGTAAATCGTCGGATGCACCGCAAGCTCCGCGTCGGTCAGGCCGGGTTTTGCGTTCGCTTGGTCATCCATCGATGGCGCCGGCCCTTGTCACGTCAGGCAGTCCCCGTACAGTAGCCACGCAATAGAGTCGAAGCAAAGAACGAGTTGTGATGTCCGATCTTTCCGCCTTTACGATCACCAAACGCTGGCCCGCCAAATATCCCGACCGTCTCCAACTCTATTCGCTGCCGACGCCGAACGGCGTCAAGGTTTCCATCATGCTGGAGGAGATCGGGCTCGCTTATGAAGCGCATCTGGTCGACTTCAACAAGGACGACCAGAAGACGCTGGAGTTTCTCTCGCTGAACCCGAACGGCAAGATTCCCGCGATCCTCGATCCGGACGGACCCGGCGGCCAACCGCTCGGCCTGTTCGAATCCGGCGCGATCCTGCACTATCTCGCCGAGAAGACCGGCAAGCTGTTGCCGGCCGACGCCGCGCGCCGCTGGGAAACCATCCAGTGGGTCCACTTCCAGATGGGCGGGATCGGGCCGATGTTCGGCCAGGTCGGATTCTTCCACAAATTCGCCGGCAAGGATTTTGCCGACAAGCGGCCGCTGGAGCGCTATGTCGCGGAGTCCAAACGCCTGCTCGGCGTGATGGAGACGCGGCTGGCCGGCCGGTCATGGTTCATGGACGACGACTACACCATCGCCGACATCTCGATGCTCGGCTGGGTGCGCAACCTGATCGGCTTCTACGGCGCGCGCGAGCTGGTCGGGTTCGATGATTTTGGCAACGTCTCGGCCTGGCTCGATCGCGGTCTGGCGCGGCCGGCGGTGCAGCGCGGGCTCGAGATTCCGAAGCGGCTGTGAACGCCTCACGCCCCGCGCTTGAGTAGTTCGTAATCCAGCGGATTGTCGGCGCAAGCCCCGAAACCGCATTCCAGCAGAGTCGAGGCGACATTCAGGGCCGTCAAGGCGATCACCAACCACACCGCCACCGTCGCGAAAGGACCGGGTGCGACAGGCTGCACCTCTGCGCCATCCCGTTCGAACTGACGGTCGAACAACAGGATGACCGCGATCAGGACGATGGCCACGGCGAAGCCGATCAAGGCAAGGGTATAGTAGTGATAGCCGAGCAGCGCCGTGCCGTAGCCGGCGTCGCCGGGCATGATGTGCAGCAGCACCTGGCGTGTCGAAAAAGCAAAGCCCGCGGCGGCGGCAAACAACGATAGGGCGTAGTGGCTGGGGCGCGGTCCAAAGCGGACGTTCAGGATCGGACCGACGGCGAGCGCCGCGAACTGGATGCGCTGGAGCAGGCACAGCGGGCAGGGCAGTTCATGCAGCAGGAGCTGCGCGGCAAACGCCGCCGTCAGCACCAGCGCCACGGCGTAGAGGCCGAGCGCATTGAGAGTGACGGCCAATGATCGCGTCATGCACGGCGCCTCAGAACGACAGTTTCAAGGTGTCGGTCGCATGATGCAGATAGGTCGCGACAGAGGCTGCAAGCACCGCCGCGAATAATGCCAGCGCCAGCGGCCGTGGACCTCGCCAGGCGACGACCATGACGATCGCGACGGCCAGAAAAAGCGCGGTGAATTCCATGTTCGCCCCGGATGCAAGGAAGCCTGCAATACCCTATAATGGACGATCGAACCGCACCATTCCGGAATGGATCAGAATGCCCATCACCATCTACGGCATCAAGAACTGCGACACCATGAAGAAAGCCCGCGCCTGGCTCGACAGTCATGGCGTCACGCATGGATTCCACGACTACAAGACCGCGGGCATCGCCAAGGACAAATTGAAAAGCTGGAGCGACGAGCTCGGCTGGGAAGCTCTGCTCAACCGCGCCGGCACCACGTTTCGCAAATTGCCCGATAGCGACAAAGAAGGGCTGAACGAGCGCAAGGCGCTGGCGCTGATGCTGGCGCAGCCCTCGATGATCAAGCGGCCGGTGCTCGATCTCGGCGGCAAATTGCTGGTGGGCTTCAAGCCGGAAACCTATGCCAGGGAAGTCAAGCCGTCGGGCGGATCGCGGGCGCGAAAGGCCTAGCTGAATTCGATCTGGTCGCCGGCCGGAATACGGCCGGGTGCGCGATGGAAGAGATCGCGATCGATGACCGCACGGAGTTTCGGCGTCGGCAGCGAGTCGTTGCCGCGCATCAGATTCTTGATCTCGAAGTTGCCGTCTTCGCTGATGGTCTTCAGCGAGGCGATCACATGGCTGACATTGTCGCCGTTCGAGAACGGCAGCAGCAGCCGCTCATAGGCGACGATTCGTCCATAGACATCGTCGATGTTGGCAATTGTGTAGACGGGGAGGCGGCGGGCGATGCATTCGTAATAGACCGGCATCATCATGGGCGCGAGTCTGGCGCCGAGATATTCGTCGAGAAGCCGGCCCTTGCCGGTGTGGCCATAGGCGCTCGACATCCGCGTGCCGTCGCTCTCGATGGTCAGGCGCGGCGGCCAGCTGGCGGTATCCACTGTAAAAAACACGAGGTCCGGAAGTTCGTCCTCGATCCGAGCCGGCTGGTATTCCTCGATGCGCGGCAACAACCGTTCGCGGGCAAAAAGCCGCAGCCAGGTGTTCAGCAGGTCCCGCTGCTTGATCGATTTAACGACCGACGGGTTGGCGCTTTCAAATTCCACGGCTGCAATCCGATCTTGAATACAAAGCAACAAACTATCGAGCCGACGGGCAATTTTTGATGAAGCCACCGGATCGTGTCAGAACTCCGTTAACGCTTGCTTTCCGCACGGATTGAAGGGGAGGCCGAAGGCCTCGGCCGGCCGGCTATTCCAATCCGCCGATAATTCGACTAATGGCACAGCCGGAGCCGGTTTCTGCTCGCCGCGCATGGCAGCTTTCCACCTTGCGCAAACCGGGCCGTTGACGGCATATTCCGGCCGGAGGCGGCAGGTCCGGGACGGGATCTTCCGGGGCGCCCTCGGGGCGCCCTCAGGAGAACCTGCCGGTTAGCAGGAATTCGGTCACGCGCGGTGGCATTCGCGACGTAGGCTGTTGGGGGAAATTTGATTGGCCGATGAGTTCATTCTCGAAACCCACGGATTGACCAAGGAATTCGCGGGGTTCTTTGCCGTTCGCGATGTCGATCTCAGGGTCCGCCGTGGCAGCATTCATGCGTTGATCGGTCCGAACGGGGCCGGCAAGACGACGTGCTTTAATCTTCTGACCAAGTTCCTGAAGCCGTCAGCGGGCCAGATTCTGTATAAGGGACAGGATATTACGGCGATGGCGCCGGCCGATGTCGCGCGCCTCGGCTTGGTCCGATCGTTCCAGATTTCAGCGGTGTTCCCGCACCTCACCGCGCTTGAAAATGTGCGGGTCGCGCTGCAGCGCCAGCACGGGCAGTCCTTCGATTTCTGGCGTTCCAAATCGGTGCTCGACCGTTTCAACGGCCGTGCCCACGAATTGCTCGACGATGTCGGCCTCAGTGAGTTCGCCGCCACGCCCGCGGTCGAGATGCCCTATGGGCGCAAGCGCGCGCTCGAGATTGCGACCACGCTGGCGCTCGATCCGGAAATGATGCTGCTCGACGAGCCGATGGCGGGCATGGGACACGAGGACATCGACAAGATCGCCGCCTTGATCAAGCGGATCTCGGCGAAATACACCATCCTGATGGTCGAACATAACCTCAGCGTCGTCGCCAACCTTTCCGACATCATCACGGTGCTGACGCGCGGGCAGGTGCTGGCGGAAGGCAATTATGCCGAGCTCACCAAGGACGAGCGCGTCAAGGAAGCGTATCTGGGGGCCGGTCATGGCTGATTTGAAGATGGCCGATGCCGCCGCGACCAAGTCCGGCGCGGGCGCGCCGGTGCTGTTGGTGCAGAATCTCGAAGCCTGGTACGGCGAATCCCACATCCTTCACGGCATCAATTTCAACGTCAACGCCGGCGAGGTGGTTACGCTGCTCGGGCGCAACGGCGCGGGCAAGACCACGACGCTGAAATCGGTGATGGGGATCATCGGCAAGCGCACCGGCTCGATCCGCTTCGGCGATCAGGAGATCATCCGGGCATCGTCGGACAAGATCGCGCGCATGGGGGTCGCCTTCTGCCCCGAGGAGCGCGGAATCTTCGCTAGCCTCGATGTGCGCGAAAACCTGCTGCTGCCGCCGGTGGTGCGCCCGGGCGGGTTGTCGCTGGACCAGATCTTCGACCTGTTTCCCAATCTCAAGGAGCGGCTCAACAGCCAGGGCACAAAATTGTCCGGCGGCGAGCAGCAGATGCTGGCAATCGCGCGAATCCTGCGCACCGGCGCACGGTTCCTGATGCTGGACGAGCCGACCGAGGGACTGGCACCGGTCATCATCCAGCAGATCGGCCATACCATCGCGCGCCTCAAGAAGGAGGGTTTCACGATCCTTCTGGTCGAACAGAACTTCCGGTTCGCAGCGACCGTCGCGGACCGTTACTACATCGTCGAGCACGGCAAGGTGATCGACGGTTTCGCAAACTCCGATCTGCAAGCCAACATGGACAAGCTTCACACCTATCTCGGCGTCTGAACGACCTCTCAAGCACGATCCAACGGAGAAGATATGAAACATAGAATCTCGGCAGTTTTGCTTGGTACCGCACTGGCGCTTGGCGCAAGTGGCGCTGCTTTGGCGCAGGACAAGACCATCAAGATCGGCGTGCTTACCGATAATTCGGGTCTGTACTCCGATATCGGCGGCGCAGGGTCCACGTTGGCCGCCCAGATGGCGGTTGAGGACTCCGGCCTCGCGGCCAAGGGCTGGAAGATCGACATCGTTTCCGCCGACCATCAGAACAAGCCCGACATCGGCACCAACACCGCGCGGCAGTGGATCGACGTCGACAAGGTCGACATCTTCATGGACGTGCTGAACTCCGGCGTCGCGCTGGCGGTCAGCAACCTGGTGAAGGAAAAGAACGTCATCATGATCAACACCGGCGCGGCGTCGTCGGATCTCACCAATACCAAATGCTCGCCGAACACGATTCATTGGGTTTACGACACCTACATGCTCGCCAACAGCACCGGTCAGGCGCTGGTGAAGGCCGGCGGCGACACCTGGTACTTCCTCACCGCTGACTATGCGTTCGGTCACGCGCTGGAGCGCGACACCGCCGCGGTGGTGGTGAAGTCGGGCGGCAAGGTGCTGGGCACCGTCAGGCATCCCCTGAATTCGTCGGACTTCTCCTCGTTCCTGCTGCAGGCGCAGGCGTCCAAAGCCAAGATCATCGGCATGGCCAATGCCGGCGGCGACACCACCAACACCATCAAGCAGGCGTCGGAATTCGGCATCGTCGCGGGCGGCCAGAAACTCGCCGGTCTCTTGCTGTTCATCAACGACGTTCACTCGCTCGGTCTGAAAGTGGCGCAGGGGCTGAACTTCACGGAAACGTTCTACTGGGACCTCAATGACGGGACCCGGGCGTTTTCGAAGCGCTTTTCCGAGCGCATGAAGAACAAGGCGATGCCGTCGATGATCCAGGCCGGCGTCTATTCGGGCCTGATCCATTACTTCAAGACAGTCGAAGCGATGGGTGGCAATCCGCATGACGGCATCAAGGTCGTCGAGAAGATGAAGTCGATGCCGACCGACGATCCGCTGTTCGGCAAGGGCACGATCCGCGCGGACGGCCGCAAGATTCACCCGGCCTATCTGTTCGAGGTCAAGAAGCCCGCCGAATCCAAGGGGCCCTGGGACTATTACAAGCTGATCGGGACGACCCCCGGAGAGCAGGCTTTCCGGCCGCTTTCGGAAAGCGAATGTCCGCTGGTAAAGAAGTAACAATGGCTGCCCGCCGGCGCCTGGCGCCGGCGGGTTTTCGCCCGGTGTTTACAGAAGATTGAGTTTCGAAAGATCGATCGATGCAGGCTCTCTACGCGCAGCTTCTGGTGGGACTGATCAACGGCTCGTTCTACGCGCTGTTGAGCCTTGGGCTCGCCGTGATCTTCGGCATGCTCAACATCATCAATTTCGCGCACGGCGCGGTCTACATGATGGGCGCGTTCTGCGCCTATTTCCTGCTCAACGTGGCGGGCGTCGGCTACTGGCCGGCGCTGATCGTCGCGCCGATCGCGGTCGGCATTTTCGGCATGATCCTGGAACGGACGATGCTGCAATGGCTGTCCGGGCTCGATCATCTCTACGGGCTGTTGCTGACGTTCGGAATCGCGCTGATCGTGCAGGGCGTCTTCCAGAATTATTTCGGTTCCTCGGGGCTGCCCTATGCGATCCCCGATGAGCTGAGGGGCGGCATGAATCTCGGCTTCATGTTCCTGCCGATCTACCGCGGCTGGGTGGTGGTGTTCTCGCTCGTGGTCTGCATTGCCACCTGGTATCTGATCGAGCGGACCCGGCTCGGCGCCAATCTGCGCGCGGCCACCGAAAATCCGACGCTGGTGCGGGCCTTCGGCATCAACGTGCCCAGGATGATCACGCTGACCTACGGGCTTGGCGTCGGACTTGCCGCGCTCGCCGGCGTGCTGTCGGCGCCGATCAACCAGGTGCGGCCGTTGATGGGGGCCGATCTGATCATCGTGGTGTTCGCGGTGGTGGTGATCGGCGGCATGGGTTCCATCATGGGCTCGATCATCACCGGCTTTGCACTCGGCGTGATCGAGGGACTGACGAAGTACTTTTATCCCGAGGCCTCCAACACCGTGGTATTCGTGCTGATGGTGCTGGTGCTGCTGGTGAAGCCGACGGGACTGACGGGACGGGCGGCCTGACATGAGCGCATTGACCGACGACACCTTACCGGTAACCCCGCGCGCCATCCGCGACGAGATGATCATGTTCGCCGGGATGGCGGCGCTGCTGGCGGCGGTGCCACTGACCGGCATCTATCCGTTCTTCGTCATGCAGGCGCTGTGCTTTGCGCTCCTGGCCTGCGCCTTCAACCTCTTGATCGGCTATGGCGGACTGCTGTCGTTCGGTCACGCGATGTTCCTCGGCACCGCCGGCTACTTCACCGCGCATGCGCTGAAGGTATGGGGCCTGTCGCCTGAGCTGGGGATCGTGGTCGGCGCCGCCGGGCTCGGTGTCATTACCGGCGTCGTCGCCATCAGGCGGCAGGGCATCTACTTCTCGATGATCACGCTGGCGCTGTCGCAACTATTGTATTTTATCTATCTGCAAGCGCCGTTCACCCATGGCGAAGATGGCATCCAGGGCATTCCACAGGGCTACCTGTTCGGAATTTTCAATCTCGCCAAGCCGACGGTGCTTTATTACGTCATCCTGGCCGGCTTCCTCGGCGGTTTCCTGCTGATCTATCGCACCATCAACTCGCCGTTCGGCGAGGTGCTGAAGGCCATCCGCGAAAATGAGCCACGCGCGATTTCGCTGGGCTACAAGACCGATCAGTACAAGCTGCTCGCCTACATCCTGTCCGGGACGCTGGCGGGGTTTGCCGGTTCGCTCAAGGTGTTCGTCGCGCAGAATGCTTCGCTGACCGACGTGCACTGGACGATGTCGGGCGAGATCGTGCTGATGACGCTGGTCGGCGGTCTCGGCACCGTGTTCGGTCCCGTCGTCGGCGCCTTCGTCATCATCGCCATGCAGCAATATCTGGCCGGTTTCGGGCAGTGGGTGACGGTGATCCAGGGCGTGATCTTCGTGGTCTGCGTGCTGACCTTCCGCCGCGGCGTGGTCGGCGAGATCGCGCATTACTTCCGGCGATCCCTGTAAACGGATCGTTTTCGAGCCGTTTTGAGCCCTCACAAAGCGGTGGATGAACCGGTTCCATCCGCCGCTCGTGCGGCGCTTGCCCGGGAAAATGGTTTATGACACCTGTGTGACGGGTCGCCCCGGGCCGGCCATTTCTGCGACAACGGACATAACCCATGCTGATGCGCTGGTTCCGCGCCTTTCTTCCGAGGGAAGAACGGTTTTTCGAGCTTTTTGCCCGGCATTCCCAGACCGTGGTGCAGGGCGCGCTGGCGCTGCAGGGCATGCTGCGCGGCGGCGAGGAAACCCCGGTGTTCTGCC
This sequence comes from Bradyrhizobium sediminis, assembly GCF_018736085.1. Lineage (NCBI taxonomy): Bacteria > Pseudomonadati > Pseudomonadota > Alphaproteobacteria > Hyphomicrobiales > Nitrobacteraceae > Bradyrhizobium > Bradyrhizobium sediminis. Next base: position 3,466,608 of record NZ_CP076134.1, on the reverse strand, counting down.
AGCGGGTCAACCAGTTCGAGAATGACGCCGACAACATCACCCGCGAGGTGCTCACTGCGGTGCGCCGGACCTTCATCACGCCGTTCGACCGCGGCGACATCAAGAACCTGATCACCTCGATGGACGACGCCATCGACCAGATGCAGCAGACCGCCAAAACGGTCATCCTGTTCGAGGTCCGCAGCTTCGAGCCGCCGATGCGCGAGATGGGAACGCTGCTGGTGGAGTGCGCCAATCTGGTCGGACGCGCGCTGCCGCTGCTGCAATCGATCGGCCAAAACGTCTCGATGCTGACCGCCATCACCGAGGAACTGACCAAGCTCGAGGGCCGGGTCGACGACCTCCACGACATCGGGCTGAAGGAGCTTTTTCTCAAGCACCGCAACGCCAACACGATGGATTTCATCGTCGGCGCCGAGATCTACGACCATCTGGAGAAAGTCGCCGATCGCTTCGATGACGTTGCGAACGAGATCAACAGCATCGTGATCGAACAGGTATAGGGCAGGGCCGCGCAGTGGACGCCACGCTTGGTCTTCCGATTCTGGTCGGATTAATCGCAGTCGCGCTGCTGTTCGACTTCCTCAACGGGCTGCACGACGCCGCCAACTCGATTGCGACGATCGTGTCGACCCGCGTGCTGCGCCCGCAATATGCGGTGCTGTGGGCGGCGTTTTTCAATTTCGTCGCATTCCTGGTGTTCGGGCTGCATGTCGCCAACACCATCGGCACCGGGATCATCGCGCCCAGCGTCATCGACGCGCAGGTGATATTCGCCGCATTGGTAGGTGCTATTGTCTGGAACCTGATCACCTGGGGATTGGGAATCCCGTCCTCCAGCTCGCACGCTCTGATCGGCGGATTGGTCGGCGGCGGCATGGCCAAGGCCGGCATTTCGGCCGCGGTCTGGAGCGGGCTGTCGAAGACCTTGCTCGCGATCGTGTTGTCGCCGCTGGTCGGATTCCTGCTGGCGCTGGTGCTGGTCGCGATCGTGTCCTGGGCCTCGGTGCGCTCGACGCCGTACGCGGTGGACCGCGCCTTCCGCATCCTGCAATTCGTTTCGGCCTCGCTGTATTCGCTCGGACACGGCGGCAACGACGCGCAAAAGACCATGGGCATCATCGCGGTGCTGCTCTATTCGCAGGGGCATCTCGGGACGACATTCTCGGTGCCGTTCTGGGTGGTGCTGGCGTGCCAGGCGGCGATGGCGCTGGGCACCCTGATGGGCGGCTGGCGGATCGTCCGCACCATGGGCCTGCGGATCACCAAGCTGACGCCGATGCAGGGGTTCTGCGCCGAGACCGGCGGGGCCGCGACGCTGTTCATGGCGACCTGGCTCGGGGTTCCCGTCTCGACCACCCACACCATCACCGGCGCGATCGTCGGCGTCGGCGCCGCGCGGCGGGTCTCGGCGGTGCGCTGGAACGTGGCGAGTTCGATCGTCTATGCCTGGGTCATCACCATCCCGGCCGCGGCGCTGGTGGCGGCGCTGGCCTACTGGGCGCTGTTGCTGCTGCCGAAATGACCCAAAACCGCGCCACCTGATTGGGATTTCGCCGCGCAATTCCTATATTGGGGTGTGCCGATCCCGCTTGATCCGGCCCGGTTTCCCTGCCAAACGCACGCAAAACATGTCCGACCTTGCTCTCACCGCCGAATCGCCGTCCCGCTCGCCGCTTGCCACCGAAGTGGCGCGGCGCCGGACCTTTGCGATCATTTCGCATCCGGACGCCGGCAAGACCACGCTGACCGAGAAACTGCTGCTGTTCGGCGGCGCCATCAACCTGGCAGGCCAGGTCAAGGCCAAGGGCGAACGGCGCAACACCCGTTCCGACTGGATGAAGATCGAGCGCGACCGCGGCATCTCGGTCGTGACCTCGGTGATGACTTTCGAATTCGAGGGCCTGGTGTTCAACCTTCTGGACACGCCGGGCCATGAAGACTTCTCCGAAGACACCTACCGCACGCTGACCGCGGTCGATTCCGCGGTCATGGTGATCGATGCGGCCAAGGGCATCGAGGCACGGACGCGCAAGCTGTTCGAGGTCTGCCGTCTGCGCGATATCCCGATCATCACCTTCATCAACAAGATGGACCGCGAGAGCCGCGATACCTTCGATCTGCTCGACGAGATCGAAAAGACGCTGGCGCTCGACACCACGCCGATGACCTGGCCGGTCGGACGCGGCCGCGATTTTCTCGGCACCTACGATCTCGCCACCGGCGGCGTTCGCCTGCTCGAAGGTGGCGGCGCCAAGACCGGTGCTGCGCTCGAGATCGACATCGCCGATCTCGCCGGCCGCAATCCAAATCTCGACGTCGGCGCGGTCAAGGACGAGCTCGAGCTGGTGTCGGAAGCCTGCAAGCCGTTCGATCTCGAGGCGTTCCGCGAGGGCCATCTGACGCCGGTCTATTTCGGCAGCGCGCTGCGCAACTTCGGCGTCGGCGATCTGCTCGAAGGCCTCGGCAAGTTCGCGCCGCCACCGCGCGCGCAGGAGAGCAACCTGCGCAAGGTCGAGGCGGCGGAGCCGCGCATGAGCGCCTTCGTGTTCAAGATCCAGGCCAATATGGATCCGAACCACCGCGACCGCATCGCGTTCGCGCGGCTGTGCTCGGGCAAGCTGACCCGCGGCATGAAAGCGAAGCTGGTGCGCACCGGCAAGAGCATGACGCTGTCCAGCCCGCAATTCTTCTTCGCGCAGGATCGTTCGGTGGCCGACGAAGCCTTTGCCGGCGACGTCGTCGGCATTCCCAATCACGGCACCCTGCGGATCGGCGACACCCTGACCGAAGGCGAGGATCTTACCTTCGTCGGCGTGCCCTCATTCGCGCCGGAAATCGTCCGCCGCGTCCGCCTCACCGACGCGATGAAGGCGAAGAAGCTGAAAGAGGCATTGCAGCAGATGTCGGAGGAGGGCGTGGTCCAGGTGTTCCGTCCCCGCGACGGCGCGCCGGCGCTGGTCGGCGTGGTCGGCCCGCTGCAGCTCGACGTGCTCAAGGCGCGGCTCGACGCCGAATATTCGCTGCCGGTCGAATTCGAGGTCTCGGAGTTCCAGCTGGCGCGCTGGATTTCCTCCGACGACCGCAAGAAGCTCGACGCCTTCATTGCCGCCAACGGTTCCGGCGTCGCCGACGACGTCGACGGCGATCCGGTGTTTCTGGCCAAGAACGAATTCTATCTCGGCTACACCAGGGAACGCGCCGAAGGCATCGTCTTCTCCAGCGTCAAGGACGTGAAGAAGAAGGCGTAGGACGAGCCCATCCTTTGTCGTCCCCCGCCTCGACCGGGGGACCCGGTACGCCGCGGCCTCTCGATTAATCGCCAGTATCTCTGGAATACTGAACTGTCGGCATGAACGCGGGAATGTGAGCGGGCCGGGCTTGATGCCGCCTGCTTTGCTCTGTGCGTTGTCTCAGTCGGAAAATTGCCTATGGGGTGGACAGCTGAGCGAGGGTCGTATTCTGTTGGCCAATGGAAACAAGCACGTCGACCGTCATGGCGCTGCACATTGCCGTTGAAGATCCAGCTCAACCTGAGATCATTGAGCTCCTGCGGGACGGCGAAGAGCATTCGGCAGAGCTCTACCCGGCCGAAAGCAATCACCATCTTCCTCTCGACGCCCTGCGCTCGACGAATGTACGGTTCTTTGTCGCTCGCAACGGTAGCGGGCGCGCGGTCGCGACCGGCGCGCTGGTGCTGCATGGCCCCTGGGCTGAGCTGAAGCGCATGTGGGTCGTACCGGACGCGCGGGGGCAGGGCGTTTCCAAGGCCATACTGGCGGTACTCGAAGCGAGGGCTCGGAGCGAGCACGTGGCGGTCCTGCGGCTGGAAACCGGTGTGGAGAGCCATGCCGCTCTTGGTCTCTACAAGCACGCAGGTTTCAGGCAGCGAGGTCCGTTCGGTGACTATCGAGAGGATCCGCTCAGCGTATTCATGGAAAAGGAACTTTCCGAGCATCCTGGGTGAGCGCTTTACCGCCGAGGGCCAAAATCCAATAGCGCCGGCGTTTCAACTCGATCGCCAGGACACGTCGCGAGATTCCCCGATGTGCGACTGCACATCGGAGGTCTGGCCCTTCGGGCTATCCCGGAATGACGGCAAGCGATTTTGGCGCATTGCGGCCCAAGCCCCTAAAGTGGTACCCGAAAGGCCGGAAAGCTGCGCCTGCAAGAACTGTCCTGCAACGGAGGAAACGTCATGGGACTATCGGTGATGATCCTGGGTCTCGTGCTGTTCCTCGGCGTCCACACGCTGACCACGCAGCGCACCTTGCGGGCGCGGCTGATCGCGTCTGCGGGCGAGGGCGGCTACAAGATCGGCTATTCGCTTCTATCGGCCGCAGGCCTCGCCCTGATCGTATTGGGGTTTGCCAGGTATCGCGCGACCGGCTGGATCGACGTCTGGACCCCGCCGACGGCGATGAAACACGTCGCGGCGGCGCTGATGCTGGCCGCCGTCATTCTGGTGGTGGCCTCCTACATCCGCGGCCGCATCTACACCACGCTGAAGCATCCGATGCTGACCGGCATCAAGCTGTGGGCGGCGGCGCACCTGCTGGCCAATGGCGACCTCGGTTCGATCATCCTGTTCGGCGCGTTCCTGGGATGGGCGGTGTTCGACCGGATCTCGCTCAAGCGTCGCACCGATGCGGGCGGACCGCCTATCCCGGTGGGCGGTATGGGCAACGACCTGATCGCGGTGGCGGTCGGATTTGTCGCCTATCTGGCGCTGGCTTTCGCCTTCCATCCCGTCGTCATCCGCGTTTCCGTCGTCGGAGCCTAGAATGTCGGTTCAGTCCGCCATCAAGCGCAGAACTGCGCCGGATATTCGCGCCCGCAAGAACGGCGAGCCGATCGTGATGCTGACCTCGTATCACGCCCATACCGCGGCCCTGGTCGATCGCTATTGCGACGTCATCCTGGTCGGCGATTCCCTGGGCAATGTGATGCACGGTTTCGAGACCACGGTGCCGGTGACGCTCGATATGATGATCCTGCAGGGCCGTGCCGTGATGCGCGGCTCGCAGCACGCGCTGGTCGTGGTCGACATGCCCTTCGGCTCCTACGAGGCCTCGAAGGAGCAGGCGTTCCATTCCGCGGCGCGGATTTTGAAAGAGACCCATTGTGGCGCCGTAAAACTCGAAGGCGGCGCGCGGATGGCGGAGACCATCGCATTTCTGGTCGAGCGCGGCATCCCCGTGATGGGCCATATCGGGCTGACGCCGCAGTCGATCAACGCGCTCGGCTCGTTTCGCGCCCAGGGCCGCGAGGAGGGCAGCTGGGAGCCGATCGAGAACGACGCACTGGCGGTCGCTGAGGCCGGCGCCTTCTCGGTCGTGATCGAGGCGGTCGCCGAACCGCTGGCGCGGAAGATCACCGGGACCATCGCCATTCCCACCATCGGCATCGGCGCCAGCGCGGCCTGCGACGGCCAGGTGCTGGTGCTGGAGGACATGCTGGGGCTGTCGCCGCGGGCGCCGAAATTCGTCCGCCGCTACGGCAACCTCGGTCCCATGATCGAAGCCGCGATCGAGGGCTATGCCACCGATGTACGCTCGCGCGCCTTCCCGGGGCCGGAACACGTCTACGGCATGAAGGCCAAGAGCTGAAGCAGAGCGCGACGATGGACTGGTCGCAATATTCAATTCCCCCGATGCGGCTCGAGGCGCGGTTCGGCGATCGCGTGGTACCGGCGTTCTGCGAGCGGCCGGCCAGCGTCTGGGCGATGATCGCGGAGGCGGCCGCCGGACATCCGGACGGCGAGGCATTGGTCTGCGGCGGGCGGCGGATGACATGGCGCGAGGTCGCGCAGCAATCGGCGCAAATCGCGGCGGGCTTCCGCAAGCTGGGCCTGCAGCATGGTGACCGCGTCGCGCTGCTGGTCGGCAACCGAATCGAATTCGTGCTGGCGGTCTCGGCCGCCGCCTATCTCGGCCTGGTGTCGGTCGTTCTCTCGACCCGCCAGCAAAAGCCCGAGATCGCCTATGTGCTGACCGACTGCGGCGCGAAACTGCTGATTTACGAGGCCCGGCTTGCCGATCGCCTGCCTGACGCCCGCGACGTGCCCGACCTCGTGCACCGGATATCGGTCGATGACGACCCGCGCGCGTCGCAGTTCGCAATCCTCGCCGATCATGCGCCTTTGCCGGAGCCTGCTGCGGTCGGCGAAGAAGACACCGCGATGATCCTCTACACCTCGGGCACGACGGGGCGGCCCAAGGGCGCGATGCTCGCGCATTGCAATATCATCCATTCGGCCATGGTCTATGAGGCTTGCATGGAACTGACCGCGACCGACCGCTCGATCGCGGCGGTGCCGCTCGCGCATGTGACGGGCGTGGTCGCCAACATCATGAGCATGGTCCGCTGCGCCGGCACGCTGATCATCGTCGCCGAATTCAAGGCCGCGGATTACCTGAAGGTCGCCGCCACCGAGCGCGCCACGCAGACCGTGATGGTGCCGGCGATGTATAATCTCTGCCTGCTGCAGGCGGATTTCGACAGCTACGATCTCTCGGCGTGGCGGATCGGCGGATTCGGCGGCGCGCCGATGCCGATTGCGACGATCGAAAAGCTCGCCGCGAAAATTCCCGGCCTGAAGCTGATCAATGCCTATGGTTCGACCGAGACCACCTCGCCCTCGACCATCATGCCGCCGGAATTGACCGCAGGGCACATCGACAGCGTCGGCCTGCCGTGTCCCGGCGCCGACATCATCGTGGTGGATGCCGATGGCCGCGAACTGCCGCGCGGCGAGATCGGCGAAATCTGGATTCGCTCGGGCTCGGTCATCAAGGGCTATTGGAACAATCCGAAGGCGACGGCGGAAAGCTTCACCGCCGGGTTCTGGCATTCCGGCGATCTCGGCTCGATCGACCGGGAAAATTTCGTGCGCGTGTTCGACCGCCAGAAGGACATGATCAACCGCGGCGGGCTGAAGATCTATTCCGCCGAAGTCGAATCCGTGCTGGCCGGCCATCCCGGTGTGGTCGAGAGCGCCATCATTGCAAGACCTTGCCCGGTGCTCGGCGAGCGGGTGCACGCCGTGATCGTGACCCGCGGCAGCGATGTCAGCGCCGAGGCCTTGCGTGCCTGGTGCGCCGAGCGGCTGTCGGACTACAAGGTGCCGGAGACGATGGACCTCACCGTGGAGCCGCTGCCGCGCAATGCCAACGGCAAGGTGATGAAACGGCAATTACGCGAGGCTTCAGCAGCGACCTGGGCCGCGGTGCGGCAGTAGGCTTGCCGGTCCGGGCTAGTACTCACTATTAATGGTCAGTGAGTCGCTTGTTGCCCATGCTTCGAGACGCTCGCGATGCTCGCTCCTCAGCATGAGGTCGTTGTGTATCAACAAGTTATACCAACGGCCGCGGCTTTTGACTCATTTTGGGATTCCCAAATCAGAGAAACTCTGACTCGATGTTTGCTCTTGAGAGAGGAGCAGCATCGATGGGTGGAGCGGTTAGGATCCTACGGCTTGATTTGACGGCAAAGGACCTTCGTGCGGCGGCGGGCCGGGAGAAGGATGGTTCAGCAGCACGGCGGATGTTGGCTCTTGCGATGGTGCTCGATGGGATGGATCGCAAGTCGGCGGCGGAGAGCTGCGGCATGGATCGCCAGACCCTGCGGGATTGGGTGCATCGCTACAACGCTGAGGGCTTGGACGGCCTGCACGATTTGAAGACGCCAGGTCCCACGCCAAAACTCACAGCGGAGCAGCAAGCCGAACTGGCCAAGCTGGTTGAGGCCGGGCCCGATCCGGCTCGCCATGGGGTAGTGCGCTGGCGGCGCGTGGATTTGCGCGACGAGTTGCAACGGCGCTTTGGCGTCGCATTGCATGAACGCTCGGTCGGCAAGGTGCTGGCGAAGCTCGGCTACCGCCGGCTCTCGGTGCGTCCGCGCCATCCGCAGGCCGACGAAGAAGCCCAGGAGGCCTTTAAAAAAACTTTGCCGCAACGGTCGCGGCGCAACTCCCCGACCGCGCGAAAGACAAACCCATCGAAATCTGGTTCCAGGACGAAGCCCGCATCGGCCAGCAAGGGACGCTGACCCGCGTCTGGGCCAAGCGAGGAACACGGCCTCGTGCGCCACGCGACCAACGCTACGAGTGGGCTTACATTTTTGGCGCCGTCTGTCCGCAACGCCGAGCTACGGCGGCGCTCGTCCTGCCCGCCGCCGATACCGATGCCATGTCCATGCATCTGGCCGAAATCGGCCGCCGTGTTGCGCCGGGAGCACATGCTGCGCTCGTCATTGATGGCGCAGGCTATCACGTCGCGGCGCGTCTCTCCGTTCCAAGCAACATCACGCTCGTCCGCCTGCCGCCCTACGCTCCAGAGCTGAACCCGGTCGAGAATGTCTGGGAATATCTGCGCGGCAACAAACTCGCCATCACCGTGTTCGAAAGCTACGACGACATTGTCGACAAATCCTGCGCTGCTTGGCGCTTCTTCGCCGACGACCCCGAGCGCGTTGCCTCAATCACATCCAGAACCTGGGCGACGGTCATTCCTTGAGGCCGTTGGTATTAGACCTCATCCTGAGGAGGCCGCGAAGCGGCCGTCTCGAAGGATGGCTGCATTACCGATTTACGATTCCAGGTACCAGAGCGTTTTCAAGCGAAGTGGATACCGGTTCGCGTGAAGAAAACGCGTCAAAACAAAAGATAGAGCCCCGTTCCGATTCAATCGGAACGGAAGAGGCTCTAGCAGTCTGCTGAAGAACCCCCTCGCCACGGAGGGTGCTTGATGATTCACTTTATCATCTCGAATCGGCGGAGGCGATCATGCGCGGCAGGTTTACGGATCAGGGCGGCCTGTTTTCGTACATTGCGCCGGACAGGCGTGTGCCAGCGAACCACCCGCTGCGGAAGGTCCGGGAACTTGTCCGGGATGTTTTGAGTGATTTGAACCGCAGCCTTGGGAGGTTGTACGCCAGCGAGGGACGTCCTTCGATCCCTCCAGAGCAATTGCTGAGCGCCTTGCTGCTGCAGGTGTTCTACGGCATCCGCTCGGAACGCCAGTTGATGGAGCAACTGGACTACAATCTTTTGTATCGCTGGTTCGTGGGGCTGTCGCCGGACGATCCGGTCTGGGACCCGACCACTTTCACCAAGAACCGGGAGCGGCTGCAGAACGGCGATGTGTTCACGAAGTTCATGACCAGGCTTCTGAACCATCCGCAGGTCAAGCCGCTGCTGTCGGACGAGCACTTCTCGGTGGATGGAACGCTGATCGAAGCCTGGGCGTCACAGAAGAGCTTTCGCCCCAAGGACGGCAGCGGTGACGATGATGACGGCGCCAACTTCCACGGCCAGAAGCGCAAGAACGACACCCATGCGAGTACCAGCGACCCGGACAGCAGGCTTTATCGCAAGGCGGCCGGACGGGAGGCCAAGCTTTGCTATATGGGCCACGCCACCATGGAGAACCGGCATGGGCTGGCGGTGGCCGGCAGGGTCACGCATGCCAATGGCACCGCCGAACGCCGGGCTTCGGAGACTATGCTGAAGGCGAGACGCAAAGCCGCAGGCCGCCGCATCACGGTCGGTGAGGACAAGGCGTACGATACGGCCGATCACGTCGCCAATCTTCGCGCCATCGGCGTGACGCCGCATGTGACACAGAACCAGGCCGTCACCAAAACCGGCAAGAACCGCAACAGCGCCATCGACGAACGAACCACGCGGCATTCGGGGTACGGCATGTCGCAATCGCGCCGGGCGATGGTCGAGTGCATTTTCGGATGGGGCAAGCAGCATGGCACCATGCGCAAGACCAAACATCGTGGCATCGGCCGCGTCGCCGCCGACTTCCTGCTCAATCTGATCGCCTATAACCTGATCCGCATTCCCAAACTGCTTGCCGCTTAGCCACCCGGCGTCAGGGTACACCCAACACCAGACTAGAAAATTACATCCAACTCCACCGCGCCGCCCCAACAACGACCGGCGACAATACGAAAACTCTCCATTTCAAGGTTTTTCAGCAGACTGCTAGAGTTTTGGCGCGCTTGCCCGCGGCGTCGGATTTCGCTCGTTCTGTTCCGCGGCAAGGGCCTCGCCGTCGATGGCGGCCGCGCTTATCATTCGCTTGAAATCCAGCAGCGTGAATTGTGCATTGCCGACCCGGTCTGGCGTGTTTCCCGTGGTCAGCTCCACGCTCAGCGCGCCGTCGCAATTGGCGCCTTTCGCCTCGCCCAGCATCGCGCTCAGCGTTTTTTCCTTGGCCAGCGAGCGTTTCACGATGGCCACGCAGCTGCCGCGGCCATTGGCGTCGTTCAGCTTGATCGCCGTTCTCGGCTCGAGCGGCCGGTCGACGGCCTCCAGTGCGGTCGCTTCCTTGTACTTCGCGCCAACGGATACGATCTTGCCTGCGCGGTAGATGTAATAAAGGTGCTGGTTTCCGACGATGGTTGGGGCGCCGTATTTGTCCATGACCTGCTTGATCATCTCGGCCTTGGACGGTTGCTGGTCCTGCGCAAATGTCAGGTTGCGGCTTACGAAATAAGCGCGGTTGCTGCTGGCAGGCGACGAAAAACTCCCCGAAAGCACTTCGCCGGTCTGTTTCGGGCCGGAGGGAAGGCTGAAAACCAGCGCAGCGGTGTAGCTGATGGCGGTGCCGCCGAATTTCGGCTGCTGGATATCCGTACTGGTATTGGTGCGTCCCCTGAAAGCCGATTCAAAGATCGCCCGCGCGGATTCGGCCGACGAGTCGGTGGAGACACCCAGAATATCCGGGCGTAGTTTTGCCGCGAACGCCGACTCCGGTGTCTTCGGCTTGATGTCGTAGGCCAGGGAAGCTGTGGGCAACGCCGCCGGGCCCATGGCAAGAACTGCAATCAAAGCGTGGCGAAGCATGAACCACCTGCAAATACAAAAGATCGGGTAAGGCGAAAAGATTACGACAATTTTCGAGCCGCGATGTCAATACGCTCTGGCCAAATCCAGGCTCCAAGGCGTTTTCCGGCGTTATGGGTCGGGGCGGCTCTTTACGGCGATATGCCGAAACGATCGAGGTCGTCGGCAACGAAATCGCGTCAAATTTGCTTCTGAAACTGCGCGCAATGTCTAGGGAATTTGCGCCAATTCGCTTCATGCAAGCTTAGAAATTTCCGCACTAGGTTGCGTGCGAGGGAACTGGTGGAGCAGGGCCCCATAGCGAGAGAGAGAAAGCATCACATGAAGCGTTCCGTTTTGAATTTCTGGAATGACGAATCCGGCGCCACGGCCATCGAATATGGACTGATCGCCGCCGGCATTTCGCTTGCGATCATCGCGGTGGTCAACGGCCTCGGCACCAACCTGAATGCCAGGTTCACCTCGATCAACAACTCGCTGAAGTAACGACGCATCCCCTTCCCAGGGGGTGGCAACGCAATCCGGTTACCGGCGGCAGCTCGAATGGGCTTTGCCGCCGGTTTCCTGTCGGACGTCTTTTCCGCCCACTCTTTTTCCACTGACTGACGGAGCAAAGTGCTGGCATGGCAGCACGCGAGCGAGAACCTGGATTCCCGGCCGCCACCATTTTCCCGTCCTCCTGAGCCCGCGCGGCAACCCGAACCGGCACGAGCGTAGCCGGTTAGCAAGATCGCGCGCCAAGGCCCGCTGGCCTGCGCGGGCGCCGACCGCGCAATTCGAAGTCGTCGATCGGCGCTGCCTGCGATTGTTGCGTCCACCGCCTCCTTACTGCCTGGAAATCCGGGAGCGCCTGCCGGTTGACACGGAAGTTGTCGCGCTCGCATGACCGCTCAAAGCCGCTATGCCCGTAGTTTTGCTGACCCCGCGTGCCGGACGGGTAACGCTCTCTTCACCATCAACGTCCCGTTCACCATGACGACAAATCCATCGCTCGTTTCCGCAAACTCATCCGGTCCTCAAGTTCACTTATACTTTTACTGCTTAGTCATGCCTGGAGCAGAAGTTGTCATCACCCTGAGGTTCAGGGGCCTGGCGTAAAAGTAGATCGTAAAGCGTAATGAATACCGCCCGTATTGTGGTCCTGACCATCGCTCTCGGTGCTGGCGGCGTTGCCGCCTATCTCGCGAGCGGCTCCGGCGACAAATCCGTCCCGGCCCAACCGGTCGCGCAACTGCAGACCGTGGACATCCTGGTGGCGAAGGCCGACATCGGCCTCGGCCAGTCGCTCAAGCCCGACGATCTACAGTGGCAGACCTGGCCGGCGACTGCCACCAGCGGCACCTTCATTCGCCGCGGCGAACGCCCTGACGCCACCAACCAGGTCGCGGGCTCGATCGCGCGCGCGCCTTTCATCGCCGGCGAGCCGATCCGCGAGCAGAAGCTGGTCAAGGCCGACGGATCCGGATTCATGGCGGCGATCCTGCCCACCGGCATGCGCGCCATCTCCACCGAAATTTCGCCGGAGACCGGCGCCGGCGGCTTCATCCTGCCGAACGACCGGGTCGACGTGATTCTTTCCAAGCGCGAGAAGAACCCCGGCCGCAACGGCCCCGACGTCGTCAATTCCGAGATCATCCTGAGCAATGTCCGCGTGCTCGCGATCGATCAGGCGCCGAAGGAAAAAGACGGCCAGAACGCCGTAGTCGGCAAGACCGTGACGCTCGAGCTGAAGCCGGAACAGGCCGAGACGCTGGCCCGCGCGCGCCAGAGCGGCTCGCTGGCGCTGGCGCTGCGCAGCATCGCCGATGTCAACATAGTCGAGAATACAACTGACGAGCAGGCAGCCCTGAAGCGGGGCGAGAGCATCAATGTGGTTCGCTACGGCGTCCACAGCTCGATAATGACACAGAAGTGACGGAAGGACGCTCGATATGAAGTGCAGGGGAAATCAATCGTCAGTGCGGGCCGTGCTGGTTCGCGCCCTGTCGTTCTCGGCCGTCGCCGCGCTGACGCTCAACCCGGCCATGACGCCCGTGCTGGCGAATGACGATGTCGCCGCGGCGCCGCTTCCAGCGCCGGTTGCCACCGTCGGATCGACCAAGGTGCGTTTTCTCGCCCTCGGCATCGGCAAATCCGTGATCATCGACCTGCCGCGCGAGGTCAAGGATGTGCTGGTCGCCGATCCCAAGATCGCCAATGCCGTGGTCCGCTCGGCGCAGCGCGCCTACATCATCGGCGCCGGGGTTGGCCAGACCAACGTCGTGTTCTTCGATGCCGCAGGCCAGCAGGTCGCCGCCTATGACATCGCGGTCAAGCGCGATCTCAACGGCGTGCGCGCCGCGCTGAAGCAGACCCTGCCGGGAATCCAGATCGAGGGCGTCGGCGAGGGCGTCATGCTGACCGGCTCGGTATCGTCGCCGATCGAGGCGCAGCAGGCGGGCGATCTCGCCGCGCGGCTGGTGGGCGGCACCGACAAGGTCGTCAACTCGATCGTCGTCAAGGGCCGCGACCAGGTGATGCTGAAGGTCAACGTCTCGGAAGTCCGGCGGGACATCATCAAGCAGATGGGTGTCGATCTCAGCGCCAGCATGAACTACGGCACCGCGATCGTGAACTTCAACAACAGCAATCCGTTCACCGCCTACGGCCGCCCGCTCGTCAGCGACAATGGCCTCACCGCCGCCGCCATCACCAAGGGGCTGCCCACGGTCACCGCCACCATGCGCGCAATGGAAAGCGCCGGCGTGGTGCGTACGCTGGCCGAACCCAACCTGACCGCCATCTCGGGCGAGTCCGCCACCTTTATCGCGGGTGGCGAATTCCCGGTCCCCGCAGGCTATTCCTGCGATCCGGTCACGCATGTCTGCACCACCCAGATCAGCTACAAGAAATTCGGCATTTCGCTCAACTTCACGCCGGTCGTCCTCTCCGAGGGACGGATCAGCCTGCGCGTGATGACCGAAGTCTCCGAACTCTCCAACGACAATGCCATCACGCTGAACCAGGCCGGCAATTCGCTGACCGTGCCTTCGATCAAGACCCGCCGCGCCGAGACCACCCTGGAAATTCCCTCGGGCGGCTCGATGGCGATGGCCGGCCTGATCGCGGAACAGACCAAGCAAGCCGTCAACGGCTTGCCCGGTCTCGACTCATTGCCGATTCTTGGCGCGCTTTTCCGCAGCCAGGACTACGTCAACAACCAGACCGAGTTGATGGTCCTGGTGACGCCCTATGTGGTCCGGGCGGTTGCCCAGAAAGAGTTATCGCGTCCCGATGACGGATTTGCACCTGCGTCGGATTCGCAATCGACGCTGTTGGCCCAGATCAACCGGATTTACGGCATCCCCGGTCGCGTCGAACCGATCGGGGGCTTCCAGGGCAATTTCGGCTTCATCATTGACTGAGACGGGGGCGCCCGGCCAGGGCGGGACGAGGACGGAACGATGACAAACATGATATCGGTCGATCGCTATCGAAGCCTGCGCCTGCTGGGAGCGCTGGTCGGCCTCTCGGCCGTCCTGGGTGCGTGCACCTACAACACCACCGCAGAGTTGGTGACGGCGAGCACTCCCACCGACTACCGCCTGCGTCATCCGATCGCCGTCACCGAAGGCGATCACTCCATCGTCGTTTTCGTTGGTCATGCTCGCGGCGGCCTGTCCGCCTCGCAGCGCGCCGACGTCGCCGGACTGGCGCGGACCTGGGTTCGCGAAGGCACCGGCGCGATCGTGGCCGACGTGCCGGTCGACACGCCGAACGCGCGGGCTGCGGCGTCGGCCTACCAGGAAATCCGCTCGGTGCTCGTCGCGGGCGGCGTGCCTTCCCGTGGGATCAAGTTGAATCGCTACCGTCCGGACGATCCCCGCGAGTTCGCCACGATCAGGCTGACCTATCCCAAGATCGCGGCGGTGGCCGGGCCCTGCGGTTTGTGGCCGGACGATCTCGGGCCTTCGGTGCTGAACCCCGAATATTCCCAGAACAGACCGTACCATAATTTCGGCTGCGCGACCCAGCGCAACCTCGCCGCAATGATCGACAACCCGGCGGACCTCGAACAGCCGCGCCCCGAATCTCCCGCCTATACGGCGCGGCGCACGGCGGCATTCGAGAGGTACCGCAAGGGCGATCCGACCACGACCGTTTATCCCGAAGCCGACAAGGCCAAACTCAGCGATACAGGCAAATGATCAGCTCCGTCCGTCGAAATTCCGAAGACCTGCCGGACAACGGCCCGCCGCCCGCGGACGATTACATCGCGCCGGCGCCGCGCGTGTCGGTGCAGGCCTTTTGCGAGACCGTGGAAACCGCATCTGCCGTGCGGTCGGCGGCCGAAGACCGCCGCCTCAGCAAGGCCCACATCACGGTTCAAATGGGCGGCATGGCAGCGGCTGTCGACGCCTATCGCACCGTGCCAACGCCGAACGTGATCGTCCTGGAAACCGAAGGCTGCAGCGATATTCTTGCCGGCCTCGATCAACTCGCCACCGTGTGCGATCCCGGAACCCGCGTCGTCGTGATCGGCAATGCCAATGATGCCGCGCCCTATCGCGAGCTGGTGCGCCGCGGCGTCAGCGACTACGTGATCGGGCCGGTCATTCCGCTGGACGTGGTGCGTTCGGTTTGCAGCCTGTTCTCGGCGTCGGAGGCGATAGCCGTCGGCCGCATCATCGCCGTCGTCGGCGCCAAGGGCGGCGTCGGCGCATCCACGGTCGCGCATAATGTGGCCTGGGCGATCGCGCGCGACCTCTCGCTGGATTCCGTCGTCATCGATCTCGACCTCGCGTTCGGTACCGCCGGCCTCGACTACAACAAGGATCCGTTGCAGGGCATTGCGAACGCGGTGTTCTCGGGAGATCGGCCCGACAGCGCCCTGATCGAACGCCTGCTGGCGAAATGCACCGACAACCTCAGCCTGCTGGCGGCGCCGGCGTCGCTCGAGCGGGTCTACGATTTCGGCGCCGAAGCTTTCGATTCGATCTTCGATACGCTGCGCATGACGACGCCCTGCATCGTGCTCGACGTTCCGCACCAGTGGTCTGGATGGACCAAGCGCGTTCTGCTCGGCGCGGATGACATCCTGATCGTTGCCGAGCCGGACCTCGCCAATCTGCGCAACGCCAAGAACATGCTCACCATGTTGAAGGGGGCGCGGCCCAACGACCGGACCCCGCTTTATTGTCTCAACCAGGTCGGCCTGCCGAAGCGTCCGGAAATCAGCGCCCGCGAATTCGCCAAGGCCATTGAGAGCCAGCCGATCGCGACGATCCCGTTCGATTCGAAGCTGTTCGGCGCGGCGGCCAACAACGGCCAGATGATCGCGGAGATCTCAGCCCGTCACCGCACCACTGAAACCTTCCTAGGCATCGCGCAGCAGCTGACCGGCCGTGGCGACGCCAGGAAGCGGCGGGGCTCGTTCCTGTCGCCGCTGATCAGGAAATTGCGGGCAAAGTAGGCCCGCTTGCGAAGCGCCACCGCGCTTCGCACGGCAAGACAATGAAGATCAATCGGAGCGCCGGGTCGTTGCCGGCGTCTTGCCGGCTTCCGCGCGCGCATTCTCTTTCTCTTTGCGGGACAGCACCCGCCGCAGCTGAGCGACGTTCTCCGCCGCTTCCTCGGCCGGCCGGTCGGCCTTCACGATGCTTTCGGCCTCGGCATAACGGCCCTGCAGGCCAACCACCCACGCCAGGTTCAGCCGCACGCGCGGGTTCACATCGGCGCGGCTATTGGCGCGGCGCAGCGTTTCTTCCGCTTTGGGCAGGTCCTTTGAAAGGGCGTAGGAGAGGCCGAGATTGGACAACACGGAAGGTTCGTCGGGCGCGATCTTCAGCGCGCTGGCATAGTATTGCCGTGCTTCCTCGTAGCGGCCGAGCTGATCGAGTACGGCCCCTTGCGCCGAGAGAATGCGCCAATCGGGATCGTCGGGGCTATGGGCGCGCGTGAGAACGTCGTAGGCCTGCTGAAAATTGCCATTGTCGGCCAGCGCTCGCCCGTAAGCGGCAAGCAGCGCCTTGTTGCCGGGGTGAGCGATCGTGGCCTGCTCGAGCACTGCGACCGCCTGCGACCGCTGCCCCGAGGCGCGCAGCGCCTTGCCATATTCCAGCGCCGCATTGGCGTCCTTGGGATTGGCGCGAAAGCGGTCGCGATAGACTTCCAGCTGCTGCGGCGAGGCGGCGGCGCGGCTTACCTCGGGTTTGTCGCCCAGCGAGCCCGTAATGTCCGGTGAGCCCGCGGTCTGGCAGCCGCAAAGCCCCAGCGCCAGGATCGCGGACGATGCCGCGAAGGCACGAAGCCTCGCGAAGCGATGTGGTTGGAGCATATGCTGGAGCACGAAGTTTGACCCTGATCATCGACTGACCAGAAATGCTCACAGTTTAACCCTAAGTTCCCGTTAAGGAGGCGGGCGCCCCGGCTGCGGTCAACCGATTGCGGGGCGCCTTTGTCCTAATCGACGAATTGAGCGCCGAATTCGCAACCGATCCGCCACGCCAGCCGGCATTGGCGCGGATCGCCGGTCGACAGGATGATGGTGAACTCGGGGGGAATGTCGGGATAATCGGCGATGACTTTCACGCCACCCGCCGAAATGTCCGTGATCATGCAGTCGCGCGGCAGCGAGCCGGTCCCGAACTGGATCTTCGCGACCCGTCTGCATAGACGACGTTCGCTCTTACGTCGATTCGCCAGCATGTTGATCCCTTGCCTTACCCAAAATGCGCCATCCGGCATTCTTGTCTCTCGTTTACAGAAGAATCGTTGGAATAGGGCTAGCGCAACGCTTCGAAATTGATCATTTACCTTTGAGGTTCCTTTACCGGGGGCTTCCGTGCTCGCAGGGGGCCCCAATGCCGCGCCGGGCCCCCCGGGTAGCGGCCGATCGTCCTTAACGCTTTGATCCGGCTGGCTTTGCCTTGCCAGCGCCATATCGCTAGGGTATCGCCGCCGCACGCCGGGATCGGATGATTGGCGCGCGCATGCGGATTCGCGCGCCTCACCGGGGATGGGATAACCTTAAGTGTCTGAATTATTTGATGAAGTCGACGAGGACGTACGTCGCGACCAGCTCAAGAAGCTGTGGGACCGGTATTCGATCTACATTGTCGCCGGCGCGTTTTTGATCATTGCCGCGGTGGGTGGCTGGCGCGGCTACCAGTATCTCGAGGCCAAGAAGGCCGCCGAGGCCGGCGCCGCCTTCGACAAGGCCGCCGAGCTGTCCGAGCAGAACAAGCACAGCGAGGCGGAAGCGGCCTTCACCGACCTGGCCGCCAAGGCGCCGTCCGGCTACCGCATGCTGGCGCGGCTGCGCGCGGCGGCGGAAGCCGGAAGCCGCGATCCGCAGGCAGCGGCGAAGCTCTATGACGACATTGCGGCCGATCGCAGCGTCAGCGCGCCGGAGCAGGACCTGGCCAGGATCCGCGCGGCCGGACTGCTGCTGGAGACGTCGACCTATCCCAACATGCTGCAGCGCCTCGAGCCGGCTGCAGCACCAGGGGCGACCTTTCGCCATACCGCGCGCGAGCTGCTCGCGCTGTCGGCCTGGCGCACCAACGACACCACGGCCGCGCGAAAGTGGCTGGACCTGATTGCCAATGACGGCGAGACTCCGCCGAGCCTGCGCTCGCGCGCCGAAGCGCTGCAGGCATTGCTTCCGCCGGTCGCGAAGAGCTGACGGCGGGAATAAGAGAGTTGAGTGAGAAATCGACCATGCGCCGCTCGCAACGCCTGATCGCCACCGCCGTCGTCGTCGCATTGTCGGGCGCGCTGGCCGGCTGCGCCGGCGGCATGGGCGGCTTCGATCCCTCCGATCTGCTCGATTTCCTCGATACCAAGAAGAAGCTGCCCGGCGAGCGCAAGCCGGTATTTCCCGAAGGCGTGCCGGGCCTTGAGCAGGGAGTGCCGAAGGATTTGTACAAGGGCTCCCGGCAGGAGCAGATCGATCGGCAGAACGCCGAGGCCGCGGCGGCCGCCGCCGCGCCGCCTGCGGAGGAGCCGAAAGCCAAGCGCGGGGCGAAGTCGAGCAAGCCGCCAGTCACCGCCAGCCGGGCGCCACAACCTGCCGCCGCGCCGGATCCCGATGCCGCACCTGAGGAGGATGGCAGCACCGCCGCGGCGCCGCCGCCGCCCAAGCCGGCGAAGATCGTGCGCCGCCGCACCACCGCGCCGCCACCGGATCCGCCGGCCGCCCAACCCGCGCAGCCTGCGCAATCGCAACAATCCGCCGCGCCATTCCCGGCGCCGCTGCCGAGCGGCACCTTTACGCGCTAATACGTTGCTTCATCCAATTGACACGCGCTTCCCAAAGAGCGCACGGAAATCTCATGTCTTTCACGATCGCCATTATCGGCCGGCCGAATGTCGGAAAATCGACGCTGTTCAACCGGCTGGTCGGGCAGAAGCTTGCGCTGGTCGATGACACGCCTGGCGTCACCCGCGACCGCCGCGAGGGCCAGGGGCGGCTCGGGGATCTCGAATTCACCCTGATCGACACCGCCGGCCTCGACGAGGGCGCCAAGGGTTCGCTCACCGCGCGGATGCAGGAGCAGACCGAGACCGCGATCGCGCTTGCCGATGCCCTGCTGTTCGTGATCGACGCGCGCGCCGGGCTGACGCCGAACGATCGCGGCTTTGCCGATTTCGCCCGCCGCGCCAACAAGCCGGTGGTGCTGGTCGCCAACAAGAGCGAGGGCAAGCAGGGCGATGCCGGCGCGATGGAAGCCTATGCGCTGGGGCTCGGCGAGCCGATCCAGATCTCGGCCGAGCACGGCGAAGGCCTCAGCGATCTCTATGACGCGCTGCGCGCGCTGATGCCGGAGCCTGCCGCCGAAGCCGAGGAATTCGACGATGACGACATCATCGTGTCCGACGAGGATCTTGCGAAGCGCCCCATCCGCGTGGCGATCGTCGGTCGTCCCAATGCCGGGAAATCCACGCTGATCAATCACCTGCTCGGCGAGGAGCGGCTGTTGACCAGCGCCGAGGCCGGCACCACCCGCGATTCGATTGCCGTCGAAGTCACCTGGCAGGGCCGGGATTTTCGCGTGTTCGACACCGCAGGCTTGCGGCGGCGCTCGCGGATCGAGGAAAAGCTGGAAAAGCTCTCGGTGTCGGATGCGCTGCGCGCCATCCGCTTCGCCGAAGTCGTGGTGCTGATGATGGACGCGCAGAACAGGTTCGAGGAACAGGATCTGCGCATCGCCGACCTGATCGAGCGCGAGGGCCGCGCGCTGGTGATCGCGGTCAACAAATGGGACCTGATGGGGAAACAGTCGAGCCTGATATCGGCGCTGCGCACCGACGCCGATCATCTGTTGCCGCAGGTCAGGGGCGCGCCGATCGTCGCGGTGTCCGGCCTGATGGGCGAGGGCATCGACCGGTTGATGAGCGCGATCGAACAGGCTTACGCGGTGTGGAACAAGCGGGTGCCGACGGCCTCGCTCAATCGCTGGTTCGAGCAGGCGGTGGACGCCAACCCGCCGCCCGCGGTGTCGGGCCGCCGGCTCAAGCTGAACTACATCACGCAAGCCAAGGCGCGGCCGCCGAGCTTCATCCTGTTCTGCTCGCGCGCCGACGCCGTGCCGCAATCCTACCTGCGCTACCTCGTCAACTCCTTGCGTGAATATTTCGAACTGCCTGGCACGCCGGTGCGGATCTCCTTGCGCGAAAAAGCCAACCCCTTCGCCCACAAGCGCAAGCGGCCGTCGTAAGCGAAGGGCGCACGGGCGGGCCGCCTGTCAATGTTGTGTCTCCACCGGCCTGTGGTTCGCGGCTGTCGAACCGCCGCTGACGGCAACGTCGATCAAGCCGATGGAACGAAGTGGATGTCCGTGACGCTGATCTAGAATTTCCAGGAAAGCGCGCCCCTCAGCGTTTGGCTGGTGAGCCTCAAGCGGTACGCACCGCCATCGGAAGCAACGTAGTCTCTACTGCCAAAGTCGTCGTAGATATATTGCAGCCGACCGAGCAGATTTTGGCTGAATGCGTACTCGACGACGGCCCCAACCGAAAAGCCCACATATGTTTCGCTGATTCCGTCGGCAGGCGGAGCGGGAGGTGCCGCGCCCTCTTGAAAGTCGAGGCCAGCGATCGCCAGGCCGCCCGTGGCGAAAACCAACCATCGATCTGACGCAAAGCCAGCCTTGCCGACGAAGTGGCTGTCCCACCTTAAGTTATAGGTATTGGGTGCATGTTGAATAACGGGAGGCAGTGGCGGTGGCGGTGGCGGTGGCGGTGGCGGTGGCGGTGGCGGTGGCGGTGGAGGTGGAGGAGGCGGAGGCACCGTACCGTGCCCCTGCGCGTCGCTCCAGCCGAAGTCTCCTTCAATTCCCAGGACAAGCGGTCCTGATTGCCAATTGTATCCCGCGAGGATACCGCCCACTGCACCATTGGTTGGCGCTCCGGACTCGGTCAGCACGCCGTTGTCGAATACGCGCGATCTGCCCCAGCCCCAGAGATGTCCGACGTGGGCACCGACATAGAACCCCGACCAATCGTAGGCGGGGTTCACCATGACCGGAGCTTTTGTGTACACCGGCGCCGGTAAGTCTGCGGCCGACGCCGCGCTCGTTCCGGCGATGACGATTACAGCGGCGGAAACAATGAGCCTTGAACTTGCCATGACACCTCTCGATCGGTCAGCCGAGAAGTCGAATCTCTGCCTAGAGACGTCGTACTCCGAAGCTGCCGGGCCGCTCGTCCATCGAACGATCGATGCTGAAGAGAAACGCGATGAGTGTTGCGAAAATGCTGCAAGATGAGAGAGGCGCGCGCGCGTCAACAAATGGGATCTGATGGGGCGATGGGAGAAAGCCAATCCGTTCACCCACAGGCGCGAGCATTCGTCGTGAAGGATATTCAACTTTTCGTGAATCGAATCGACAAGAGCCGGCGTGCTGGTCGCCGATGAGACCTGCTTTCCTTCATGGCAGAAACCTGTTCCTGCATCGGCGGCCCCTTGCGGCAGCGCTCCAAATAATGTGGTAAACCGCTACGGTTATTGTAGCGATGGAACTGCCGAATTGAGGTGCTTCGCATTTGGTCCAGCTCGCCATCGTTTCCCTCCAGGCCTTGTGTCCCGATCTCATCTATGCTGCAGGGGGCGGCGAAACCGGGCCTTGGGTCACATCAATTGTGCCAGCGGCTCACAACTCGGCTGCGGTTGCGTCGACGACCGCTGGCCGGGGTGTCCGTCTTCGAGGATGACCATGGATCATGGCAGAACAACTCTCCGAACTCATCAGTGAAATTTATGATGCCGCGCTTGACCCCTCGCTGTGGGAGCACGTTGTTGGCAAGGCCGGGCGTTTCGTCGGCGGCCCTGCGGCGTCGATCTTTTCCAAGAGTCCGATCTCCGGGGAGGGCAGTGTCCATTACGAGTCCGGCATCGGGCCGCACTATCGGCAACTCTATTTCGACAAATACATAAAATTCGACCCGACCACGACCGGCCACTACTTTGCTGATGTCGGGCAACCGATCGCGGTAGCGGACCTGATGCCCTACGATGAATTCCTGGACACTCGGATTTACAAGGAGTGGGTCCAGCCACAGGGCCTGGTGGATTTCGTATCGGCGGTGCTCGATAAATCAATGACCACCGCCGCCTTTTTCGGAGTGTTTCGCCACGAACGCGACGGTGTTGTCGACGATGAGGTGCGGCGGCGCATGCGCCTTATCGCTCCGCACGTTCGACGGTCGGTGCTCGTCGGCAGACTGTTCGATCTCAAATCGGCGGAGGTTGCGACTTTCGCCGATACGCTCGATGGCCTTAACACCGGGATCTGCCTTGTCGATTCCTCGGGACGGATCGTTCATGCGAACCTTGCCTGTCATGTCATTCTCGACGCCGGCAATGCCCTGTTTGCGGCCGAAGGGCGGCTCGTCGCGCGCGATACGAAAATCGATCGCACCTTACAGCAGCTTTTTGCGGCTGCGGGCGGTGGCGATGCGGCAATCGGAACGCAAGGCATCGCCTTGCCGCTGACGGGGCAGGACGGCACACGCTACGTGATCCACGCGCTGCCGCTGACGTCTGGTGCCCGGCGCATTACCGGCATTGTCTACACTGCGGCGGCGGCGGTGTTCATTCGCAGGGTCGCGCTCGAAACCCCGTCGCCTCCCGAGGTCATTGCCCGGACTTACAAGCTGACCCCGACCGAGTTGCGCGTGCTGCTCGCCATCGTTGAGGTCGGCGGTGTTCCGGAAGTCGCTGCCGCGCTCGGTGTTGGGGAAACGACGATCAAGACGCACCTCCGCCGCTTGTTTGGAAAGACCGGCGCCGATCGCCAGGCCGATCTTGTCAAGATCGTTGCGGGATTTGCATCGCCGCTGATCAGCCAGGGCATGTGATGAGGCGAGTACCGGTTTTCCGTAAGGATCAAAAAAGTCGGGGTGCGATGCGCTGAGGGCTTGCGCCAGTAGCGGTTCGCCGCCGTGCGCGCATCCTTGTCTCCTGCGTTCGAATGATGCCAGCCGCATCAGGCACAGGTATGAATATCCTTCGCTGCCCCAAGGCTGCGAGCCAGGGTGTGCCGCTTGCCCGATTCCACCATCGGGAAAGCCAGGTAATCCAACGTTGCTGGTCATTCGCCTCTGCCGCAAGCGGTGCCGGGGTGAAGTCGTGGGGCCTAGCAAAATACGACCGATGAATCCCGATGCGGCCTCGGCCGCGTCTCTCTTCATGGTGCCAAAAGCATGCCTCGTTTCTTCTTTGATCTCTTCTTCGATCGTTATGTTGTTCTCGATCCCGGAGGAATGTTGTTCGAGTACCCGACCAGCGCGTCAGCGGCGGCGGATGAACTGGCGCGGCACCTTCTCCTGATGCGATCGGAACTGCGTAACAGCGGAAGCTGGATACGTGTCAGGGACGAGCGCAGAAGGGAGGTCTACCGATCGTCGATCGATCCCGACGCTGCCGGTGGCAGCACGACATGAGGATGGGCGCCGGAGCGACGTTACGCGCCTTCAGGATTGTTGCTGTATTGCCGCGCGTTTCGCCCCTGTCGTAGCCGATCGGGGCGTCGCGTATCGAGTCCGCGCCTGCGCCATCGGTACTGCGTCACAACCCGAGGTTTCATGTCGCATTTATGCAACAGTCGCCGACAATGGCGCGAAGAACCATCCGTGCGCTTCGCCGGCTCCTGCGTTCGAGGGACGCCGGCGGTTCTGTGCGTGACTACGGTGAATGCGTCGAAGCGTGGCTTCGGCGATTCGACGCATCGAATTGAAGAATGGGAATGGGAATGGACCGGGCCGTCATCAACGGATTCGCGCAGCTGCCCTCGGCACGCCGTCGCTTTGCGCAAGGTCATGTGTTTGCACTGGCAATAGGCATCGCGCCGTTCGCGATGGTGGAGCGCGCAGAGGCGGCGTGCACCACCACCGGCACCACGGTCGAATGCACCGGTACCAATAACCCCGGCTTTGGCGCCCCGACTGACAACGGCCTTACTTACCACGTCGGATCCGGCGCTTCGATCACCGCAACGGGAGTACCCGGCATACAGTTCAATCACGATGGTATAGTCAATGTCGATAGTGGTGGCAGCATCAGTTCAGATACGGATGCCGTGAAGAACAGCAGTGCCAGCGTGAACAATGCCGGGGCCATATCGGGAGCCCATAGCGGCATTAGTTCGATCTCCGATCTCGATGTCACAAACTCGGGGTCGATCACGGGTACGGCCGCCAGCAGTTTTGGCATCGTCGCTCATCGGCTCGTCCTGACGAATTCCGGAGTCGGTGGTGTCATATCCGGCGTAACCAACGGCATCAATGCCAGCGGCGAGACCGTCGATATCACCAACTCAGCGGACATTATGGCGATCGGCGCGAACGGTGCCGGTATCCGGAGCACGCGCAACGACTCGATCACCACAGTGAGGAATTCCGGGACGGGCACGATAACCGGCGATGCCTTCGGTATCGTTGCTTCAAACGGTACCGCCACCATCAACGTCAGCAACGCCGGCACTATCTCGGGGACGGGCGCAACCGGTGTTGGCATCAACGGCGTTACCGTCAACGTCACCGACAACACCGGCACGATTTCGGGCGGCACTTCCGGCATCAGCGCCAATACAGCCAACATAGGCAACTCCGGAACGATTCAGGCGACCGGCAATTTTGGAGTTGCAGTTCGGGCCAGCGCCGCCACAGTTACCAATTCCGGGACCATCTCGGGTCTCGGCCATGGCATCTTCGGCACCAACGCCAGCAACACCGGTACCGCTGACGTGGTCAACACCAACACCGGCATTATCTCGGGGGGCCTCTTCGGCGTCGCCGCCAACTCCACTGCCAGGGCCGACAATGCCGGCAACATCACCGCGACGCTTGGGGGCAGCACTGGCGTCTTCGCCGGTACCACGGCCACGGTCACCAACAGGAGCACCGGTGTCATCCTGGTGACGGGCGCGAATGGTGCGGGCGTCCATGCCGAAACAGCCAACGTGATCAACGAAGGCGCGATCACGGCGACGGCCCAAAACGGCGTCGGGGTCGATGCCCGCGGCGGCATCGCCACGGCCAACGTGACCAACAGGAGTACGGGGACGATCTCCGCAACTGGTGGGAATGGCAGGGGAGTCAATGCCCTTACGGCGGCCAATGTCGTCAATGCCGGTACGATCACGGCAACGGCCGTGGACGGCGTCGGCGTCAACGCCAGCAGCAGCGGGATCGCCACGGCCGGCGTGACCAACGTGAGCACCGGAAACATTTTCGGCGGGTTGGCCGGCATCCGCGCTGACACTGCCAATGTGGACAACGCAGGCACCATCTCGGGCGGTACCTTCGGCATCAGCGCTGGTACGGCCAACATAAACAACTCCGGCAACATCTTGGCACCCGCCGGAACCGGCATCAAAGCCGGCCTCGCCACCGTAACGAATACCGGCGTCATCGCAGCGGATGAAGAGGGAATCGGGGCCGATACAGCGAACGTCATCAACGCGGGCACGATCACGGCGACGGCGGCTGATGGCGTTGGCATCAGAGCCAACGGCAGCACTGCTATAGCCAACGTGACCAACATGACGAGCGGAACCATCTCCGGCGGGGCGGTCGGCATCCGCGCCGGCACCGTCAATTTGGACAACGCCGGCACCCTCTCGGGTGGAGCTTTCGGCATCAGCGCTGATACGGTGAACGTGACCAACCGAAGCTCCGGCACTATCTCTGGGACAGGTCCGGTCGGCATCGGCATCTTTGCGTTCGGCAACTTGGTCGTAAGCAACTCTGGCACGATTTCCGGAGCGACTGGCATCTTCAGCAACGGAGCTTCGAACATTGTCAATTCCGGCATCATCACCGGCACCGGCGGCACGGCGATAAGACTGTCGAACGCCGCCGATACCCTGACGCTGCTGAACGGTTCGCGCATCGTCGGCGTGGTCGATATGGGCTTCGGCAACGACGTCGTGAATGTAATCGGCGCCGCGCCGAGCAGCCGGGTATCGTCACTCACGACCATTGGGCTTCCGACCTTCATCAACTTCACCGGCGTCCTCAACACCAGCTTCGTCAGCGGCGGGTTCACCGGTCCGGCGGTGCAGGCCGGCAGCCAGCTCGCCACGCTCGATCCCACCGCGCTGGCGCAGACCGACCGTACCCTGATGGATTTCACCGGCGGCGTGTCGTCGCTGGTACAGGGCCGCCTCAACGGCGTTTCGCCGTCCAAAAACGGCGCGATGATGGCGATGGCCTATGCGCCCGAAAGCAGCAATGCCGGGCGTTTCATCAAGGCCCCCGGGATGAATTCCGGCTGGGCGAACCCTGCGCCGATCACGGTATGGGCCTCGAGCTTCGGCGGCCAGCGTACCCAGGATGAGACGGATGCGACGCTGCGCGCCACCTCGACGGCCTGGGGCGCGGCCATGGGCATCGATCGCAGGGTGCGGCCGGACTGGCTGGTCGGCGGGTTCATCGGCGGCGGTGCCGGCGCACTTTCGGTCGACCTGAATTCGCAGGCGGTGGATACCGATTACGTGTTCGGTGGCGTCTACAGCCGCTTCGAATGGGCCTCGCAGTTCGTCGATTTCGCGGTGCAGGGCGGCAATGCTTCCAACAAGTCAAGGCGGCTGGTGCTGAACAATCTCGCCGCAGGCGGCGTCGAGACGGCGACCGCAAGCTACGACGGCTGGTTCGTCAGCCCGGAGGTCGCCTATGGCTTCCGCTACGGCGTCGGCAACGGCTACGTGCTGACGCCGACCGCGCGCCTGCGCTATGTCGCGGGGATGTTCGACAGCTACGGCGAAACCGGTTCGGCGCAGGGACTGACGGTCGGCAGCCGCACGCTGCAGAACTTCGAGGAGCGCGGCGAGCTTGATGTATCGAGGGTGACGACCTTCTTCGGCGGCGATCACAACCTCAAGACCAACGTGCATGGCGGGGTGATTGCCCAGCAGCGGGCAGGCGACGCCACCATCAGCACCATCTTGATCGGGCAGAACCTCGCCTTTGCGACGCCCGGCAAGGGCAGCACCGTCGGTGCCGTGGCCGGTGCAGGCTTCGACTACCGCATCCGCGCAAACGTCGCGGTGTTCGGCGCCGTCGAAGGCATGATGATGTCCGACCAGAGCCGTATCGGAACGGCAAAAGGCGGTGTGCGCGTCGCGTTTTGACGTCGTATCGCGCGGCGAGGACGGCGTCGTGTCATGAACATGGAATGGTTGCCGCCTCCGCCGATCGAAGAAGACGGCGGCGGTACATGGAATAGTCCCGCTTCGTCAGTCGGCGGGATTCCCGAACCGGGTCGGGCCATCCGTGCCGGTGCGTGTGTTAGTCTGCGGGCGATAGCCCCGTCGCCCGCAGACTCCAGCGCAGATCTTGATCGACGAAGCGCGCATGCTGGCGGGCCAAAAGGATGGTCGTTCATCTTGAGAGTCATTCCGGGGCGATGCGAAGCATCGAACCCGGAATCTCGAGATTCCGGGAATGGTGCTGACGCACCATCCCGGAATGACTGCTACGCAGTTACTTCTTCAGCAGCGGACAATCGCTGGTCGCGAGCGGCTTGGCCGCGTCGTCCGGCGAGATCGTGGCGATCATCTTGTAGTAGTCCCAGGGGTACTTCGACTCCTCAGGCTTCTTCACCTCGAACAGGTAGGCCGGGATCAGCCGGCGGCCATCGGCCCGCAGCGGGCCCTTGCCGAACAAGGGATCGTCGGTCGGCAGTTCCTTCATCTTGGCGACGATCTTGGCGCCATCATGCGGATTGCCGCCGAGCGCATCCAGCGTTTTCAGGTAATGCAGGACGGCGGCGTAGACGCCGGCGACCGTCATCGACGGCATGGTGCCCTTGGGCGATGCCGCCTGGAAGCGCTTCGACCAGGCGCGGGTCTGGTCGTTCAGGTCCCAGTAGAAAGATTCCGTGAACGTCAGGCCTTGCGCAGTCTTGAGGCCGAGCGAATGCACGTCGTTGATGAACAGCAGAAGTGCCGCGAGCTTCTGGCCGCCCGAGACGATGCCGAACTCGGAGGCCTGCTTGATCGCGTTGGTGGTGTCGCCGCCGGCATTGGCAAGGCCGACCACCTTGGCCTTCGAGGCCTGCGCCTGCAGCAGGAACGACGAGAAGTCCGAGGTGTTGATCGGATGCTTGACGCCACCGAGCACCTTGCCGCCGGTGGCGGTAACGACTGCGGCGGTGTCGCGTTCCAGCGCGTGGCCGAAGGCGTAGTCCGCGGTCAGGAAGAACCAGCTGTCGCCGCCGGCCTTGGTCAGCGCCTTGCCGGTGCCGTTGGCGAGCATGTAGGTGTCGTAGGTGAAGGAGATCGTGTTCGGCGTGCAGGCCTTGCCGGTGAGGTCGGCGGTGGCGGCGCCGGAGTTGAGCATCACCGCGTTCTTTTCCTTGACGAGGTTGCTCACGGCCAATGCGACGCCGGAATTCGGCGTGTCGGCGATGACGTCGATCTTGTCGCTGTCCAGCCACTGCCGCGCGATGTTGACGCCGACGTCCGGCTTGTTCTGGTGGTCGCCGCTCACGACGTCGATCTTCCAGCCCTTCTTGGTCAGTCCGGAATCCTCGACCGCCATCTTGACCGCGGCCACCGAGTTGGGGCCGCCGATGTCGGCATAGAGGCTCGACATGTCGTTGAGGACGCCGATCTTGACCATCTTGTCCTGGGCCAGCGCGGGCGAGGCGAGCCCCAGCCCGGCGCATGCGATGAGCGCGGCGGTGTGCCGCGCGAGTGTTTTCTTCTTCATTGAGTTCCTCCAAAGAGTTTAAGTGCCCGGAAGGCTCTCTTCAGGGAGCCTCGCCAGGTTGGTCGACCAGCCGGCCGGCTTTCCCGTTAGTACGTCTGTCGCGGCGCGGCAATGCGCTTGTCGTGGAGCGTCGGAGGTCAGTCTGAATTTCCTGCAACGATCTCGGAGATATATTTCCGGTATCGGGTCGGCATCATGCCGGCTCGCGGAAATTCTTCAGGCTGCGGGTCTTGTAGTCGAACAGTCTGCCGGTTGCGGTCCAGTCGGGCGCGCACATCGGCACAATGAATTCCGCCGCCTGTTCCGGCGTGTCCAGCGTCAACGGGTCTTCGCCCGGAAATATCGACGCGCGCATGCGGGTCCGGATCGGGCCGGGATCGAACAGGTTGACGCGGAGCTTTGAGTTGGCGGTTTCCTGCGCCCAGGCCCGCGCCAGCGTCTCCAGCGCCGCCTTCGACGCCGCGTAGGGACCGAGATAGGCGCTGGCCTTGCTCGCCGCCGCCGAGGTGACGAACACCGCGCGGCCGGCGTCGGACATTTTCAACAGCGGCTCCATGCAGCGGATCAGTTGAAAGTTCGCGGATACGTTGATCGCTATCACGTCGTTCCACGACTTCATGTCGATATGCCCGAGCGGCGAGGAGGGACCGGCGACGCCGGCATTGCCGACGAGAATGTCGAGCCTGCCATGGCGCTCATGCAGGGCCGCGCCGAGCCGGGCGATGCCGTCGAAATCGGTGAGGTTGAGCGGCACCAGGGTGGTGACTCCGCCGTCTTTACGGATTTCGTCGTCGAGCTCTTCGAGCCCGGCTTGCGTCCGCGCCACCGCAACCACATGCGCGCCGGCCCTGGCCAGCGCGCGGGCGGTGGCATAGCCGATGCCGCGCGAGGCGCCGGTGACGAGAGCGATGCGGGTGTCGAGGGGAGGGGTCATGGAAAGTAAACTCTATCGTCGTCCCTGCGAACGCAGGGACCCATACGCCGTGATGGCTATGAGGCGGAAGGTGTTCGTATCAAATGGCGTTCGAAACACCAAGGCCGGTGGTTATGGGGCCCTGCGTTCGCAGGGACGACAGCTAGCTCGCTTCCGCCAGCAGCGACAATTGCCGGGGCTGCGGCTCGGTCTGGGTCTGGTCGGTGAGGTGGGTCGGATAGGCGCCGGTGAAGCAATGGTCGGAGAATTTCGGATTGGCGGGATCGCGGCCGGGTTCGCCCATGGCGCGATACATGCCGTCGATCGACAGGAACGCCAGTGAATCAGCGCCGATGATCTCGCGCATCTCTTCCAGCGAGTGGGTCGCAGCCAAAAGGCCGCCGCGGTCCGGCAGGTCGATGCCGTAATAGTCGGGGTACAGGATCGGCGGCGAAGCGAGGCGGAAGTGGACTTCGCTGGCGCCGGCGTCGCGCATCATGCGCACGATCTTCTTCGAGGTGGTGCCGCGCACCAGACTGTCGTCGATCAGGATGATGCGCTTGCCTTCGATCGCGACGCGGTTGGCCGAATGCTTCATGCGCACGCCGAGCTCGCGCACGCTCTGGGTCGGCTGGATGAAGGTGCGGCCGACATAATGGTTGCGGATGATGCCGAGTTCGAACGGCACCCCGGAATGCTGGCTGTAGCCGACCGCGGCGGGCACGCCGGAATCCGGCACCGGCACCACGACGTCGACCTCGACATGGCTTTCGCGCGCGAGCTGGGCGCCGAAGGCCTTGCGGACTTCATAGACCGAGCGGCCGCCGACGATGGAATCCGGCCGCGAGAAATAGATGTATTCGAAGATGCAGGGCCGCGGCGGCTTCGGCGGGAACGGCTTGTGGCTTTCGGCGCCGTGCTCATCGAACACGATGATTTCGCCGGGGTCGATGTCGCGGACGTATTTCGCGCCGATCATGTCGAGCGCGCAGGTCTCCGACGCCAGGATCGGGCAGCCGTCGAGCTCGCCGAGCACCAGCGGGCGGATGCCGAGCGGATCGCGGGCGCCGACCAGCTTCTTGTTGGTCATCGACACCAGCGAATAGGCACCTTCGATCGCGCGCAGCGCTTCGATGAAGCGGTCGATGAAGCGGCCGCGCTTCGACTGCGCCACCAGATGCAGGATCACTTCGGTGTCGGTGGTGGATTGCATCATGGCGCCGTTGCGCACCAGTTCGCGGCGCAGGGTCAGCCCGTTGGTGAGATTGCCGTTGTGGCCGACCGCGAAGCCGCCGGCATTGAGCTCGGCGAACAGCGGCTGCACGTTGCGCAGGATGGTGGCGCCGGTCGTGGAGTAGCGGACATGGCCGACGGCGAGGCTGCCGGGCAGGCGCTCGATCACCTCGCGGCGGGAGAAGGTGTCGCCGACCAGGCCGAGCCGGCGCTCGGAATGAAAGCGGGTGCCATCGAAGGAGACGATGCCGGCGGCCTCCTGGCCGCGATGCTGTAGGGCGTGCAGCCCGAGCGCGGTGATGGCGGCGGCTTCCGGGTGACCGAAGATGCCGAACACGCCGCATTCCTCGCGTAGCGTGTCGCCTTCGAGGTCGTCTTGCAGCTCGATTGCTGCGGGGGTGAGGTCAGGGTGGGGGGCGGGATCGGAAGGGTTTTTCATCTCGTCCATCGCGCCTCTCTCTGGGGCCAAAATCAACGTG
Source organism: Bradyrhizobium sediminis (assembly GCF_018736085.1). Taxonomy (NCBI): domain Bacteria; kingdom Pseudomonadati; phylum Pseudomonadota; class Alphaproteobacteria; order Hyphomicrobiales; family Nitrobacteraceae; genus Bradyrhizobium; species Bradyrhizobium sediminis. The sequence goes on along the minus strand of NZ_CP076134.1, from coordinate 3,434,927 downwards.
CCGCGGGTTTCTCGATCAGCTTTTTCAGGCTGTCGCGGGCAGGTTTACTATAGCCGTCACTGCCGGCCGGGGCTGCCTGGTCGGCGTCAGTTTGCTCATCGTCTAGTTTATTCTTCTTGAATCTCTTCAAGATGGTGTTCTCAGGGTCATCCGGCAAGAGCGACATCAGCCAATCCCCGGTTCCCTGCAGCACCACCCGGGACTTGGCCCCGGTGATCCAATCCGGCCGCTGCTTGTCCGGAACCAGCCAGGAGAAGAACAGGAAGGCCACCACGACGATCAGGAGGCCCCGCGCCAGCCCGAACAGGAAGCCGAGGGTGCGATCCAGCGCGCCGATCCGGGAATCCAGGATCATGTCGGAGATACGCACCGTGACGATGGAAACCACGATCAGGGTGCCGATGAACACGCCGGCGACCACAACCACGCTCGCCACGGTATCGTTGTTGAAATAGGTCTTGGCGGTCGGCAGCAGCTTGCTGAACGAATACAGCGTCACCAGTGCCGCGGCGCCCCACGCCGCGATCGAGAGAATCTCCCGCATGAAGCCGCGGACCATCGCGAGCAGGCCGGAGATCAGCATCACCCCGAGCAGGACGAGATCGAGTATCGTTATCGGCATCGGCTGGTCAGGTCCGCTCGTAAGTTCAAACCGCGAATCGGCAACGTCGGTGCCGCCCTAAGTGATGGTCATATCGGGCGTCCCGCAAGGCCGGAAATCGCGCTATTCCCGCCTTGCGCGCGGGTTGTATAGCGGCGGGGGCAGGTGCCGTCACGCCCGGCTAGCCTTCCTGACGCCGGAATCTTTGGGGTGTGGCATTTTTCTCCGCCGCGGCGCCCTCCCGGGGCTCGCGGTTGCCCTCCCGATTTCCTCTTGGCGTGCCGCGGGCGGCGATATCCGCGACCAGGCTGGTCAACCCGCCGACGCTGTTGAGTGAGAGCCCGGCGTCGCCGCCGACCTCGCCGCGCGCCGATTCGGGCAGGATCGCGCGGCCGAAGCCGAGCTTGGCCGCTTCCTTGAGCCGCGCCGAGGTCTGCGCCACCGGTCGGACCGCGCCGGACAGCGAAATCTCGCCGAAATAGACCGCATCCGTCGGCAGCGGCGCATTGACCAGCGAGGACACCAGGGCGGCGGCGGCGGCAAGGTCGGCGGCCGGTTCCTGGATCCGCAAGCCCCCCGCCACGTTCAAATAGACGTCGTAGCCCGACAGCTTCACCCCGCAATGCGCCTCCAGCACCGCCAGCACCATCGACAGCCGGCTCGGGTCCCAGCCCACCACCGCGCGGCGCGGCGTGCCCAGCGTGGTCGGCGCCACCAGCGCCTGCAATTCCACCAGCACCGGGCGGGTGCCTTCGATCCCTGCGAACACGGCGGTGCCCGGACTGCCGAGATCGCGCTCGGACAGAAACAGCTCGGAAGGGTTGGAGACTTCGCGCAGGCCGAGGCCCGTCATCTCGAACACGCCGATCTCGTCGGTCGGGCCGAAGCGGTTTTTCACCGCGCGCAAAATCCGGAACTGCTGCGAGCCTTCGCCCTCGAACGACAGCACCGCATCGACCATGTGCTCGACCACGCGCGGCCCCGCGATCTGGCCGTCTTTTGTCACGTGACCGACCAGGATGATCGCGGCGCCGGATTTCTTCGCAAATCTTATGAGCGCCTGCGCCGAGGCGCGTACCTGAGTCACCGTGCCGGGCGCAGACTCGACCGTGTCGGTCCACATCGTCTGGATCGAGTCGATCACGATCAGGCGCGGCACCTTGCCTTCGGACAGCGTGGAGACGATGTCCTCGACCGAGGTTTCCGCCGCGAGCTGCACCGGCGCGTCGGCAAGCCCGAGCCGTTCGGCGCGCAGCCGCACCTGCGCCACCGCCTCTTCGCCTGAAATGTACACCGCGCGATGGCCGGCCCGCGCCATCAGGGAGGTCGCCTGCGTCAGCAGCGTCGATTTGCCGATGCCGGGATCGCCGCCGACCAAGAGCACCGAGCCGCGCACGAAACCGCCGCCGGTGACGCGATCGAGTTCGGCCATCCCCGAGGGCAGGCGAGGGGCATCCGCGCTTTTGCCGGTCAGGCTCTCCAACTGGAACAGCCGGCCCCGGCGTTTCGAGCGGATCGAGACCGGCATCGAGGTCGCACCCGTCGTGTCCTCCTCGACCAGCGTGTTCCACTCGCCGCAGGACTCGCACTTGCCCTGCCAGCGGTTAAAGGCCGCGCCGCAGTTCTGGCAGACGAAGGAGAGGGTGGATTTGGCCATGGGGAGGGGGTGAGTCGCCGAGGATTGCTGGAGGTTTCATAGCACGAAAATCGCAAGGGTTGACTTTATGTTCTTATTTTGTTCTGTCGACTCCAGACACGGAAGGAGCTGAGGCCCGCCCGGAGCTTCCTGCCTGGTGGGTAGCCAAAGCCCAAATGCGTGAAATATTGCCGGACTGGGTAGGAGCCGTTGGTTCAACCATCCGTTGACACCCCAGAATTGATGTGTATTAATACACACCATGAAAAGTCGGGAAATTATCTCGGCCCTTCAAAGGGATGGATGGCATGAGGTCGCCCGGAAGGGAAGCCACGTTCAATTCAAGCACCCTCGAAAAAAGGGCCGCGTAACCGTTCCGCACCCTGAACGAGATATCCCGGTCGGGACACTCAAAAGCATCGAAAAGCAATCGGGTCTTAAACTGAGGTAAGAGCCATGGGTCAGTATATTGGTCTTATCCATAAAGAAGCAGACAGCCACTTTGGCGTATCGTTTCCAGACTTCCCGGGTGTTGCTACCGCCGGGACCACACTGGATGACGCCCGAGCTATGGCAGAAGAAGCCCTAGCCTTTCATATTGAAGGTTTGGTCGAGGATGGAGAAGCCATCCCCGAACCCTCCAGCCTTGAAGACGTTATGGCCGATCCAGACAATCAATCCGGCGTCGCAATCCTGGTTGCAGCGAAGACTGAGGCACCCAAGGTTGTCCGGGTAAACGTGACCTTGCCCGGTGATATCTTGGAGCAAATCGACAAATATGCAGAGGCGCACGGGCTTTCCAGATCTGGCTTCCTAACTCAGGCCGCCAAAAAAGCGATGCTTGAGGCCGCCTGATCTAAACTGCTTTTGAGAAGTAGCCCGGCTCACTTGCTGGGCTTTTTCTTTGCCATATTCTTCGCCTTCGAGTGCTCACTGGCGCAGAATCTCGCTCGGTCTTGGTCCGTCGCATTTGGTGCACCGCAAGGAAGTTTCCAGGCATCGGGAGGAGTGAGGGCAGGCGGCGAATGGCGAGGCTTTACCCAATCGAGAGCACCCCACTTCGCGCTACAGGAGTCCAACATGGTGACAGCGCCGCGTTCCGCAGCGCGGAAGGGCTGGCCTCAAGCATTGCTTGGGCCGCCCTACGCCCCCTCCACCCGGCTCGCCAGCACCTTATCGATCCGTCGCCCGTCGAGATCGACGATCTCGAACCGCCAGCCGCCGGCTTCGACCTTGTCGCCGACGCCGGGAATTTTCCCGAATTCCTGCAGCAGGAAACCGGCAAAGGTCTGATACGGCCGCGACGACGGCAGCACGATGCCGAGCAGGTCGGCGAATTCGAGCACAGGCATCCAGCCCGAGATCAGGTAGGAGCCGTCGGCGCGCTTCACGAAGGCGGCCTCTGCAGGTCCTTCCTCGGTGTGAAAGGCGCCGACGATCGCTTCCAGGATATCCGCGCCCGTCACCACGCCCTGGAAGGTGCCGTATTCGTCATGGACGAGGCCGATATGCACCGGCGATTCGCGCAGGATAGCCACCACGTCGCGCGCGTCGACGCTCTCCGGAATGATCGGCGCCTCGCGGATCAGCTGGCGGATATCCGGCGTCTGTCCCGACAGGAAGGCGTCGAGCAGATCCTTTGAATTGACGATGCCGAGCGCATTGTCGCGGTTGCCGTCGAATACCGGGAAGCGCGAGTGATTGCTGTTCAGGATCGTGGTCGCCACCTCGGTGTCGGGATCGGCAAGGTCGATCAGGTCCACCTCATGCCGCGGCGTCATCACGGCGCCGACCGGCAGGTCGCCGAGCCGCATCACGCCGGCGATCATCTCCTTTTCGCCGGGCTCCAGCACCCCGGCATTCTCGGCTTCGACGACGAGGGTGCGAATTTCCTCTTCGCTGACTTTTTCTTCCGCCGCGCCCCGCTGGCCGAGCAGCCAGAGCAGCAGCTTGCCAGACCGGTCCAATAGCCACACCAGCGGCAATGATGCCTTCGCCAGCCCCATCATCGCCGGCGCAACCCTGACCGCGATCGCCTCGGGATCGCGCAGCGCGATCTGCTTCGGCACCAGTTCGCCGACGATCAGCGAAGCGTAGGTAATGACACCGACGACGCTGCCGACGCCGATCGCGTCGGCAAGACCCTGCGATAGTCCGGCTTCAGTCAGCCACGCGGTCAGGCGCTGACCGAGCGTCGCGCCGGAGAAGGCGCCGGACAGCACGCCGATCAGCGTGATTCCGATCTGCACGGTGGAGAGAAACTTGCCGGGGTCGGAGGCCAAAGCGAGGGCCCGGCGGGAGCCGGTGACGCCCTTCTCGACCAGTGCTGCCAGCCGCGCGGGCCGCGCGGAAACGATGGCGAGCTCCGACATCGAGAGCAGGCCATTGACGACGATCAGGACCGTGACGATCCCGAGTTCCAGGTAGAGCACGTTCAGCCTTCGTAAGCGGGATCAGTACAAGACGATCCCGAAATCTGCCTGCCCCCGCCGGGCGGCCGGGCATCATAGCGAATATAGGTATTCATGGCGGACATACCAGAAAACCGGTCGCGAAAACCGCCGGCAAGTTTGTCAGGCCGGTGTCGTAGGGGGTGCCTCGGTCGTCGCAGGT